>NZ_JFDP01000001.1 GCF_000731915.1 Ureaplasma diversum NCTC 246
AAATTTGTCGTGGTACATAAATGATTTTAGAAAAGCTATTATCATATAAGATATTAGCAAAACTACCATATCAATAATTACCAGCTTCTACATTAATTGATTTAAGCTTTAAACTATCTAAAGAAGATTTTCAATCTAAGATTGTTTTAACATTCTTAGATAAAGTAATACTATCTTTAGTATATTGAGTTGGTACAACTAATAGTGTTGTTTTATCTTTAGAATATAAAACACCATCTAAAGAACTAAAAACACTATTATCTTGATCTACATTAAAAGATTTAAGTTGATAAGTTCCTGAACTATAATCAATTCTTTTAATGTTCTTGTGAACATATAAATGATTAATAGTACTGAGAGCTGATTGTGATATAGCTACAACACTATATTTATCTTTAATAGATAATGGTGGTTTTACTTCTTTATTATCTTTTGGTTTTAAATATTTATGAATAGTAAAACCACGATCATACTCATATAAGAAATCATTTTCTTGATAATAAGCATTTAATATCTTAGTAGCTCTATGATCTTTAGAGAAGTCTTTAATTGATGGGCTAAAATAAGGATCTTTGCCTCAAGTTGGATCTGAATGAAAGAATTGTTTAGTTTCTTCATCATAAACAAGATTTCATTGGTGAGCACCAAACTTAGATCAACCTATTACAACTACATTCTTAACATCAATCGAATCTAACATTGCTTTATATAAATTACTAAATCCACCACATACTGCGGTTCTGATTTTTAGTGCATGAACTGGATCAATAGCTGCTGTTGTATCGTTATTAAATGCATATTTTAAATTACTATGGATTCAATCATAGATTTTTCTGATTTTCTCTTTAGTAGTTTTAGCACCTTTTATTACTTCTTTAGTGTGTTTTTGAATTTCTTGCTTTTTAGCTTTATCTTGTTCACTAAAGTAATAATCTTTTATATCAGATAAAGAAAGTAAAGAGACAAAAGCTTTGGCTTCTTCGTTGATAGGAATATTAGCTTGCGTATCATTAAAGAATTTAACACCTACTGTTTCATCTTCTTTAGTTCCTTGTTTAAGAACTAAATCTTTTGATGTTAAATTAGGATCAATTGCATTTTTATAATTAGCTTTTGTATTATTAAAAACATCTAATAACTCTTTATTAGCTGTTGTATAAAAACTATCTAAATCTTTATATTGTTTAGTTATTAAAGAATAAGATGTATTGTTTAAAAGATCGTTTAATTGATCTCTATAAAATTCATACTTAAGTTCTTTAAGATCATTATTAATAAAGTTATTCACTTCACTAACTAATTGTTCATAAGCAAGTTTTGGGGCAATTTTAGGTGGTTGAGTTTTAGGGGTTTGTGTTGATTGAGTTGGATGAGAGGGTTCAGGTTGGGTATTAGTTTTAGTATTATTCTTAGTTGATTCTTGATTGTTTTCTTGCTTTGCTATTTCTTGATTTTTAAAAGTTTGGTTATTAGTTTCTTGATCAGTTTTTTGTGTGGTTGGATCAGTAGTTTTTTGATTATTTTTAGTATCAAAAATAATTGGTTCTTTAGTTTTGTTATTAGTAGTACAAGCAACTAATAAACTTAATGAACCAATGATAGTAGTTGATATTAAAAAATTAGATAGTTTCTTTTTCATAACATTTAAAATAAGTTTTTATTTTTATACTTAAATGGGAAAGAAAGTAAAATTAATGGATTAATATTACTTTTCTACTTTAGATAAATTACTCATTATTTGAGTTAAAAGATAAGAGTTGATCTCTATAGTATTCGTATTGTTTTTGACGAAGTTCGATTTCTTTAGGTAAACCTTCGGAAAGGTTGCTTGTTAATGAATCAAATTGATCAAGGATTGAAGCGATGTAGTTTTGGACTTCTAATGGTGGAATTGGGATTATAAAACGAGCTAAATCTTTACTATAAACGTGTGCAATTCCTGCCCCTTGTTTTAAACCATAAATTTTGTCTTGAACACTTATTAATCAATGATATAAATATCTTTTGTTTAAATTTTCAATAGGTTCAACTGAAAAAGCATCACCTAAGAAAATTGGTTGATCTCAATAACTAACAAAACCAGCATTAACTCCGCTTCCTGCAACTGTTATTATTATACCATCTCTATTACTAATTCCGTGATAATAAGCAGGTTTTATACCACCAGACACTACAGGAATATCGCCATCGATAATATCCTTCTTTGTTATATATTGGCACCTTTTAAACTCGCAAACATCCCCTAATCTCTTCCACTCCACTTTCTCATTCTTTATCAACTTCAATATATTTTCCATCTTTAATCCCCTTTTTAAACCTATTCATAACTCTATTTATTGTCTCAATACAATAATTATAAATTATATTTAGATGATTAAATGTTTGACAATAAAAAAAGAATTGTTGTTTTAACAATTCCTTCATATTTATGTTTTATTTGGTTCTTGTTTATTTGGATCAAAGTGTTTTTTACAATACTCTTCACCATTACTTTTTAAACATTCATTATAATTGGTTGGTTTAGGTTTTCTCTTGGTTGAAACAATTCATGCCACACCACTAATGACAACAGATAAACCAAGACCTACACCAATTCAAATTTTGGCTTTTTTGGATAATTGAAAATTTTGATTAGGATTATTTTGCTTGTTCATCTGCTAATTCTTGTAATTTCTTTTGAACAGTAGCTACACTAACTTCAACTGGTTGTCTTGCATCTAAAACTAAATAGTTAATGCCAAAGTCCTTACATACATTTGTCATATAACTTGTATAAAGTTCTAATAAACGTTTGAAATATGTTTCATTCTTATCGAAGTTTTCAATTTCAACTGCTCGATTACGTTTATAAATACGTTCTTTAAATAGTTCTCAATCACCATCAAGGATGATGTATAGTTTAGGAACTCCATGTTCATAAACTAATTCTTTACAAATTCCTTGTCAAAGACCATCATAGTATGAGAAAACTGATGGTTTATCAATATTAGCATGAGCAAATAATCAGTCTTCAAAAA
>NZ_JFDP01000002.1 GCF_000731915.1 Ureaplasma diversum NCTC 246
GATCTCAATTTAATATTCAAATAACAACCAAAAACTAGATATAATGATAAGAACAAAGTTTTGTTGATAATTTAGCTAATCCTAATAAATATCTTTTACTATATCTTATATATAATGCTAATAAATAAAAATGATATAGCTGAATTTGCTATAATTTATTAGTTTAATTTATATTTGCACCTAAACTAAATTAATTACATTATTAATAGACCGTTTAGGTTTTATTTATTTTATAGATTTAAACACTCTTGCTAATTAATTTTAGCTACTAAACCATAAGAGAGGAAATAACATGGCAAAATATGAAATTATGCTAGTTGTTCGTGGAGATATCGAACAATCTGCTGCAGATAAAGTTGCTAATGAACTAAAAGCTGTTTTAAAAACAGAAGTTAAAGAAAACAACTATGAAGGTTTACAAACATTAGCATATGAAATTAACAAAGTAAAACAAGCATACCGTTATGTTTTTAACTTTGAAACTACAGACAACACTGCAATTAGTGAATTTAGACGTTTTGCAAACATTAACAAAAATGTATTACGTCACTTAATTATCAATCTTGAAAAAGATTACGGTTACAAAGCAACTATTAATCCTAAAAAAGTTGCACGTAACGAAAAGAAAGGTGAAATCTTCAAGGTTCGTCAAGCAGAAGCTGCACGTCGTGCTGCTGAACGTCAAGCAGCTTATGAAGCAGCTCGTGCTGAACGTGAAGTAAACAAAAAAGCGTAGTAAAATTAAGAAAGTAAATGTTAGGGTAATATTATGCTAAATCGTGTGTTCTTAGTTGGTCGCTTATCACAAGATCCTAGACCATCAACATCAACTCAAGGGTTATCAATTTGTAATTTTAGTATTGCAGTTGATGGACCAACGCGTAATATGCCTACATCTTTTATTAATTGTGTCGCATTTGCTAAAAGTGCTGATTTCATTAATCAGTACATCAAAAAAGGTGATCCATTAGTTGTTGAAGGGGCATTACAATCTCGAAGTTATGTTAACAAAAGCGGGCAAACCGTTTATGTAACTGAAGTTGTTGCTAATAATGTTCAAGGACTTGGATCAAGAAAGAATGACCAATATAATCCAGTTAATGATAATGTAAAACAAAACAATAACTTTGATTATAACATTGGATCATATTCAAACACTAACCCAAACACAACATATAACAATTCATCATCAAATCAATCAAGTAATGATGATTTAAGTGATGAACAATCAATGTGAATGGATAGTTTAGATGAATAAATAAACAAAAGGAGTTAATCATGGCTTTTAATCCAAACAAACAACGTCCTAGAAGAAAAAAAAGATGTTTACTATCTTCAAAAGGAATTGAACATGTAGATTACAAAGATGTTCAATTATTACAAGGATTTATTAACAATAATAACAAAATTGCACCACGTCGTGTAACTGGTTGTAGCGCTCGTATGCAACGTCGAGTTTCTAATGCAATTAAACGTGCACGTTTTGTTGCATTACTACCATACGTAAAAGAATAATTGACAATGAACAGTGAGATGATGTGCTTTGCAGTCGTTTCACTGCTTTTTGTACATTTTTAAAATTAAAAAGGTGGTTTTTATGAAGGTTATTTTATTAGAAGATATTAAGGGATTAGGTTCTAAAAATACAATTGTTGAAGTAGCAGATGGATATGCTAAAAACTTTTTAATTAGACAAAAGAAAGCTGTTGCTTATACAACTACATCTCAACAAATCTTAAACCAAAACCTAGAAGCTTTACAAGCTCAAGAACAAGAAGCAATTCTACAAGCTACTTTACTAAAAGAAGAACTTGAATCAAAAGTATTACACTTTAGTTTAAAAGTTAATAATTTACAAACATTTGGTAACATCAGTAATAAACAAATTATTGAAGAACTAAATAAAGATAGTAAAGTTGTAACAAAACATATGTTAACTAAACCACATGCTTTAGGTATTGGTGAACATATTGTTCAAGTGCAAGTACATAAACAAGTAGTTGCAAATATTAAAGTTGTTGTTACTAAAGCCTAATTAATCAATAGTACTATCGAGGTTTAATATGAGTGATATGGCAAAGACGCATCAAAATATGCTAATTGAAGCATTGCGTAAAATTATCAAAGCAATCTTGGTCGATAACCTTCACGCTGATGTTGCTTTAAATAAGATTAACCCAAAACACCTTGATAGTAGTATCGGTGTTATTAAGGATATTTTTTTAGCAATTTATAAACTAAAAACTTCAGATCGAAGTATTAATCTAGAAACAATCTTATCAGTTGGTGCTGAAGATTCAAGTAAAGTTAATAAACTTGATCAATTAGAAAAAATTAAAGAAGAAATAAATATTATTTTAGATATTGAACTTTCTTATAGTGAGAGTTTAGAAGATCTAATAGATATTGTTAAAATTGGTATTACACAACAAAATCTAAAAGATTTTGCCACTAATTTATTAAATCTAAATATTGGTTTAAATAATTATTTAGTTGAATATGATAACATTCGGGATCAATTATTACAGATCTTATCTGATGTATCAACTTCATCAATGAAATCAATTAATAGTGTAGTTGATGAATATAAAGAAAAACTAAATGATTTTAAAACTGAAAACAAATCACCAGATTTAGTACCAACTGGATATTCAGGGATTGATGCTTTTACTAATAATGGTTTTCGCCCAGGGGAATTAGTTGTTATTGCTGCACGTCCTGGGATGGGTAAAACAACTTTTGCTTTAAATGTTGTTGTTAATAACATCAAACGGATCATGCAACAAAACGAAGAAATTGAACAACAAATCATTTTAAACCAAATGAATAAAATCAATGTTAAAAACAAGAAAACAAAGTGTATTGTTATTTTTTCATTAGAAATGCCTAATGAACAAATTCTTAAAAAAATGATTGCTGCTGAAACTCATATTCCAAGTAGAGAAATTGAAAAACTTGATTTTCTAAAACATCCAGAATATGAAACAAACAAAAAGAATAACTCAGCATTTGCTAGTAAATTAAAAGAGATCAATCATTGACCGATCTACATGGATGATAAGAACCCATTAACAATCTTAGATATTGAATCAAAATTAAGAGAAATAGCTAAAAAGAATGATATTGCTTTTGTTGTAATTGATTATTTACAATTGATTTCACCAACAGAACAAGGATCAATGAACCGAGCTCAAGAAGTTGGTAAAATTTCACAAAAACTTAAGAGTTTAGCTAAAGATTTAAAAACACCAATTATTGCATTAGCTCAATTATCACGACAAGCTGAAAATCGTGCTTCTAGTGGTTTAATTAAAAACAATGCTCCAAAGGGAATGTTTAATTCGCAATATGATGATTCAGGACCAAAATTATCTGATCTAAGAGAATCTGGATCAATTGAACAAGATGCTGATATTGTTGCTTTTATTCATTACGATCGAGCTGCTGTTGTTAATTTACAAAATTCAAATAATAACAATTCACAAACATATGACCAATCACCTAATGTTAAATTTGATATAGCAAAGAATAGAAGTGGTACAACAGGATATGTGATTTTAACCTTTAATAAGCAAATATCTCGTTTCTTTGCCTTTAAATAAACTAATAATTAAAAGGGGTAATTATGAAATTAAATAAAAATAAAAAAAGGTTGTTCGCTCTCTTAGCAACTAGTGCACTAGTAATAGTTCCTTTAATTGCTGCATCTTGTTCAGCTGCTGCTAATCCTGTTGTTAAAGCACACTATGTAACAATTAAAGATAATGGAAAATTAGCATTAACAATTAAAGCTCCAAACGGAGCTAATGCTGTTCACGAATTAGCTTTCCAAAACCAAAATCTTTTAAATCAACAATACTTTAGATCTGGTGATCTATCTTATGTAACAGTTAAAGATAATAAACGAGTTGATAAAAATAACAAAGAAATTGATGCTAATGGTTATGTTTTAGTTAATGAAAAACCAGAAGTTGTTTGAACAAAAGATACTGATCCTAAAAAGATTAATCCAATTAGTATTGCTGTGCTTCAAAATGAAATGCTTAGAACAATTCACAATGGTTTATCATATCATCCACTAAGTACAGATAAAGATACTAAAACAAGCACTTTACCAATTAACTTTGAAACTTTAAATACTCAAACTAATCAATATGAATTAAATAAAACAATATATAATGAACAAAAATTAGCATCAATTAAAAATGCTGTTGATGTTTATAATAAAGCTCAAGTTAGTGATAGTGTTTATGCATACGCTACAACTATGACTGATGAATTAACTAAGTTTTTAGCTCAAGAAGTTAATGTAAAAGATTATAACTTCCGTTCACAACAAGATTCAGAAGTTAAACAAGAATTCTTAAATGGATTAGTAAGAGGAGTAGGAGCAGGAAGACGTACATTTAAACTTGCTCTTTATAACTTTGAGTTCGAATATGAATTCATTAAAGGTGTTAAAGATTTATCAATTGATTTACCACAATTTGGTCAGCCATTAACTGATCAACAAATAGCTGATCGTAGTTTACATAATGTTTTTGTTAGAGTAAAAAATATTAAATTACACTATGCTTGATTAAACACATCAGCTAAAGATGGAGCTAGTTTTATGCTTCCTGAAAAAAATAGTGCTGATCCACTTAAAAATCCACTTAGTTTAGTTAATGCTGCTTTATCAGTTGATGATAAAAAAGTTTATAAAGATGGAGTTAAAAACCTTGTTTATGCTTTACCAATCAATGATATGGTATTTAACTTTGCTCCAGCTACTTTAAGAGTTGATCGAACTAATCAAGAATTAACTTCAAAAAACGAAGCATTAATCAAAGCTAATAACAATAATAAAGAACTTACTCAACAACAAAAAGATGGTGCAGTAGTTCACTATGAATACTTCACTGGTGGTATTAATAAGATTCAAGCTTTTAATGTTTTAGGTAAAGAATTAAAAGCTGATACAAAAGCTTTATTTGAATTAGAAAATAGAAAATACACAGAAGATAAAGATATCTTAGATCATCTTTATTATGAACACAATAATGGTATTAATGGTGTTTATCCATATGCATTCATAGTTGATAATCAACCAATTGTTCGTGATCACTTTATCTCTTCACGTAAATTTGTTGAAGCAATCAAAAAATCTGTTGTTTCTAAAAAAGTTGATGAAAAACAACAATATGCTAACTTAGCTTTTGCAGCTTTAGCTAATCCTAAAGCAACTATAGGTACTGATGCTAATAATACAGCTGCAGCAGCTAATTTAACTAAATATGTTGTTGATTTAAATAAAGTTGTAGCATCAAATCAAAATGTATCTGATTCATGAAATGAAAAGACTTCATAATTAATCATTGTCTAAAACAACCTTATGCAACAAAGATCTTAAACAATCTTAAAAAAGCAAGTCAAGATCATATTATTTATCCAAAAATAGAACAACGTTTTCGTTGTTTTAAATATTTTGATATAGAAGATACTAAGGTTGTGATCTTAGGACAAGATCCTTATCATACTAAAGATACAGCTAATGGTTTGTGTTTTAGTGTAGATAATAACTACAAACCCTTACCTCCATCATTAATTAATATTTTTAAAGCTCTTGAATATGATCTTAATATTAAAAAAGTAGATGGGGATTTAGAACCTTGAGCTAAACAAGGTGTTTTATTATTAAACACTGTTTTAACAGTGAATATGAACCAACCAAACTCACATAAAGCTTTTGGTTATGAAGAGATGATGGTTGATATTTTTAAAGCATTAAGTAAAGTTAAAAATGTGGTTTATATGTTATGAGGAAAACAAGCTCAATCATATTTAAAATACATTAATACTGCTCAAAACTTAATATTAATGTGTCCACATCCAAGCCCTTTAAGTGCTCACTTAGGATTTATACAAAACAAGCATTTTAGTCAAGCTAATCAATATTTGATTAAAAATAATAGAGATCCAATAAAATGATAAAATATACAAACTATGAAATGAGGTGAATTCTTAATGAATATACAAAGTAAACTTCATAATACAACAGTTGAAGTTGAGGGGTTTAAGAGTTGACAAATCATTTTAATATTTTTAGCTTTTTTAATTACTTTTATTATTTTTACAGTTATTAAAAAAATATATTATTCAATTCGTTATCAAAAACGATTTTATATTATTCCAAGACCATCAATTAAAGGGATCTCCAATATTGGAATGGTGATCTCGATCTCAGTTGCTGTTATTATCTTATTAACTGTTTTATCAGCTAATACTGCATCTGTTATTTTTAGAGCCTGACCAGGAACCCGGGTTACGCTTGAAGGAATTTTAATTAAAATTGGTGGATTATTATTTGGTCCAATCTTAGGTATTTTTATTGGAGCAATGACAGATTTATTAGCTGTTGCTTTAACTGCAGGTGTCTTCCACCATGGGTATTTAATTGCTGCAATGGCATATGGTCTAATTGGTGGATTGATTCGAATCATTCTAACTACATCTAAAAAACGCGATATTCCGTTTGCTATTTATAGTTCACTAGCTACCTTATTTATTGGTGTTATTATTGTTTTATTCTTATATTTTGCGCCAGGAATTAAAGATAATGGATTCTCAATTCAAGTCTTTGGATTTGATCTAAGACTTCCAGCTACTACAATGATAGCTTTAATTTCTGGTTTCTTTGTTGTATCAATCATTGTTGTTTGGTTATGTTTATTAGTTAAATGATTAATAAAGAAATATAGTAAAAAACAACAGAAGGGTAATTGGTTTGTTGTCTTTACTCCTGTGCTTGTTACAATCTTATTAACTGAAGCTGTTGTTAACTTATTGATGATGCCATCATTTGATGCTGAACTATCATCACTAAAATATACTCAATGGTTATCAATTAGAGCAGCTTTATTCCCATTCATGGTTATATTAAATTTAATGATTATTTATCCAATCTTTAAGATTGTTGTACCATTGATTCGATATGAGTATGAAGATGATATTGTCGAAGATAAAAATGTACCAATTCATGTTGATTAAGGATTAAGATAATATGAAATATGAAATCAATATAGCTGATTTAAAACAAACATCAATGTTTGATATTAATGAACAAGAAGAAGCTAACATTATTAAAGCAATAGAACAATTAGTTAATGATCTTAAATGCTTTGATCATTTTGATCTAACTAACACTAAACCTTTACTTAATATTCATCAATCATTTGATAACTACTTAAGAGATGATGAAATTGATCAAAATGCTAATCTAAATCATAAAGAAGTATTAGATTGTCACATTGAAGTTCAACAAAATTATGGAGTTCTAAAAAATGAAAAATAAAACAATTCGAACTTTACATAACCAACTAATTAATAAAGAAATAACTGTTGAACAATTAGTAAATGAAGCAATCAACAAAGATATTGCACTAAAAGAAGCTAATGCAACTTTAGCTACAAATTACAAACAAGCTTTAGAACTTGCTAAAGAATTTGATAAAAGTACTATAGAACCTAACCAATTTTTAGCTGGTATTCCTTATTCACTAAAAGATAATATTATTACAAAAGATATTATTACAACTGGTGGCTCTAAATTATTAAGTAAATATACTCCCCCATATGATGCACACATTAAAACTTTATTAGATCAAAATAAAGCAATCTTGATTAACAAGACAAATTGTGATGAATTTGGATTTGGTGGAACTGGATTAGCTTCAGCTTTTGGTCCTGTTATTAATGTTGATTATCCTAACAGAGTTGTTGGTGGTTCTTCATCTGGTTCTGCACTATTAGTACAACAAGGAGTAGTACCTTATGCAATTGCAACTGATACTGGGGATTCAATTCGTCGACCTGCTTCTTTATTAGGTATTTGTGGTTATAAACCAACTTATGGAATTGTTTCAAGATATGGAGTAATGCCATTTAGTCCTTCACTTGATCATGTTGGAATCTTAGCAAATGATGTAGCTGATGTAGCTATTGTTTTAGATGCTATAGTTCAAAGAGATTATAAAGATAGTACAAGTGTAGACATTAATACTAATTTTTATGATCAACTAAATTCAAACCAAAAATATCACTTTAAAATCATTAAAGATATTTATGCTTTATTTAAACCAGAATATAAACTTGCTTTTGATCAACTAATAGCTGAGCTTAAAGCTAATAATCATCAAGTTAGTTTTGTAGAATATGATTTTAAATTGATTCAAGCAATTCCATCAATTTATAAAGTAATTGCTTATGCTGAAGGACTATCTTCTTTATCTAACTTAACCAATATTACTTTTGGACATCAGTTAGTTGATTATAAAAATTATGAAGATTTACTTTATAACACTCGTAATCAATTCTTTAATAGTGAAATCAAAAAGCGTTTATATATGGGGGCTTTTGTGACTCAATCAAACACAATTGAACCAATCTTTATGAATGCTAAAAAGATGCGTAATCTAATTGTAGAAGCAATCAATCAACATTTAAATGATCAAAACACTATCTTTATTCATTTAACAACAAATGATGTTGCTGAAACTATTGAAGCTGTAAGAACTCAACAACCAACAACTAATGAAATTACAGATGTATTACAAATTGCTAACTTCAGTGGACTTCCATCAATTTCAATTCCATTTATTAAAAACGAATCAGGTCATGTTGGCTTAAATTTATTTTCTAAAGTATTTAATGATCAAGAAGTGTTAAATGCTGCTTATTTAATTGAACAAGCTTTAAAGGAAAATAGTAATGAATAATTTTGAAGTCATCATTGGAATTGAAGTCCATACAGCATTAAACACTAAAACAAAAATGTTTTCAAACACAAGTGCAGATCATAAAGCTGCAATTAATCTAAACATTAATGAAGTTGATTTAGCACACCCTGGAGCTTTACCAACTGTTAATAAACAAGCTGTTTATAAAGGTTTATTTTTAGCTAATGCTTTAAATATGAAAACAAACCATCATTACATTGCTTTTGATCGAAAACATTACTACTATTTAGATTTACCAAAAGGGTTTCAAATTACCCAACAACAGTATCCAATTGGATATGATGGTTATATCAATATTAAATGTAATGATCAAACTAAAAAGATCAGAATCAATCGAATCCATCTTGAAGAAGATACAGCTAAACAAACTGGAATTGAAAACAAAATCTTACTAGATTACAACCGAGCTGGTTGACCATTAATTGAAATCGTAACTGAAGCTGATTTAAGAAGTGCAGATGAAGCTGTTGCTTATTTAGAAGAATTAAGAAAAATATTATTATTTAATGATATTTCAGATGCTAAATTAGAAGATGGATCAATGCGTGCAGATGTTAATATTTCAGTTCGCTTATATGGTGATAGTAAGTTTGGAACTAAAGTTGAAATCAAAAACATCAACTCAATTAGTAATGTTGCTAAAGCCATTAATTATGAAATAAAACGACAAACTAATTTGATCTTAACTAATCAATTAGTAGAACAACAAACAAGAAGATATGATGATCAAACAAACTCAACAGTTTTCATGCGTTCAAAAAATGATGCGGTTAATTATCGATACATCAGTGAACCAAACATTGCTCCAATATCTTTATCTGATCAATTTGTAGCTGATTTATTAGCTACTAAAAAAAGTAGTATTGATCAAGTTCGATCTGAATTATTAGCTGATGGGATGAATAGTGTTGCTATTGAACAACTATTAGCTGATTGATCATTATATAAAGCTTTTGATTTTGTTAACCAAATAGCAAAATCAAGTGTTAATGTTTATAAATGAGTTTGTTTAGAATTCTTAGGTTTAATTAATAAACAAAATAAAACTATTGATCAAATAAGTGAAGATACATTAGTTAAAATTGCAAAAATGATTCAACTATTTAATCAAACCTTAATCAATGGTAAACAAACAAAAACAATTCTTGAACAAATTTATTCAACAAACAAAGATCCAGAAGTATTAATCAAAGAACTTGGTTTTGAACAAATCACTGATAAAAATGAATTAACTAAATTATTAAACGAAATCATAGCTAATAATGATGCTATGATGGCTCAATATGATGAACGTCCAGATCGTGTTGAAAAATTCATTATGGGTGAATTAATGAAAAAAACCAAAGCTCAAGCTAACCCTGCAATTTCATTCACTATCCTTAAAGAAATATTAGCTAAAAGATAAAAATATAAGTCCGCACAAAAATGTGCGGCTTTTTTATTTATAATAATATCTAAAGGTTTAAGATAAATAAGTATATGATTAAAAAACAACAATTAATTAAATTGATCACAAAAACATTAATAGGATCTACTCTTATTATTACTCCATCTGTATTAGTTGCATCTAATAAAATTAGTAATTTAATTAATAATTTTAAAGTCTATAAAAATGCTTCTAATTTTTATGTTTTAGAACTTACTTTAGGTTTGGCTGATTTATCTTTATTAGATATTAAAACAATTAGTTTAACATTTACTAACATTAATGCTAAAGTATCAGAAACTAAATTATTTCCTTTTCTTAAGGTTACTGATTCAACAATTCGTTTAATCATTGATGAAGCTAATAAATTAAATGATCTTGTTATTACTAAAATCACTTTAAAAGATCAACAATTACATTTTGCTGATCATCTTAAAACTAATGAAATTAATCTTAATCAAATCTATGTTGATGAACAAACAAAAATAGCTCTACATCAAAGAATTAGTTTAATCGTAGGTTCTGTGGTATTAGGAGTAAGTGTTGTTGTAATATTAATCATTGCTAAATATTACAAAAAGAGAAAACTAAACCAAAAATTATTACCTACTAAAGATCAAGAAAACAAACAATAACTTATAAGGTTAGTTTTAACTTATAGCTGATTTAAAAAAATAAATTGTCTAAAAAATCAACAATTAGCTAAGACTCGCTACCTTAGAATAAGTAATACAAAAATAATCTAATTAAGTTATTAAAAATATAAACAGATATAATGGTGCTACCACTGATTATGTCTGTTTTTAATTAAAGAAGTTTTAGTAAGTTATATTTTCTATCAAAAGAGTTGTATTTAAAGCTAAGCAATTTTAAAAAAATAATATAAAATTAATAAGCTAAAGAAGGGTGTAAATGGCTTATGAAATATAAATCAAAACTTAAATGATTAATTAGTGGTTTAGTACTTTTATCAGCAGCTAGTATAAGTGCAGTTGCTGTTGCTTGTACTCCTAAAAATAGTAGTCCAACTAAGCCATCAAAGCCAAATGATACAAAAAAGAGCAATCCACAAAACTCATTATCTAAACCATCAGATAATAAAGTTTCTACACCTTCAAAACCAAAGCCAAATAATCCTTTATCTAGTCAACCTAAAAAGAATCCTTCTGACACTAAAAAGGATAGTGTAGACAAGACTACAAAACCAAGTGATCCTACTAATAATCAAAAAGATAAAGATGAAACCGGTAAGAATAAAGTAGATAAAGATCAAAAAGATCAAAAAGATCAAACTCCTAAAATGCCAGAAACTAAAAAAGAAGATAAGGATGATAGTTCAAGACAAATGGATGGTGATGGCAAACAAAAATCAGATACACCCAACAAAATGGATGATCAAAATAAACCCGACAATAGCAATAGTTCAGGTTCTATATCAAATCCAAAGCAACCAGAAGTCCAAAACAAACCAAAAGAATCTGAAAAGATGGAAGATGTTGCTCCTACAGAGCCAGCTCCTAAAAAAGATGAATCAAAAACTGGAGATGATAAATCTAAACAAAATGGTTTAGAAAGCGATTCTATGGGTTCTAAACCAAAAGCGGAACAAACTCCTAAAACAAAACTAGACCCACCAACAGATATAAACAACAAAAAAGATAAAGATCCTAAAGAAGATCAAAAACAATCAGAGGGACAAAATCAACCGCCAACAAAACAACAACAACAACAACAACAACAAAACGGAATGGGCGGGCAAGATCTAAAACCTAAAGAGACAGATCCGCATCCAAACCAAAATGGTAGTGGTAACAATGATTCTTCTGCTGAAGAAAATATAGATAAGAGTAAACCTTTATTAAGATTCAAAGATAATCAACCACAAATAGATCTATATCCTGGGTCAAACGATGGTGTATTATCATTGGTGTTTCATAAGCAAGATTATAAAGATGAACTGAAAGATAAAAATATAGTTGTTGTCTTAAAAAATGAAAACGGAAAAGATAAAGCCCATGCAATCATCCAAAATATAGATGAAAATAATGCTTTTAATTTTGTTTTTAAACCGATTGTAGAATCGGGACGATATAAATTAGAATCAGCATTCATTTTTAAGAATAATGGTAATAGACCTGATGATAAGAGTATGGTTAATATCGTCCTTACTGAAAGTGATAAAAGTAAAACTATTACCGTCAAAAAACCACAAGGTAAAAAGCAAATTCCTGATACTGAGAAAAACAAAAAAGCTGCAATTATTACTTTGGCAGAAAGTGATAATAAATTAGAACTAAGTGTTAAAAGTAAAGAAACCGATACTACAATTAACGGAAAGTATTTAAAGGTTGTCTTGCTCGGTCTTGAAAGAGATAGAGAACAATATAGCACACCTTATGACGATATTAGTAAAAATTTATTAATCTCTAATGGAAAAGTAATGATACCTGGATTTGAGATAAGTGAACAAACCAAAAAAACATATTCTCAAATTATTGTTAAAGTTCTTGGTATCTACGATAATGAAGAAAGCTCAGAAAAATCTAAAACATATAGATTTGACTATGGTGCTGAGAATACCTTAATCGATCCAAACGATAACTTAATCCTTATCAAAACTTTAAACTAATAAGGAAATAGCAATGACCAAAAACAAAAGAATATTTTTATTAAGTGGTATTAGTGTTCTAGCTACAACAGGGATAATAGCAGTTGCAGCATCTTGTACAAATGAACAAAAAGTTGATGACAAAAAAGTAGATAACCAAACAAAAACTAACAAAGGTTTAGTAACTAATACAACAAGAAATAATAACCCATCAAACAAAAATAAGTTCAATGTAACTTTACATTCAAGTGTTTTAAATTATGTTGATCAAAAACATAATTTATTATTAAATGTAGGTTCTGAATATGCACGAAAAGTTGTTGAAGTTGAATTAAAACCAAATAGTTCTAGTTCTAATGCATCATCTATTAAATCAACTAAAGTAGCGAGTGATACTAAAGGTGATACTACAGTTGTATTTAGTGGTTTAGAACATAATAAAAGCTATTATGTATCTGCAGTTAATATTTATGAAGATCTAAGAAAGACTACTCCTATTGTATCTAATTCTTATTTAGAAAATGTGCTGGTTGTAAAAACTCCATCTAATAACAAAGAGCAAAGTTCAAATAAACAAATAGAACCTGATGATAAACAAAGTTCAAATGATCAAACAAAACAAAATGAACAACCAAACCCTAGCGATCAAAAGGATAGTGGATCACCAACAGAAACACCAACACCTAATAAACAAATGAACTTTGATGATAAGAAGGGTTCTAATGATAAAACGGATAATCAAAACAATAATGAATCATCAACTAATAACTTAAATTCTAATAGTCAAACAAGTCCTGTCCCTGATCCAAACAATTCTGTTCCTAAATTAAATAATTCAAATCCTGGTTTTGATCCTAATGTTCAGCCTGATCTTAATGCTTTACTTGAACAATTTAAAAAACAAAGAGAACAAGCAGATAGATTAAACCGACCAGCTTCTAAAGTGCTTGAAAATTTAAAAATAAAAGAAGATGAAGCATATAAAAAGATAAAGAATAGATCTTTTGCTATTGGTTTTAATAGTGTTGATTATGCTAAAGAGGATAATGGTGGAATTAATCAATCAGTAATTCCTTTTGAGCCAACAGGAACTGGATGATTATTAGATTATGCCTGAAAAGATGGTAAAGAAAACTCTGATGAATTAATGCTTTATATTGCAACAAATGCCCATGTATACAAGCGAGCTTTCAATGCAATTAAAGATGATGAGAAACATAGAAATAAATTCCCTGAATACTTTACACAAGATAATCAAAAACAAGCGAAAATTGATAGTTTTGTATTAGCGATTCCTAAAAAGGATGCAGATCTTAATGCTATCGAATCAGGTACTAGTTATGGTACTACAAATGATCTTAAATATTTCATCAACACTAAGGATAGTGCTACATTTAGTTTAGATAAAGGATCTAAACAAATCACATTTGATGATAGTAAAGTATTTGAAAACCCAAGAACAGTTTTTGTAGCCTTAAATATTTTTGATCAAGAAAATAATGATAAGTTAATTGATAAACTTAATAATCATGCTGAAAGAAAATACATAGCTAAAGATTTTGCAGTTTTTGGTTTAAAAGTTAAATACAAAGAACTTGAGCAAAAAGCAAAAATTAACGATAAATACAAATTATTATTAGAACATATTAATAACGCTACAAAATCTGTAGATGAAGATATTAAGAAATTCTCAGATAACAAGCACCCTAACCATGATCAAGGTTCAGTTCCTTATCTAAGTCTAGATTACCCATCAATTTGAGAAGATCAAAACAAACCAGAATCTGAAAAACTAAATAAGGACAAATATAAAATTGATGATAAAACATCTTTAAATACTCAAAGAGCTTATATTGCTGGTTTTCCAGGAATGAATGGAAAACAAATGTTATGAAGAAATTATCCAAAGAATTCTAATATCCCAAACGATGTTTTTAGTAGATCTAGTTTCTTTAAAGGACAACAAATTGAACATATTTTAGATGCTAATACAACAGCTTCAGGATTTGGTTTTAATGCCTTTGTAGATTATAGTAGTATCTTCTTTGGTGCTTCTGGTTCATTAGTAGTTAATGAATATGGTTTACCGATTGGTATTTATTCAACTATTACTAGAGTTGATAATGAAAAGGATGTAAGCAAAAGGGGTGGGTTTACTTTCTTAGTTCAAGTACATGATGATAATGAAAAAGGACCAGCACACAATCTAATTGATGGTTCAGATAAAGATAAATTCCCTAAACAATTTAAATCTTATCGTGAAAACTTAAAATGACTTAGTGAACAAGAAAATTCTGAGTTTAAAGGATTTAATAAAACAGCAATCTTTAAATCTGGAGTTTAAGAGTTAGTTATTAATCTTAAAACAACTTTCTAAAAATACTTTATGGAGGGTTGTTTTTTGATTCTTGATAGTTAAACAAAACTTAAACTTAATGAATATATTTAATTATTAAGTGGATAAATTTTGTCGTGTATAATCTTTTTTGATAAAAACGATTTATTAGTTTTTTTATTTAAAGACTTCCTTCAAGTTATTGAATTTTATCAATATTGATTCTAAAACAAAGACAATAAACATTGAATTAGAATATGGTATAAGACCTTTATTTGATGCAGATGAAGGAGTTATGAAACGTCCAGTAGATGTGCCAACTAGTCTTTCTGAAAACAATGCCATATTCTTATTAGATATAGATAAAGTTGAAGATTTAAGCGAATACAGTCTTAAATTCGATTTTAAAACAACAGAAAACAAAAAACTGTTCCATTGAGATTCACTTCCTTAAAATCAATAAATCTAAAAGCTAACTTTTTATTTTTTAAGCTAGTTAAATTTATATAATTTAACAATAGATATAAAATAGGTTTTAGTAATGACACAGAAGTATTTAAATACTATTATGCTAGGAGATGCTACTGAAAAACTTAAAGAGTTAGATGATGATAGCATTGATCTAATTTTTGCAGATCCACCATATTTTATGCAAACAACAGGAACTTTATTAAGATTTGATGGTTCTGTTTTTGATGGGATTGATGATGAATGAGATAAGTTTGATGATTATGAAGCTTATGACCAATTCTCTCTTAGTTGATTAAAAGAGTGTAAAAGAGTTCTTAAAAAGGATGGTTCATTATTTGTTATTGGATCATTTCAAAACATCTACCGAATCGGATATCATCTCCAAAACCTAGGTTTTTGATTTATTAATGACATTATTTGAAACAAAAAGAATCCAGTTCCTAATTTTGCTGGAACAAGATTATGTAATGCTCATGAAACGATTCTTTGAGTAGTTAAAAATAAGAATGCTAAGTTTACTTTTAACTACAAAACATTAAAAGCATTAAATAATAACAAACAAGAACGTTCAGTTTGAGATATAGCTATTTGTTCAGGTAATGAACGATTAAAAGATGTTAATAACAAAAAACTTCATTCAACTCAAAAACCTTATGAACTTCTAGAAAAAATCGTTATTGCAGCTTCAAAACCAAATGATATTGTTTTAGATCCATTCCTTGGAACAGGAACAACTGCAGCTGCAGCTAAATATAATAACCGAAATTGAATTGGAATTGAAAAAGACCCAAGTTATGTTCAAGCAGCATTTGATCGGATCAATGCAATTATTCCAACTATTAATGATTACAACTCTTTAAAACTAGAAACTAAACCACCAAGAATAAGTATTGAACAACTAATAGCTGCAAATTATTTATTTGTCAACGAAACACTTTATTCAAAAGATCAAATGTTTCAATGTAAACTACTAGCTAATGGTAAGGTTGTATTTGAAGATAATGAACCCTTATCAATCCATAAAATGAGTGCATTCTTTCTAAACCAAATTAATCATAACGGATGAGATTACTTTTATGTTTTAAGAGATAATCATCTTGTTAGTATTAATGATTTAAGATATCAATATGTAAATAATAACTAATCAATTTAAATCTTAAGTAAACAAAAAACTCATAACCATCTAAGGCTATGAGTTTGTTTTTATTAATTTAGAATTATACTAATTGTAAAACAGCTTCTTCAGTGTTGTCCCCTGGTCTTGTACCAAGTTTAATAACACGAGTATAACCACCGTTTCGATTAGCGTACTTAGGACCAAGATCGTTAAATAGTTTTTGTAAAAGTTGGTCAGCACTTAAATCTTTTGTATTCATTAAGATTGCTGCAGCTGCACGTCTTGATGCTAAAGTGTTTTTCTTCGCAAGCGTAATGATGTGATCAACATGACGTTGTGTTTCTTTAGCTTTGGTTTTTGTTGTTACAATTGAACCATAACTAATTACATCACTAACTTGTTGACGGCTTACCATTTTACGTCATGCACGCGTTTTACCTGGTTTGTTAATGTAACTCATAGCTATCTCCTTATTCTTATCTATTAATCTTTTTTAAGGTCTAGCCCACGTTCAGCTAGCTTACGAATAATTTCAGTAACTGATTTTCGCCCTAGATTTTTAATTTTTTCTAGTTGTGATTTTGTCATTTCAATTAACTCAGCAGTTGAATTAATTCCTGATTGTTTTAAAGCATTATATGCACGAACAGTTAAATCTAAATCATCAATTTGGATTGAAGCGTTAACTCGTTTCTCTTCTTCTTCACGTTCTCTTGTTACAATTAATTCTTTAATTCGTTCATTAATATTAACAATTGGTTGAACGTGTTCTTGTAAGATTCTTGCTGCAATTGCAATTGCATCAGATCCAGATATTGTTCCATTTGTAGCAATATCAATTGTTAAGATTTCAGATACTGAGTTCTTAGAATCCTTAATTGTTTCAACATTGTAAGCAAAGTGAATGACTGGTGAATAGTTTGAATCTGTTGGAATCATGTTTAGTGTTGGTACTAAATCTTTATTAGCAATAAAGTCAACACGTCCCCGACCAGTCTTTGCATAAATTTCGATTTCAAGATCAACTTTTTCAGTTACTTCAGCAATAAATAAGTCTGGGTTAACAATTTCAAACCCAACTGGACATACAATATCAGCTGCTGTAATAATTCCAGGACCATCAAAACGAATTGTTAATTTTGGTCACTTATCAATAATTAAATTTTCAAAGTATTCTTCATTGAAAATATCAGTATTAATCTTAATCGCTAATCCTTTTAAATTTAAAATGATGTGCGTTAAATCTTCCTTTACTCCTTGAATGCCTTGGAACTCGTGTGATTTACCACCGAATTTAACTGCAAACATTGATGCTCCAGGAATTGAAGATAAGCAAATTCGACGTAATGCGTTCCCTAACGTATCACCAAATCCTGTTTCTAATGGGTGGATTTTAATTTGAGTACGGTTTGTACTTGTTTCAGTGATCGTAGGTACATCAATATTGTACTTTAAAAATTTTTGCATTAATTCGCTTCTCCTTGCGTGTATTTAAACATGTTATTGAAATCAGTCATTAACGTGGTTTTTTAGGTGGTCTACATCCGTTGTGTGGAATTGGTGTCACATCACGAATCTTACTTACTTCAAGACCTGCTGCTTGTAAACTACGGATTGCAGTGTCCCGGCTTGCACCTGTTCCATTAATACGAACTTCAACACTTCTTAAACCCATTTCAATACAAGCTTTAGCAGCAGCTTCAGCTGCTACACCAGCTGAATAAGGTGTTTTCTTCTTTGAACCCTTGTAGCCAATTGAACCTGAAGAAGCTCATGAAAGGACATTTCCTTGTTCATCAGCAAGTGTGATGATTGAATTGTTTTTTGTTGCATGAATGTATGCAACACCATTCGTGAAACTAAGTTTTTTCTTTTTAGCCATCTGTTGTATTTTCCTTTCAAGCTATTATCTAGATTCAATCTTCTTATTAGCAACCGTTTTTCTTGGTCCTTTACGTGTACGAGCATTAGTTTTAGTTCTTTGCCCACGCACTGGTAAACCACGACGGTGACGGATTCCACGATAAGATGCAATTTCCATTAATCGTTTAATGTTCATTGCTACTGTACGACGTAAATCCCCTTCTAGTTGTAACTTATCACCATTAATCGTTACATATTCAAGAGCAACACGACGGATGTCAGCAATTTGTTGTTCAGCTAAATCCTTAACACGGATGTTTTCATCAATGTTAGCTAGTTTTAAAATTGCTTTTGCAGTTGATTTTCCGATTCCATAAATATATGTTAATGAAATCACTACTCGTTTATCATTAGGAATATCTACTCCCAAAATACGTGCCATATTCTACTATCCTTTCGTTTTATCCTTGACGTTGTTTGTGTTTTGGATTTGCACAAATTACACGCACAACATTTTTTCTTTTAATAATTTTGCAATCTTTGCAGATCGCTTTTACTGAAGCTCTAACTTTCATTAAAACTTATCCTTTCGTTATGTTCTTTTAATTACATCACGGTGTCGAAAAATTATACGGCCACGTGTTAAATCATAAGGACTTAACTCAACATCAACAGTATCACCTGGTAAAATGTTTATCTTGTGCATACGCATTTTACCTGATACGTGACCAGTGATTACAATATCGTTTTCAAGTTGAACTTTGAAGTTGCCCCCTTGTAAAACTTCAACGATTTTTCCAGACATTTTTAGTTTGTCATTATCACTCATGTTATTCTCCATTATAAGAAATTATTCGGTTAAAATTTCAAACCCATCTTTTGTTACAAGCACCATATGTTCTCAATGACATGTCATTAATCGGTTTTTAGCAATAACAGATCATTGATCATTAGGATCAATAAAGTATTCATTTGATCCAGTTAAGATCATTGGTTCAATACAAATAACCATGTTCTCTTGTAAGATTGCATTTGGTATCAATAAAGATCGATAGTTAGGAATCATTGGATCTTCATGAATTTGATTACCACAACCATGACCAACAAAATCACGAATTACATGATAGCCATTTTGTTGAACATGTCTTTGGATTGTTTTTGAAATTGTATGGGTGCTAGTGCCTGGTTTAATTAAATTAATTGCCACCATCATTGCATCATAACAAACTTTAGAGATGGCATGTGCTTGCACATTTTCGCCTAAGATCATAGTGAAAGCTGCATCACAATAATGATCTGCATACTTTACACCGACGTCAAATGTGACCTTATCATTATGTTTAAGTACATAATCGGTTGGGACTCCATGAATGATGCACTCATTCACTGAAATACAAATATTACCAGCAAAGCCTAAGTAATTATAGAATGCACACTCTGCACCATTTGCTTCTATTGTTTCTTTAGCTAACTGATCAAGTGCTTTTAAACTAACACCTGGTTTAGTAGCTTTAATAAGAGTTTCTCTTACTTTTTTTCAAATGTTTGCAGCGGTTCTGATTTTATTAATATCATCTTGGCTTTTGATAATAATCATGCTAGTTAACTTTCTATTTTAATAATTGTTGTTTGATTTTTGCATAAGCTTCTTCAACTTTGCAATCAACATCAATAGTAATTAATTTTTTCTTTTCTTTATAATACTTTACTAATGGTAATGTTAATTTCTCATATTCAGCTAAACGGTTTTGTACACAGACTTCATTATCATCACTTCGTTTAGTAAGTGTTTGATTACAATAATCACACAAATTAGCTGTTTGTGGAGGTTTGAAATAAATGTTATAAACAACATTACAATCACTACAAGTTAAACGCCCAACTAAACGTTTCATTAATTGATCATGGTTAATATCTAAATAAAACACATAATCAAGTGGGCAATAATTACTTAAGTAATCTACTTGATTTAATGTTCGCGGATAACCATCCAAAATAAAATCTTGATTATTATCGATTAATTTTTGGATAGCATTCGCTGCTACCTTATTAGTGATGTGATCAGGGATTAATTCACCTTTTTGCATTAAATCCTTAATCTCTTCAGCTAATGTTGAATTTTCTTTTAAGATGGCACGGAATAAATTTCCTGTTGACACATGCATAAACTGATCGTTTTTAATTAATAGTTCGCTAATTGTTCCTTTCCCACTACCTGGGGGTCCAATTAATAGAATTTTCATAATTTATTCCTACCAAATTTGTGATTTTTTATTTTGAGCATCATTTTCATTCATACTCTTTAAACTAATTGCTGTTTCAAGCTCTTTACGTTGGTATGAATATGATGTTGTTGTACTTGCTGATTTAATTGCATTTCATAATTCAAGTGTGGCTGTTACCATAATGATTAATGATGTTCCACCAAAAATTTGAGCTGATTGAATCACAGGTACATTATTATTAATTGTTTTTGCAGTTAACGCCACAAGGTGTGGAAGGGCTGCTAAGAAGGCTAGAATTGGAGCACCAATTCAATTCATTCGGTGAATAATTTTAGTTATGTGTTTTTCAGTTTCAAGTCCAACTTTAATTCCAGGAATAAATCTTCCTGCTTTTTTAATATCCTCAGCCATTTTTGGTGGGTTAAGTTGAACATATGAAAAGAAGAATGTAAATAAAAGAATTAGAATGACATAAATTCCTAAACCAGTTCAAGAATCAATGATGAAATAATTCTGGATTATGAAATAACCATGTGAACTATGATCTAAAAACTCAGAAACTTGAGCAGGAATAGCAAGGATGGTTGAAGCGAAGATGACTGGCATCACTCCTGCTGTCATAATCTTAATTGGTAAATAAGGTAATTTGTTGTAATCTAAAATCAACGCTTGTCCTGTTTGTTGCACAGGAATTTTACGAGTTGAATTATTAATGAAAACAACACCAATTAAGATCATCAAATAAAACATTATATATAATAAGAAACCAATAATTTGACTAGTTCGTTCATTACTAATCGCTCCTAAGTTTCTTAAGATACCACTAAACTGATTAAATAATGATGCTACAATCCCAGTTAAAATTAGTAAAGTTACACCATTACCAACACCTTTTTTAGAGATTAAATCTGCTAAAAATAAGGCGATATAAGTACCTGCTACCATTACAAAAATGTATAAGCAATAAAATAGTGCTGATCCAGCTTGGAATGGAGCATTTTGAGCAATTGATACAAATCCATTGTTTCGTGTTAGTAAGTTAATAATAACAACCGCTTGCATAATTGCAAGGGGAAGGGTAATAATTCTTGTAATAACCTCAATCTTTTTTCGTCCCCGCTCACCTGATTTTTGCAAGCGAGCAAGTGGGGGAATAAGTTCTGTTGATAATAGCTGCATAATAATTTGTGCAGTAATAAATGGTCCAATCCCAATGGCAAAAATTGAAAATTGGGATAAACCCCCACCCCCAAGTAAGTTAATAATTGAGAAGAAAGAACCTTGTGAATTAAAATTACCATTTAATTTAATGTAAGGTAAAGGGATAACTGAACCAATTCGAAATAAGATTAAAATACTAAGTGTAACAATGATAGAAATTAAAACCTTCTTATTTTTAAAGATCAAAAACAACGATCGAAAATGGTTTTTTTTCTTCGGTTGTGTATTCATTTATTGATCCCCTTTATAGCATAACTAACATCGTGATAAGATACATTTTATAACAATATTAATTATTTTGTTATAGTTTCTACTTTCGTTTTAGAAGCAGCTAAAGCGTCTAATGCACCCTTAGAGAATTTGTGTGCATAAACAACTTTTGCACTTACTTGTGTATTACCAATGATTTTAACATCTCATTGTTTGTTTTTAAGTAAACGGTTTGCGGCTAAAACTTCAAGTGTAATTTCTTTTTCACTTAATTGTGCTATTTGAGCAAGAGTAACAACGTTGTATTTGTTTGCAAAGTTATCGTTGTTAAATCCTACTTTTGGAGTACGACGATAAAGTGGAGTTTGACCCCCTTCAAAAGCTAATCGCACTTGTCCTGATTTACGTGCTTTTTGACCATCTTGTCCACGTCCTGAAGTTTTACCTAACCCAGAACCATGTCCACGCCCCACACGTTTTGCTTTGTGATTACGAGAACCTTTTTTATATTCTAAATTATGTAGTTGCATGACCAAAGCTCCATTATAAATCTTTTAATTCTTTATCACGTAAACGAGCAATTTCTTGTGGAGTAAATTGTTGTAATAAACCATCAATTGTTGCACGGATTACGTTCATTGGTGAGTTTGAACCACGTGATTTAGTATAGATATCACTAAATCCAGCTAACTCAACAACCGCACGCACAGGTCCACCAGCAATAATTCCTGTACCTTCAGGAGCTGGTAATAACATTACTTTAGCTGCTCCATGACGTCCATTAACATCGTGGTAAATTGAACCTTTTTTAGTTTGTTTAATCTTAATTAGATTGTTGTTTGCGTTCTTGATTGCTTTACGGATTGCATCTGGAACTTCGTTTGATTTACCCATTCCAAACCCTACAGTTCCTTTTTTATCACCAATTACAACTAATGCACTAAAACGCATCATACGTCCACCCTTAGTTGTTTTTGAAATACGTTTAATTTTAACTACACGTTCTTCAAAACTACTTGTTGGTGTTGATTCTTTTTTAAAGCTTACTTTTTTTGCTGACTCTTTTTTTGGTGCAGCTTTTGTTTTTTCATTAGTTGTAGTTTTAGCAGCTAAAGCTGTTTCAACTACTTTTTGTTCAACATTATTGTTTTCCATAATAACTGCTCCTTTATTAGAATTCTAGCCCGTTTTCACGAGCTGCATCAGCTAACTCTTTAATGCGACCATGGAATTTAGAACCTGATTTATTAAAGATTACTTGTTTGATATTAAGTGCTAAAGCTTTCTTAGCAATATCAGCACCTACTAACTTAGCATTTTCTTTGTTTCCATTCTTAAGCTTTAGTTGAACAGATGAAGATGATGCAAGTGTTCTGTTTGTGTTGTAATCAATTAGTTGAGCTCAAATATGTGCATTTGTTTTAGTTACAACTAATACTGAACGATCAGCAACTAATTGTAATTTACGGATACGGATACGTAATCGTTTTGCACGAATCAAACGTTGTTTATTACGACTAAAGTTAATTCTTTTCATAAACTAATTAGTGCCTTTCTATTTCTTCTTATCAGCTGTCTTACCAGCTTTACGGATGATACGTTCACCCTTGTACATCACACCTTTTCCTTTGTATGGTTCAGGTAAACGGTATGAACGGATTGTAGCTGCAAATGCACCAACTTCTGCTTTATCTGCACCAACAATACTAATTTCAGTTTGAGATGGTGTGCTAACTGTTAATTTAGCTGGGATATCTAAAATAACTGGGTGAGAGAAACCAAGACCAACATTTAATTTGTTGCCTTCAACTTTTGCTCTAAAACCTACCCCTTTAATATCTAATTCTTTCTTTCAACCAACTGTTACACCATAGATTGCGTTCGCAATGTTTGCATTAACAGTTCCATGGAACATTTTTGTTTGTTTTTCATCATTAACACGAACAACAGTTACTTTGTTATTTTCTACTTTAACTTGGATTAAAGCAGGTGGATATGCAACTGATAATTGATCGCTTTTTCCGGCTACTACAACATTATCACTATTAACAGTAACTTTAACATCAGCTGGGATAGTTAAAACACGATTTCCAATACGAGACATATTTTAATTACCAAATGTAAGCGATAACTTCCCCGCCTACATTTTCCTTTCTAGCTTGTTTATCTGACATAACACCCTTAGATGTTGTAATGATTGCAACTCCAAGACCATTTAAAACTTTTGGTAATTCTTTGTGAGTTGAATAAATACGAAGTCCTGGTTTTGAAATTTGTCTAAAGCCGTTAATTGATGAAGTTGTTTGGTTTTTGTATTTTAATTTAACAATCGTTTCAGATTTGTTGTTTGGTAATTGCTTGATTTCAAAAGATTTGATGTAACCTTCATTTACCAATAATTCTAGAATTGATGTTTTAAGCTTTGAAGTTGCAAATGTAACTTCTTGTTTACGCATTTTTCGACCATTGTTGATCTTTGTAATTAATTCTGCAATTGGATCTAAGTACATACATAACCTCCTATCAAGATGCTTTCTTAATACCAGGAATTGCACCAGCATATGCTAAATCTCTAAAGCATAAACGGCAAATTCCGAATTTACGATTTACAGCGTGCGGACGACCACATTTTTGGCATCGTGTATAGTTACGAACTGCAAATTTTTGGTGCTTTTTTTGCTTTGCAATTAATGATTTTTTTGCCATAAATTATTTGTCTCCTTTAAGTTTTTGGAATGGAGCTCCAAGCGCTACTAAAAGAGCTCGAGCTTCTTCTTTTGTGTTAGCTGTTGTAACAAATGTCACATCAAAGCCACGCACTGATTTAACATCATCATAAACAACTTGTGGGAAAATAATTTGTTCACGAATACCTAGTGTGTAGTTTCCATGGCTATCAAACCCATTGTTTGAAATCCCTTTAAAGTCACGAACACGTGGTAATGCAATGTTAAATAATGTTTCCATAAAAGCTCACATACGATTACCTCGTAATGTTACTTTTGCACCAATCCCTTGACCTGCACGCAATTTAAATGTCGCGATTGATTTCTTAGCTTTTGTAACAACTGGTTTTTGACCTGTAATTAAAGTTAATTCATTAACTGCAGCTTCAAGGTGTTTGCTATCAGCTACTGCATTTCCAATTCCTGCATTAATTACGATTTTTTCGATTCTTGGGATTTGCATTACAGATGAGTAAGCAAATTCTTTTTGTAAGTCTTTAGCAACTTTTTGGTTGTATAAATCTTTTAAAAATGCCATATCTTATGCTCCTCCCTATTTCTTAGCACCGTCAAGTTCGTTATTTGACTTCTTAGCTACACGAATTTTCTTGTTATCTTTAATAACATATTTAATTCTTGTTGCTTGACCCTTTGTTTTTCCTTTTGGATCAACATGGGCAAGTTTGCACATACGAATTGGTGCTTCTTTTTCAATGATTCCTGCTTCTTGGTGTGCTTGGTCACGTTTTTGGTGACGCTTAATTTTATTTACACCTTCAACAATTGCTGTTTGATCTTGTAAGTTAACGCTCGTAACAACGCCCGACTTGTTTTTGTTCTTACCAGAAATTACAACAACAGTATCGCCTTTTCGAATACGATTCATTACTCGTTAACCTCCTAAAGTACTTCCTTTGCAAGTGATGCAATTTTTACAAAACCACGGTCACGAATTTCACGTGCAACTGGTCCAAAAATACGTGAACCACGTGGTGTTTTATCTTCTTTAATAATTACACATGCGTTTTCATCAAATTTTAATAATAAACCTGATTCACGACGCACAGCTTTTTTTGTTCGCACAATAACAGCTTTTGCCATTTGCCCTTTAGCAAACATTCCTGCTGGTGTTGTTTTCTTAACAGATACAACAACAATATCACCAACTGATGCATATCGTTTCTTTGAACCACCTAATACCTTGATGACCCCAACTTCACGTGCTCCAGTGTTATCTGCAACTTTTAATCTAGACATAAATTGAATCATAATTTTTCTCCTTATCAGTTGCTAACGTGCTCTTTCAATAATTCGACTAA
This sequence comes from Ureaplasma diversum NCTC 246, assembly GCF_000731915.1. GTDB lineage: Bacteria > Bacillota_I > Bacilli_A > Mycoplasmatales > Mycoplasmoidaceae > Ureaplasma > Ureaplasma diversum. The sequence goes on from NZ_JFDP01000002.1 coordinate 26,299, forward strand.
CTCGTCAGTTTTTTGTTGCACTCAATGGTCTTGTTTCAGTAATTTCAACTCTATCACCAAGTTTTGCATCATCGTTTTCATTATGTGCGTGGTACTTTTTGTGAGTAATAACAAGTTTACGGTATAATGGGTGCTTGTTTTTAGTTTCAACTGTTACAACAACAGTCTTTTGCATCTTATCAGAAGTAACTAAACCTTCTAATACCTTACGACGTGCTCGTTCCATTATTTAGCCTCCTTGTTTTCTTCAGCTAGTGATCGTTCGTTTAAAATTGTTAATGCTTTTGCAATTGTTTTTTTAATTTCTTTAATTGTGTGAGGTTTTACAGCTTCACCATTAGCAGCTGCAAATCGTTGTTCTAGTAATTTAGCTTTTAAATCAACAACGATTTGTTCTAACTCAGCACTATTTTTTTTACGAAGGTCTTGAACAACACTACTCATTAGTTAGCTTCTCCCCTTTTAACAATTTTTCATTTAATTGGTAACTTGTTACCTGCTGCACGTAATGCTTTTTTCATCATTTCTTCTGAAACATTAGCAATTTCAAACATCACAGTTCCTTGTTTTACAACAGCAACTCATTTTTCTGGACTACCTTTCCCAGATCCCATACGTACTTCAAGTGGTTTCTTTGTAAGTGACATATGCGGGAAAATACGAATTCACATTTTTCCAGTTTTTAGTAAACGTTTTGAAATCGCAATACGAGCTGATTCGATTTGACGAGCATCAATTCATGCTCCTTCTAAAGCCATTAATCCGTATTCACCAAAGTCAACGTTACGGTTTCCTTTAGCCTTACCTTCGTAGCTAACTTTATGTGGTTTACGATACTTTGTTCTTTTTGGTTGTAACATTTGTATTTTCCTCCTTATTCATTAGCTGCGCTTTGGCTTGCTGATGGCTTATTGCTTGAACGCTTGTTTTTATTAAATGGTTTTTGGTTTGAATTACGACGGTTTTTAGCTGCACGTTCACTTGCTTTTGCAATACTGTGTTCTACATTGTTAATTAATTTATTACCAAAGATTTCTCCACGGTTAATTCATACCTTAACACCAATAATACCATAAGTTGTTTTTGCTTCAGCTAGTGCGTAGTCAATATCTGCACGTAATGTATGAAGTGTAATAACCCCTTGTGAATATCCTTCTTCACGAGCCATTTCAACTCCACCTAAACGACCAGAAACATGAGTTTTAATTCCTTTAGCTCCAGCCTTAAGTACTTTTTTAATAACCGCTTTTTGAGCAGTTCTAAACGAAACACGGTTTTCAATTGCGTTTGCAATTTCACGAGCCATTAAATTAGCTTGTAATTCTGGTGCATAAACTTCAACAGCACGCATGAAAACGTTCATTTTACGACCTACAATTTTATTAATCGCTAATTCGATTGCTTTCTTTTCAGAACCTTCGTTTCCGATTAATAAACCCGTTTGTACAGCATAAATATAAAGATGAATACGTTGTTGGTCACGTTCGATTTCGATGTGATCAATTGCAGCGTTTTTATACTTTGTATTAAGGTAAGTACGAATCTTGTGATCTTCAACTAGTCACTTACCCATTTGTTGTTTGTCTGCTGGAACTCAACGAGAAACTCATTGTTTGTTAATTCCAAATCTTAGACCATTAGGATTTACTTTTTGACCCATATTTTTCTCCCCTTAATTATTTTAAGTATTGGAACCCACTTGGTCCCTTGCTCATATTGTAGTCACTAAGTGCTTTTGGTTTACGGTATTTGTAGGCTTTAGAACTTACCATTGCATGTGCTTGATCTTTACCAGTGTAGTAAACATCATAATCTTTTTTAGATAATACTGAACGCTTGCTGTATTTCTTTCAGTTTGTTGAAACAGCACCTTTGTCGATTAATTCTAAATCGAATTCACCAACAACTTTTTGCACAGGAGCAGTTGCATAAACAATTACACGTGATACTTTATTAACTGGTGTGTTTTTGTAGAATAAAACATCTTTTTCTGGATTGTCAAATAATTCTTTAACAACCTTTGGTGATGCTGAGATAATGATTGTTTCGGTTTTAACTTCTTCACCATTATCATCTTTTTCATCAACAACAACTAATACTTCTTGTTCACGCTTTAATAGTTCAGGATCAACTGGTTCATTTTCTTCAACTACAGGTTCAACTACTTTTTTAGGTTTAGCTTCCTTTTTAGTTTCCTTTTTAGGTTGTTCAACAGGTTTTGTTTCTTTAGGAGTTGATGATTTAGCTTTTTTTGCTTTGATTGTAGCTAATTCTTTAGCTAATTCATCTTTATCATCTGAAAGTACAATTTCTAAGTGAGTTGTTCTTTTGAAGATTATATCAGCTGAACCTTTAGCACGGAAGTTACGTCTTTTTGCTGTTGGACCTTGGTTAGCTACAATTTTGTAGATATATAAATTAGTAGGATCCATATCTTTTTTGTTGTTAGTTACATTAGCAACTGCTGAGTTTAATAACTTCAACACGATTGGAGCAAATTTCTTTTGTGTGTGTTGTAAGATTCTAATCGCTTCATCGATTGGTTTGTTACGAATTAAATCAATTACAAGAGAAGCTTTACGATGTGAGATATGAATATTTCGTTGAATAACTTTTGATGTCATTTTTGATCTTTTCCTTTCTTACTAACGTTTTGCTTCTGTATGCATTTTAAAGTTACGCGTTGGTGCGAATTCACCTAACTTATGACCAATCATGTCTTCAGTAACATAAACTTTAATGAATGTTTTCCCGTTGTGAACTTCGAAAGTTAGACCAACAAAGTTTGGGAAAATCTGACTTCTTCGAGATCAAGTTTTAATTGGTTTTTTTGAAGTTGATGCATTTGCAGCTTCAACCTTTTTAAGAAGACTTGGTTCTGCGTAAGCACCCTTTTTTGAACTTCTAGCCATAACGACCTATATTCCTTTCTATATTACTTACGACGACGAACAATCATGCTCGTTGAAGCTTTTTTACTATTACGTGTTTTCACACCCATGTGACGTTTACCTCAAGGTGTACGAGGTGCATCCATACCAACTGGTGAACGACCTTCACCTCCACCATGTGGGTGGTCATTTGGGTTCATTGCAGAACCACGAACTGTTGGACGAATTCCTAAGTGACGTGATTTACCTGCTTTTCCTAAATTTTCAAGAATGTGTTCTTCATTACTTACAACACCAATTGTTGCACGACATTCTTTTCTAAATTTACGAACTTCTCCAGAGTTTAATTTAACTAATACGAATTTCTTAGATTCATCAAACCCAAGAATTTGTGCACTTGCTCCAGCACTTCTTGTAATTTGTCCCCCAGCATTTGGGTAAAGTTCAATGTTATGAACTGATGTACCTTCAGGAATAAATTCAAGTGGTAATGAGTTTCCAATTAAAATGTCAACATTATTAGTTCCTGAAACAACTTTATCACCAACTTTAATTCCCTTAGGAGCGATGATGTAACGCTTTTCACCATCTGCATAAACTACTAATGAAATAAATGAAGTACGGTTTGGGTCGTATTCGATTGATTTAATAACACCAACAATGTTATCTTTGTTACGTTTGAAATCGATTACACGATATTTACGTTTGTGTCCGCCCCCGTGGTGACGAATTGTAATTTTACCTTGGTTGTTACGACCAGCTTTTTTAGGTAAAGTAACTAGTAATGATTTTTCTGGTTTGCTTGTTGTTAATACAGATTTGTAATCAACAACAACCGTTTGGCGTTTACCACTACTATGGTTTTTAATTTTTTTAACTGCCATAATTGCCTCTTTGCTTTTCGACTGTTATTTATATTTATTATTTAGTATCAGTTGGATCTTCAGATTGACCAACTTTAACACCTTTAGGCATTGTTACATATGCAATTTTCTTTGCTTTTGTAAAACCTTGGTTTGGACGGTTTTTATTAATTACTGTCGGTTTACGTAACACAGTACTAATCTTTTCAGGTTTTTGTCCAAAAATTGCGATGAATGCTTCTTTGATTTGGTGTTTGTTTGCTTTTTTATCAACAACAAATGATAAAACTTGCTTTTCACTTTCACGTAATTGGTAAGTTTTTTCAGTTACATGTGGACGAATAATGATTCTTGTAATTTCCATAATTATTGACTTACCTTTCTAGCATAATTAGCAAACGCTTCTTCAGCTACTACTAAAACATTTGAATGTAAAATATCACGAACTGATACTTGGTTTCATTTCTTTGAAACAACCTTTGGTAAGTTGTTTGCTGATTTTGAAATGTTTTCATTATTATCATCAAGTACAAATAAAACTTTTTTGTTATCTAAGTTTGCATTTGAAATGAAGTTAACAATTTTCTTTGTTGATGGAACTTCTAATTTAGCATTAGCTTCTAGTGCAAATAAGTTTTGTTCCATTAACTTCACGCTTAAAGCTGACTTGAATGCTAATAAACGAATCTTACGGTTCACTTTCTTAGTGTAGTTACGGTTTGGTTTAGGACCAAATGCCACACCCCCACCAGTTCAGTGTGGGTTACGAGTAGAACCAGCACGTGCACGTCCTGTATGTTTTTGTCTAAATGGTTTTTTACCACCACCACGAACTTCACCCTTAGTTAATGTTGAGTGTGTTCCTTGACGTTCTGCTGCATTTTCACTAATGACAACATCAAACATTGCTTGTTTGTGTGGTTGTTCAACAAATAAGTCAGAAGTAATTTCAAGATCTTTTGCAACATTACCATCAATTGTTAATAATTTAATTTTTGCCATGATTTACTCCTTATTCACTTGCTTGTTCTTGTTCTTCATTAGTTGAAGGTTTCTTTAAGTAGTTTACAACTTGTGGGTCGTTTACAATGTGTCTTGCTTTATTAGATGATTTAAGTGTTACATTTGAACCCTTAGGACCAGGAATTGCTCCTTTAACTAAGATTACGTTTTGTTCTGGCATTACGCTTAAAACTAATAAATTCTTAATAGTTACTAATTCATGACCGTAGTGTCCTGGAAGTTTAGTTCCTTTAAGAACGCGTTGAGCTTGAGAACCCCCACGACCTTTAGCAATTGAACCAACATAACGGTGTGGGTATCCAGCACCATGACCCATTGGTCCCATTTTGTAGTTATGACGCTTGATAGAACCTGTAAATCCGTGTCCTTTAGTTAATGCTTGAGCATCTACTAATTCACCAGCTGCAAATTCACTAACTGTTAATTCAGCTCCAACTTCATAAGTGCTTGATAGATTTCTAAATTCTTTAACATGTCTTTTTGGTTCAAAGCCAAGTTTTTTGAATAATCCAAGTTCAGGTTTGTTTAAAGTTTTTTCTTTAACTGTTTCATAACCAACTTGCACTGCACTATAACCATCTTTTTCATTAGTTTTAACTGCTAGTACTTTATTTGGTTCAACATAGATAACAGTAGCAGCAACAGCTTTACCTTCTTCAGTAAAAACTTGTGTCATGCCTACTTTAGTTCCTAGTAATGATTTCATATGAATCGTTTCCTCCTAATGAAAAATAAATTAAAGTTTGAAGGTAGCTTCAACACCAAATGGAATTGTTAAACGTTTAAGAGCTTCCATTGTTTTTGGAGTTGCGTTTTCTAAAATAATTAAACGCTTGTGTGTTCTTCTTTCAAATTGTTCACGACTTGATTTGTTAACGTGTGGTGAACGTAAGATTGTAAAGATTTCTTTTTTAGTAGGTAATGGGATTGGACCTCTTACCTTTGCTCCTGTACTATTAGATATATCAACGATTGTTTTCACAGTATCATCTAATAATCTGTGATCGTATGACTCTAATCTAATTCTTAATTCTTGATTCATTTTTTGTTGTCTCCTGATGCATTGATATTTGTATGCGAATCGTTGAATTATTTACTTTATGAGTTACCTGATGCCTTTTGACAACTTTTCTCGGTGTATCAGCAATCTCACAAGCAACAATCTTTACAATTATACAATAAAACGATATCTTTTGCAACCCTTTTTTAATGGTTTATTTAACTCAAAAAACAATATAAAAACAACCCTGGTTTTTGGGTTGTTTGAATGTTTTATGCTTTCTTTTTAAAATCAATGTAAGCAAGTTTTAAATTAGCAAGTGATAGATCGTTTGTTGGGAACTCAATTAAAGCTGGATCATTACTATTTGGATCTGCACTAAAGTCAACTTTCATAATTTCACGTTGTAGTGCATATAACTTTTGTTTTTGTTCAATAAACTGATCAATATCTTTATAAACTTCTTCATTTAAAGTTTTAAAGATCGTTTCTTTATACTTATTATCTAAATTAACACCTAAATTAGCTAAAGCTGTTTTAATTTGATTAACTATTTTATCTTCTTCTTTAATTTGATCATAATTAGCTGCTAAAGTAGCTGTTAAGTTTTCTGCATTTTCTTTTTTAGTAATTGATTTAATACTATTGAATGCATCTAAAGCAAGTTCAGTACCATCACTATTTTTAACACTAGTTAGTACATATTCTTGATCTTGTTCTAAACTACTTAAATCGATTTCAGTTTCATTATTTTGATCAACAACAGTTTCTATTTCAACTGGTTCACTACCTTCTTGTTTGTTTTTAAGTTCATAAACAAGAGTTAGTTTTTTGTAAACATCATCTAACATTTCATTAGTAAGACTAAATGGTTTGTTTTCTTCTTTATATTTACTGTGTAGATGCATTACAAGTTCAGCTAGAGTTGATAAATTAGCATGTTTTGTTTGTCGTTCTTTTTTATGAGTATATTTAGCTTGTCCATTTTTTAAGAACGCTTTTACTAATCGTTTTTTGAATTCATCTTCTTGGAATGAATTAGCTCCATAATATCCTTCATCAGCATCTAATAAGTGATCGTAGATACTACGTAGAACAGGGGTGTAAGCTACATAATCAAAGTTTCGCATTGATTTGTAGATATATCCCATATCATTAAGTAACTCCCCTTCTTCTGTTTGGTTTATATCACTATTTTCATAATCTTGAATTTCTTTATCAGTTTTATTTCGATGGATTTTCATATCTCATCGTAAAATAGCTGGCGAACCATCATAATCAGGTAAGTTAAGACCAGAGAATGAAATATCATTAATGTATTTATATGTTGCATCAATATTAACTGGATCGATGAAGTTACTAATTACAAATCCATCTAATACTTTTAAAGTATTCTTTGGTCTGATGAAATGGAAGTTATCTGCATTTGGTCTAATGTTTTCATATTCAGATGATGCATCATCACTTAGATATTCTCCCCCATTTAAAGCAAATGAGATATCTCCATTATAAGATAAACCTGCTGCAAACTGACCAGTTGCTAATTCATTAATTAAATCATTTGATGATGCCTTAAGATTGTGTGAATCTGCAGGTAAATCCTTAAAGTGATTTGTTATGTTATTAAACTTATCAACGATTTCAGTTACTGTACTATTTTTAGGTAAAGAAACATTTGGTTTTAGATTTAATTTATAGAAATTTAATCTAGCTTCTAAATTAGCTAATCGTTCTTTGTTTTGTTGAACAATATCTTCTGATAAGTTAGGAGTCTTAATTAATTCTTTTGTAATTTGAATCTCATCTTGTAGTTCTTTGATTTGTTTATTTGCTTCAGCTATTACTTGATCACGTTTTTTTCCTTCATGATCCATAATCTTAGCAATATCATAAACTGTTCGTGAGTCATCAATTAAAGTAATCTTTGATTTATTAGCTTTAATTGTATGTGGTTTATCAGAAGTTCCAATTTGAGCTTCATTTTCTTTTAAGAATCGGTTATCTGCACCCTTACGAGTTAATTCTTGATAGATGTTTTCTCAAGTTGTGTTTGGGTTGTGTAAATGATCGATCTTTTTACCACGATAAGCAAAAATAAAGTCTTGGAAGAAGTATGGAACCATGTATTCAATTAAACGATCAGGTTTACCATCTTCATCAATATCCCCTAATAAGTGATCATAAACACTAGAGAAAGCTCATACTTCTTTTGTATAGATACTAGCTAGTTCATCAACTGTTGTGATCTTCTTTTTAGTTTCTGGATTAATTATATTAAATTGCGATCAATCAATTTTTTGAATTAATTTATTCTTAGCTAAACCAACAGCAGTATAAGCTGAAACTACAGCTACATCAACTGTTTTTGATTTAATTAAACCAGGAATTACTTCATTATTATCGTGTGAGTTATATGTTAAACCATTTTCTTTATGTTCATTAGCTAACTCATTAGCAACATCTTGATCGATGTATCCATCATAGTTACTAAAAACAAGTTTTGAGTTTGAACTACAAGCAGCTGCGATCGGAGCAATTAAAGTTAAACAACCTGCACCTAATAATAATTTATGTCATTTACTTTTTAATTTCATCTTTTAGTCCTGCTTATTTCAAATCTTCATTTTCTCATTAATATTAGCTTTTCTTAGCTTATTATCTTTTAATAATTTTACTAAAGCAATTATAAATACGATTCCGATCATCGCTAAAATCATCAATGAACCAAAGACAATAGCTCACATCTTAATCCCTTTAGCCATTGAATAAAGTTCAGTACTAATAGTATTAACCTTACCACCAACTAATTTAGTAATAATAAAGTCATCAAACGACATTGCAAACACAATAATAACTGATGAGATAATTGATGGCATAATATAAGGTAATGTTACCTTAAAGAAAGTAGCAAGTTTACTATAACCAAGATCATAACTTGCTAATAGTAAGTTTTTGTTCATCTTTACCATTCTTGGATAAATAATCACAATTGCATAAGGTGTGCAATATGAGATATGTGAAAGAATAATGGTTGTAAAACCAAAACTAAATCCTAGTGGGATAAATGTTGATGCAAACAATAATGATAAAGATACCCCTGTAATAATATCTGGAATCATAATGTTAGTTTGTGAACTAAACATTGTTGCTTTCTTATAGAAAGTTCGTGCATACCAGATCCCAAAACAAGTAATAACAGCAATAATAACTGATACTGGGACAACAATTACAGAAATAATAACAGTGTTTAATAAAGCATTTTTAAATTGTTCATTATCTAATAATAAATAGTTACTTCCATCATTTCAATTAAAAGCAGATGTAACATTGTTTTTAACAGAAGGGGCTGTAAAAGATAATAAAACAATAATAATTAAAGGAATGTAAATAACAGCTAAAACGATTCAAATATACGAAGTTCTTCATAAATCTTTAAATTTAAAGTTTTTCATTATCTACCTCCTTGTTTTTCTTTTTTCAAACTCTTTTATAAGCAACTAGTTTTCAAATCTTTGGTACTAAAACAAAGATTAAATATAAACCAATTAATACTAAACTAATTACTAAAGTAAGCGTTGAAGCTCTTGAAAGTTGGATCACATTAGCAATACCAGCTTGTCCTTGTTGAGCAATCTCATCCCCAATTGATCCACCACTATTACTGTTATTTAAGAAACCAGCTACAGCAACTGATGTGAATGAAGATAAGAAGACGATTGATATTCCTGATAATAAAGCATTTTTTGTATATGGAATAACAATATGAAAGAATGTATAAAAGAAACCTCGCCCTAGATCATAACTAGCATTAGTAATGTTTTTTGGCATTGTTGTTAAAGTATTATAAAGTGGTAACATCATAAATGGTAAATAGATGTATGTTAAACCAATAACAGTGTACATATGCCCATATGTACTATTGATCTCACCATGGATCACATCAAACAATGTTTTAAGTCCAATTAATTTAACTAATAAACTTAATCAAATTGGAGCTGTAATCAAAGTAATAGCAATAATCTTAAGCATCTTTGATTTACTAATTGATAAGAAGTAAGTAAATGGATATGCAATGATGATACAGAAAATAGTAGCAACAACAGCAATCCATAATGAATGGAAGATCTTCTCACCAACTGCAGGAGTTACAATTGCTCAGTTATCAGCAATTGTTGTAATCCCTGTTGTTGGATCATTGTTAGGAACAAATGATTTAATAACAATCGCTGCAATTGGAATAATTAATAAGAATAGTGTTAATAAAACATAAGGAATAGTTAACACTAACCCTCTTGTTAATCTAAAACGATCAAACCAAGGTTTTTTGTTTTTAGTTGGTAAAAACTTATTTGGTTTCTTTTTAATAACTTTTTTTAAACTAGCATTAGCTTCTTGAATCTGTAGATCAACTTTTTGATCTACAGTATTTGATTGATTTAATAATTGATCATGATCATTAATTAATAAATCATTTAATGGAATTGAATCAAATTGATTAGATGATTCTTCTGTTTTGATTTCTAGTTGATTCATCACTTCATTTTTATTTGCATCTTCATGTTGTAAATTAAGTGAAGATAACTCTAGAGTTGATAAATCAATTGGTTGAATTATATCTAAGTTATCAAGTGTTTGTTCAATTGGTAATAATTGTTCAAACTGTGCTTGATCAATTCGATTTTTTCTAATTTTTCTTTTAGTTGTAATAATGTATTGACGTAAAGTAAAACGTTTGATGAATCGATTAGTTCTCATTATCAGCTACTTTGTTGTTACGATATTGATCATATTCATCATTTCATTTAATAACATGAACATCAATATCATCTCAATCTAATCCAATTGTTTCATTAACTTTAACTTCATCAATACCTTCAACATTTATAATCATGTCTTTGTAACGACATTTAATATCTCACAATAAACCTTTGTATAAAACTGATTCAACAACCGCATTAATTGATCCTTCACCAGCTTTAAGTACATCAAAGTCTTCAGGACGAATCATGATTAAACATTTTTCACCCTTTTCAAAACCTTCAACTACATCAGTTTCTGAAACTACACCATCGAATTCAACAGAACCTTTATCTTTATAAACCCCTTCAAAAATATTTGTTTTACCAATGAAGTTAGCAACTCATAATGAGTTTGGTGAATCATAAATATCAGATGGTGTTCCTACTTGTTCAATTTGACCATGAGACATAACAACAACTTTATCAGATAAACTTAACGCTTCTTCTTGGTCGTGAGTTACTAAGATGAATGTTAAACCTAGTTTTGTATGTAATGATTTAATTTCATCTTGTAATTGTTTACGAACCTTAGCATCAAGAGCACTTAATGGTTCATCTAATAAGATAATTTCAGGTTCGATCACAATTGATCGTGCTAAAGCAACACGTTGTTGCATCCCACCAGAAAGTTCAGTAATATGACTATTAGCTTTGTGTTTTAAACCAATTAACTCAATTACTTTTTCAGCTCTTTCATTAGCTTCTTGTTTAGTTAATCTTCTTGTAATATTATGTTTTTCAAATTGTTCTTTTTTAATTTCTGGATAAATTGATCAATATGATTCTCAGTAATCTAGATCGTTGTATTTATAAATTAAAGCATCGTACTTTTTATCAATTGCACTTTTATCTTTATAAAGTTTTTTAAGTTGTTTGATTTGAAGCTCAATAGCATTAATTTTGCTTTGATCACTTTCATTTTCTTGTTGCTCTCATAACTCTTCAAGCGTAGCTATGAATTGAGTACGACGCATGTCTTTGATTTCTAAAAGCTCAGCTGATTTATTATATTTAGCTTCTACTTTTTTAATTTCAGCAAGCAATTGTTCACGCTTCTTAGCGATTCCTTTGATTTTTTCGTTTGCTTTCTTTTCTGAGTTTAAGAATACTTTCTCTGCTTGTGTGTAAATACTTGGATCAATATTATCCTTTGGTGTACGCATTAATTTCAAACCATATAAAATGTTTTGTTTAACTGTCATGTTTGGAAATAATGCATAATCTTGGAATACTGTTGAAGTAGGTCTTAAACGGATCGGCATATCCTTAATATCTACTCCGTTGTATAAAATTTTTCCACTAGATGGTTGTTCAAAACCTGCTAACATTTTAAGCATTGTTGTTTTCCCACACCCACTAGGTCCAAGAAGGGTAACAAATTCCCCTTTTTTGATTTTTAAATCGAAATTATTAACTGCTGTAAATCCATCATCATAAGTTTTGGTAATAGCACTAAGATGTAGGAAAGGTTTTTCCATTTAATGTCCTCCAAAATTAATTTCTCTATCTATTGATATATTTGTTCGCTCATTGACGAGATAAAAAATGTCTTCTAATTTTAATTAGAAAACAGATAAAATTTTAACACATTCGGAAAATAAAGTTTACAAATAATTTTTAAGAATTTCTGGGATCATAATTGAACCATCTTTTTGCTGATAATTTTCAACAACAGCAGCTCATAAACGATCGATTGCAAGTGATGATCCATTAAGCGTATGAACATATTCTGTACTACTGTTAATATGCTCTTTATAACGGATTTTTGCTCTTCTTGCTTGGAAGTTTGTACAGTTAGAACAACTTGATATTTCTTTATAAGCATTATATGATGGTAATCATACTTCTAGATCATAAGTTTTAGCTGATGAAAAGCCCATATCAGCTGTACATAATAATAAACGACGATAAGGTAGTTTTAATGCTTCAAGAATGCTTTCAGCTTGACTTACCATTAACTCAAGAGCATTAAAACTATCTTCAGGTTTAGTTAGTTGCACTAATTCTACTTTGTGGAATTGGTGCTGACGAATTACCCCACGCATATCTCTACCAGCAGATCCTGCTTCACTACGAAAACAAGCACTAAGTGCTGTGAACTTTTTAGGTAGATCAGATGCTTTTAAGATTTCATTTCGATGTAAATTAACTAATTGCACTTCTGCAGTTGGTGATAGATAATAATTACTATTTTCAAGCTTAAATAAATCTTCAGCAAATTTAGGTAAATTCCCTGATCCAATTAATGAATCTTGATTAACAATAACAGGGGCAATAATTTCTTCATATCCTGCATTTGTATTCATAGCTAAACAAAAACGTTGTAAAGCTCGATAAAGTTTAGCTCCATCTTTAGTATAAACACTAAAACGACTACCAGTTAATTTAGCTGCTTTTTCAAAATCAACTAATTCATTTTTAGCAGCTAAATCCCAGTGAGCTAAAGGTTCAAAATCAAATTTAGTTGGTTCAAAAACACGTTTAATTTCAACATTATCATCTTCAGATTTTCCAACTGGCACTGATTCATCAGCAACATTAGGAATTGTTAATAATAAGCTATCTAATTCTTTTTTATTAACAGTTAACTGTTCACTTATTGTTTCAATTTCTTGTTTGATAGTATTTAGTTCAGCTAAAACTTTTAATTGTTCTTCTTTATTTGTTTTAGCTAATTCAGGAATTGTTTTAGATAGTTTGTTTTTATTATTGGTTAAAGATTGTTCTTGAACCATTAATTGTCTAACTAAAATATCAAGATGATAAATCTTATCAATAACTGATGGATCAAAATTACGAGCTTTAACTCTTTGTTTTGTGTTGTCTAAATCTTTTCTTATCAAATTAATATCAAACATGTTAATAACCTGTATTCTTTATCTTTTTTTTAATAGTTTCAATTAAATATTAAAAACTCTTTTAGCATTAGCTGTTGTAATTGCTTTTATTTCTTCAACTGACTTATTTAAAATTTTAGCAATTGTAGTAGCAGTATGTTGCACATATTGTGGATAATTAACTTTACCACGATAAGGAGCTGGTGTTAAATATGGTGCATCGGTTTCAACTAAGATCTTATCAAGTGGGGTCTTTTTAACAGCTTCATACAAATCTAAAATATTATTGTTAGCTGTTGGTTTAAAAGTAATTACCCCAGGGAATGAAATATAACAACCTAATTCATTATATTGATCAATGTAACTACTTTTATCAGTAAAGCAATGTATAATTGCATTCTTTACTTGTTGTTCTTTTAAAAGAGCAATTGCATCATCATGTGCATCTCTAATATGCATCATTAATGCTTTATTATACTTTTTAGCTAAATTAATTTGTTTAATAAAAAACTCTTTTTGTAGGTTTTTGTCATATGGTTGATGATAATAATCAAGACCACATTCACCAATCGAACTAATCACATCTAAGTTATCAGCTATTAATTGATCAAGTTGATCAATAATATCATCATTTAATTCTTTGAACTCAGTTGGATGGATACCAACTGAACACATTAAATGATCATACTGTTTAGATTGTTTAATAGCAAGTTTAGAAGTAGCTAAATCAACTCCAACAATATTAAATCCAATTTGTTGATCTAAACATTCTTTAGCTATTTGATCAAACTCTTGTGTTAATGGTTCAATGTTAGTGTGTGTATGTGTATCAATTAAAGTTGTCTTTTTCATCTTTATTTACCTATACAAAAGTTTTTAAATAGTTCATCTAAAAAGTCGTAGTTCTCTCCAACTCCAAGAATTTCATTTAATTTGTGATTACACATCTCTAAATCACCAATTACAAGATCAACTGTTGCATTATTGTTTAAATGATTAATTACTTGTTTAATAATTAATTGAACTTGTTCTAATAAACCAACTTGACGAGCAGATTGTAATAATTCTTGATTTGAGTTTTCAAACTCATGAGTATGAAATAATTGTTTAATTGCTTTAATTAAGGGTTCAATCTCTTGTTCTTTAGCATTAATATAAAG
>NZ_JFDP01000003.1 GCF_000731915.1 Ureaplasma diversum NCTC 246
TTGTAAAAACACTAGACAAATTCACAGAATATATTACCGAATTAGAAAATGAGTTACTACTAAGAAATAAACAATATAACTACTACAGAGATATGTTATTAAGCGAAGAATTCTTCAAAAATAATAATTTAGGTGCAAATAACATTGATAACTATGAAATAAAAAGAACTACACTTGGTGAAATTGGTAAATTTATTCGTGGAAATGGTCTTCTTAAAAAAGATCTTGCTTTAGAAAGTAAACCTGTAATCCATTATGGTCAAATCTATACCAAGTATGGTTTTGAAACCTATAAAACTTTTTCATTTACAAGTCAAGAAGTTTTTGACAAATTAAGAAAAGCAAAGAAGAATGACATTTTAATTGCTACTACATCTGAAAATATAAAAGATGTATGTAAAAGTGTTGTTTGATTAGGTGAAGAACAGATTGGATTTTCTGGAGATATGTATTGTTATAGAACATCTCAAAACTCTAAATACATAGCCTACTTTTTACAATCTAAGCATTTTCAAATGCAAAAAGAAAGAAAAGTAAGTGGTGTTAAAATGATCCGCCTACATAGTAGTGAAATGGAAAAGTTTACAATTACTTTACCACCTTTATCTATTCAAGATAAAATAGTAGAAATTTTAGATCAATTCAATACATTAACAAGCAACCTTACCCAAGGTCTTCCAAAAGAAATCGAACTTCGCCAAAAACAATACGAATATTACAGAGAACAACTTTTATCGTTTAATGGAAATAAAGGTTAATAACTTATGAAAAAGACAAATCCAATTCTAGAACATTCAAAAGGTATTATCTTAGATGAATATGAATTCATCAATAATACAAATACAAGCTATCAAAGTGAAAAAGAACTAGAACAACAATTTATTAATGATTTAATAAAACAAGGATATGAGTATATAAAATACGATTCTTCTGAGCTTCCATCATTAACAAAAGCTAGTAGTGAATTAAGTATCCCTGATCTTAAATTTGATGAAATCAAATATTTTTATGACACTTTATTTGTTAATTTAAGAAATCAAATTCAAAGACTTAATAATATTACTTTTAATAATGATGAATGAAGAAGATTCCTTTTAGAATATTTAGATAGTTCTAGTGATACTTTTGTTGAAAAAGCTAAGAAACTACATAACGATGGCGAATATAAAAATGTAGTTCATGACTTTGAATTTGATAGTGAAGAATTAAAAAACATAATTATTTTTGATAAAAACAATATCAACAATAATAAATTACAAGTTATTAATCAAGTTAAATCTGGAAATAATATATATGATGTATCAATTTTAGTTAATGGTTTACCACTTGTTCACATCGAACTTAAAAGAAGAGGTGAAAACCTATTTGATGCATTTGATCAAATTGATCGATATAAAAAAGAAAGTTTTAATTCAGAAAAATCATTATATAAATGAGTTCAAATCTTTGTTATTTCTAATGGAACAGAGACTTCTTATTTTCCTAATACTAAATCTAATATTAAAAGTCATGAACAATATACTATGCAATGAGCTGACGCTAAAAACAGAGTCATTACAGATATTGAAGACTTTACTTTAACTTTTTTCCAAAAAATAACAATATTAGAAATATTAGCAAAGTATTGTGTTTTTGATTGTAGGGATGAACTATTGATTATGCGTCCTTACCAAATTGCAGCTACTGAGCGAATCTTACTTAAGATTAATACAAGTTATAACCTTAAAAATCAAGAGGGTGGTTATATTTGACATACAACAGGTTCTGGAAAAACACTAACTTCATTTAAAACAGCACGACTTGCTAAAGGTTTAGATTTTGTTGATAAAGTGTTCTTTGTAGTTGATCGAAAAGATTTAGATGATCAAACAATTAAGGAATATGAAAGATTTTCACCAGGTAGTGTTGATAATAGTACAAGTACATATAAACTAAAACAAAACATAGAAAAAGCAAGTGATAAAATCATTGTTACTACTATTCAAAAGTTAAATAACTTCATTAAAAATAATGATAATCACAATATTTACAAAAAGAGTTGTGTAATGATTTTTGATGAATGCCATAGATCTCAATTTGGTGAATTTCAAAGATCAATAGCTCAGAAATTTACTAAAGCCTTTAGATTTGGTTTTACAGGAACTCCAATTTTTGAAGAAAATGCTGAAACAGATGCTTCAAAAAATAAAATTACTACCCAAAGAATCTTTGGACTTGAATTACATTCTTATATTATTACAGATGCTATTCGAGACAAAAAAGTTCTTAGATTCTTAATTGATTATGTTAATTATGATTTTAGTGAAGAAGATATTAAAAAGCATGCAGAAATCAATGATAAGAGTTTAGCTAAAGCTGAAAATGACTTATTAATGCATCCTAAAAGAATCAGTAAAATTACAAATTATGTAATTAATACAATTAATAAGAAGTGCCATAGAGGTAACAACTTCATTCATAAAGAAAAGAATTTAAATGGATTTAATGCTATTTTTGCAGTTAGTTCAACAGAAGCTGCAATGTTGTATTATGATGAATTTAAAGTTCAAATGCAAAACTTAAATGATGAAGATAAATTAAAAATAGCTACTATCTTTAGTTATGAAGAAAATGAAAGTGTAGAAAACAATCCATTAAGCGTTGATTCTGAACCAAATGAAACTCAAAAAGAGTTTTTAGCACGAGCAATAGCTGATTATAATGAGATGTTTAAAACTAACTTCAATATCCAAGATGCAACTAGTAATTATTATCGAAATGTATCTGAGAAACTAAAAAATAAAGAAATTGATTTATTAATTGTTGTTAAGATGTTCTTAACAGGGTTTGATTCACCAACACTAAACACATTATATGTTGATCAGAACTTACAATATCACGGACTAATCCAAGCATTCTCTAGAACAAACCGGATTTTAAATGCAGTTAAACAATGTGGTAATATTGTTTGCTTTAGAGATTTATCTGAAAATGTAAAAAATGCAATTATATTATTTGGTAAAAAACATAATGAACAAATCTCAATCGTTGAGCATACTTATAATGAAATTAAACCTGAATATGATGAAATAGTTAATATTATCCAAAACCAATATTGTACAGGTAGACCAGTTGATGTTAGTGAACTTAGCGATGAAGAGAAAAAAGAATTTATTAATGATTTCAATAAATTCTTAAGAGTAAGAAACTTATTAATCAACTATAGCGAATTTAAAGAAGAAGATGATATTAAAAATACACGTCGATTCCAAGACTTACAAAGTATTTATAACAAAATATCAAAAGAGATCAGAGCAAAAGATATAAAACCAATTATCTGAGATGATATTAAGTTTGAAACTGAAATTATTAAATCAGAAGATATTAACTTACATTATATTTATCAAAAAATTATTGAATACTACCGAAAATATGATCGAGTTCAGTTTGTTGAAGAATTAGAAAGTTTAATAAGTTCAAGTTTAAACTTAAGTCCTAAAAAAGATTTATTACTTAGATTCTTAGAAACTGATTACTTTAAAGAAGGTATTGAATCTGAAAACATTGCTGAAGCATTTAATAAGTTTGCTAAATTAGAACAAGAAAAAGAAATAACTTCTTTAATTAGTGATAATAACCTAAAAGAAAAAGAAGCTAGAAAATTTATTTTACAATGCATTAAAAATGGATATGTAAAAGAAACAGGAACAGAATTAAGTAGTTGTATAGTTGCTTCACGAATGAACAACCAAAGACAAGCTATTAAAGAAGAAATAACTAAAGCATTGATTACTTTAGTTAATATCTACAAAGAAATTTAATTCAATAAACAAAAAAGAACTTAGGGATTTGTTCCTTAAGTTCTTTTAATCTTTATAATGGATATATTTATCAGTTGCTAAGTGAAGACATATCAACATCTTGACGACGTTCTTTACTTGCTGCAAAAATAGGCATTGGCATTGCATTAACTTTTTCAGCAACACAAACTACAGGGAAATTAAAGATTGCTGCGTTGTAGTTAGATGCACGGTTGTTGTATGTTCTTCTTGCTGCTGCAATTTCAGATTCTAAGTAAGTTGATTGGCTCATTAATTCCATTACATGGTTACCAGATTTTAATTCTGGGTAACGTTCAAATTGAACATTAATTAATTGTTGTAAACCATCAAGTGCTTGTTGTTTTTCATTAATGTCGCTCGCTTGAGCAGCTACATTACGGTTTTTAGTAATTTGATCTAATACAGATTGTTCAAATTTGTAGTGGCTTTTTACTTGTTCAACTAATTGTGTTAGAGTACCGAAACGTTTGTCTTGACTAACTTGAATAGATGATGATGCTTCATTAATTTCATTCTTTTCATTAATGATGTAGTTTTTAGTTCTAAAGTAGTAAACAATCATTGGAATGCATAATAAGAATGCACTCATAATTCAAAAAATGATATATAAAGCTTTTTCTCCACCAGTTGCCTTTGGCAACTTGTTAGGATTATTGCTTACATTAGGACTTAACTCTTGTTCACCTTGGTCTTTTCAAAGATCCATATTGTTCCTCATTTCTTATTAAATATCAATTTATATAATATTATACATTAATTTAATAATTGATTAAATCGGTAAATATAAAACTGATCTCACAACTAAATAAATGATTATTTAGCAAGTTAAGATCAGTTTATATTTTTAGTTGTTAATTAGTGGGGTTAATTTTATACTCAGTTGCAAGAAGATTTTCATTTGGTTTGTCTTTTAAAGTTATTTGAGTAACTGTGAAATCAGCATTTTTACCTCAAGGGTATTTTGGGTAAATTTTAAACACAACTTGATCACCTTCGTCTTTTGATATTGTTGGGAACAATCCTGAGTCTTCTGTTGTATCAGTTTGATATTTATTTTCACTATTTCTAAATTCAAAATTTAAAAATTTAGTTTTAATCGATTCAAATAAAGTCTTTGGTCCTTTTACTACAAATACAAGATATGTATAACCTAGGGGGTTATTAGAATCATATTCTACACTTTGAATTGTTATTTTCTTTTCATCTTTCTTTTCTTCTTTAGAGCCTGTTTGTGCATCAGCATTAGGTTTTGCTTGTGTTCCGTCTTGGCTACTTGTTGAACCACTGCTCATTGATGATTTGATTGGTAACTCTATTTTTGTTAAACCTTCATTTAATTCAACAGTTTGCCCAGTTTCAGCATCATCATTTTCTTTGCTGTATAGTTCAGCACCTAATATTTTATACTTTGCACTGTCTTCTAGATTTTCAAAAATAACAACCACCTTACCATTTTCTACTTTTATTTTTTTTGATATTTCAGATTTTCCTGGTTTGTCGTCTTCTGACACTTTTTTTAATTCAACTTCTAAGTATTTATTATCTGCATTTGTTACATTTAATGAAAGTTGATATTTACCATCTTTTTTCATTAACATTGCATTATCTTCTAAAGTAACTGATACTGCTTGTTCTGGTGTAGGAGTAGGTGCTTCAACTTTTGGAGTTTGTTCCGCTTCTGTTTCAAATTCTTTTCCACTTAAAGTTGAACTTAATTCTAAACTAACTCCTTCTTTAGCAGTTTCACTATCATAAAGTTTAAGTGTTGATACTTTATATTTAGTTCCCGCTTTTAAACCATCAAAACTAACTTTTACACTATTAGATTCAACTTTAGCTTTTGCATTGACTTTAGTTGCATTTTCTTGGTTAGTTGAAACTTCAGTTAATTCAACTTCTAAATATTTATTATCAGCATTTGTAACAGATAATGTTAATGAATATTTCGCTTCTTCTTTAATTAATTTAGCATCATCAGCTACACTAATTACAGGTTTAGTTGTTTCTGATGTACTTCCACCATTTTCCTTACCATTAGTTCCAGGATTTTCATTTTTTCCTGTTTCACCACCACTTTGTCCTGTGCCTGGTTGATTGTCTTTCATCTTTTCATCTTTTTGTTTATCTGATGAACCAGGGTTAGATGGATTAGGATTTTCTGGAGTTGATGGTTGTGTTGCTCCTGGATTTGTATTAGTTGAACCTGCTGATGGATTAGTTGTATTATTTTCAGAACCTTGTTTACTTCCGATTGTAGTACTTCCACTTCCGCTACCTGGGTTTGAAGATTCATTACCACCTGTTTGTGGTTGTTCTACTTTCTTTTCAGTGGGTTTAGACGGTCTCGCTTTTGTTGGTGCACAAGCTGCAACTATCCCTATAACACTAACCCCTGCCATAATAGCACCAACTGCAAGAGTTAATGCCTTCTTGTTTTTGAATTTAC
>NZ_JFDP01000004.1 GCF_000731915.1 Ureaplasma diversum NCTC 246
AACAAGAATGATCTTTGAAAACTAAATAGAATCCGTCAATTTTTAAGAGTTTGATCCTGGCTCAGGATTAACGCTGGCGGCATGCCTAATACATGCAAATCGAACGAAGCCTTTTTGGCTTAGTGGTGAACGGGTGAGTAACACGTATCCAATCTACCCTTAAGTTTGGGATAACTAGTCGAAAGATTAGCTAATACCGGATAATAACATTTACTTGCATGAGTGAATGTAGAAAGTTGCGTTTGCAACGCTTTTGGATGAGGGTGCGACGTATCAGATAGTTGGTGAGGTAACGGCTCACCAAGTCATTGACGCGTAGCTGTACTGAGAGGTAGAACAGCCACAATGGGACTGAGACACGGCCCATACTCCTACGGGAGGCAGCAGTAGGGAATTTTTCACAATGGGCGAAAGCCTTATGAAGCAATGCCGCGTGAACGATGAAGGTCTATAAGATTGTAAAGTTCTTTTATTTGGGAAGAACCACTAAAATAGGAAATGATTTTAGTTTGACTGTACCATTTGAATAAGTATCGGCTAACTATGTGCCAGCAGCCGCGGTAATACATAGGATGCAAGCGTTATCCGGATTTACTGGGCGTAAAACGAGCGCAGGCGGATTTGTAAGTTTGGTATGAAATCTAGATGCTTAACGTCTAGCTGTATCAAAAACTACGAATCTAGAGTGTAGCAGAGAGTTGGGGAACTCCATGTGGAGCGGTAAAATGCGTAGATATATGGAAGAACACCGGTGGCGAAGGCGCCAACTTGGACTATTACTGACGCTTAGGCTCGAAAGTGTGGGGAGCAAATAGGATTAGATACCCTAGTAGTCCACACCGTAAACGATCATCATTAAATGTCGGCTCGCTTATGAGTCGGTGTTGTAGCTAACGCATTAAATGATGTGCCTGGGTAGTACATTCGCAAGAATGAAACTCAAACGGAATTGACGGGGACCCGCACAAGTGGTGGAGCATGTTGCTTAATTTGACAATACACGTAGAACCTTACCTAGGTTTGACATCTATTGCAATGCTATAGAAATATAGCGGAGGTTAACAATATGACAGGTGGTGCATGGTTGTCGTCAGCTCGTGTCGTGAGATGTTGGGTTAAGTCCCGCAACGAGCGCAACCCCTTTCGCTAGTTAATTTATCTATCGATACTGCTACCGCAAGGTAGAGGAAGGTGGGGATGACGTCAAATCATCATGCCCCTTATATCTAGGGCTGCAAACGTGCTACAATGGCTAATACAAACAGCTGCAATACCGTAAGGTGGAGCGAATCTGATAAAGTTAGTCTCAGTTCGGATAGAGGGCTGCAATTCGCCCTCTTGAAGTTGGAATCACTAGTAATCGCGAATCAGACATGTCGCGGTGAATACGTTCTCGGGTCTTGTACACACCGCCCGTCAAACTATGGGAGCCGGTAATATCTGAAACCGTACTGTTAACCTTTTTGGAGGCATACGTCTAGGGTAGGATTGGTGACTGGAGTTAAGTCGTAACAAGGTATCCCTACGAGAACGTGGGGATGGATCACCTCCTTTCTTCGGAGTAAATTTTAAATTTACGTACTAAGTGTACATTTATACAAAATCCATTATATATAGCCACAATTATTATTTTTATTACATTCATATAATGGTCGGATTCTATTTAGTTTTGAGAGATTCATTCTCTCCCATATTAGTTTTTAATATGGTGATCGATCTTTGAAAACTGAATAATATCAACAAATCTTTCTAATCAATGACGATTGAATTTGTCATTGAAAAGATACTATATTTTTAATATAGTTAACAATCATATAACAAAACTTAAAGGATTTATAATAAGTTACTAAGAGCTTATGGTGAATGCCTTGGGACAAACAGGCGATGAAGGACGTGCAAATCTGCGATAAGCAACGGGTAGTTGATAAGAAACGCCAATCCGTTGATCTCCGAATGAGGAAACTCAGTATAGTAACTCCATTACTATACTATTATTAAGTGAATACATAGCTTAATAAAGCGATACTTGGTGAAGTGAAACATCTCAGTAGCCAAAGGAAAAGAAAACGAATGTGATTCCCTCAGTAGCGGCGAGCGAAAGGGGAACAGGCCAAACCAAGATTTATCTTGGGGTTGTAGGACTACAATGTGGACTAAATAATGATAGTAGAATTGGTTGGGAAGCCAAATCATAGAGGGTGATAATCCCGTATACGAAATCATTATTTTACCTAGTAGTATCCTGAGTAGGGCGGGACACGTGGAATCCTGTCTGAATCTGCCCAGACCATTGGGTAAGCCTAAATACTAGTTTGTCACCGATAGCGCATAGTACCGTGAGGGAACGGTGAAAAGAACCCAGAGATGGGAGTGAAATAGAACCTGAAACCATAAGCTTACAAGGTGTTAGAGCACATCAATGTGTGATAGCGTGCCTTTTGAAGTATGAGCCAGCGAGTTATTGTAGCATGCGAGGTTAAGTTGTAGAAACGGAGCCGTAGGGAAACCGAGTCTGAACAGGGCGCTTTAGTATGTTGCAATAGACGCGAAACGGGGTGATCTATCCATGGGCAGGTTGAAGGTGAAGTAACATTTACTGGAGGACCGAACCCACTTTCGTTGAAACGACAGGGGATGACCTGTGGATAGCGGTGAAATTCCAATCGAACTCCGTGATAGCTCGTTCTCGTCGAAATATTTTTAGGAATAGCGTTGGATTATTGATTATGTGGGGGTAAAGCGCTGAATCTATGATGGCGCCACCTCGGTGTACTGAATAGAATTAAACTCTGAATACCATATAATCTACTCCAGCAGTCAGACAGTGGGGGATAAGCTTCATTGTCGCGAGGGAAACAGCCCAGATCATTAACTAAGGTCCCTAATATATGCTAAGTGGAAAACGATGTTGAGTTTCTTAAACAGCAAGGATGTTGGCTTAGAAGCAGCCACCGTTTAAAGAGTGCGTAACAGCTCACTTGTCGAGAGACTCTGCGCGGAAGATGTAACGGGGCTAAGCATATAACCGAAGTTATGGGTAGCATTTGCTACGGTAGACGAGTGTTGTATATGGGATGAAGGTAGACTGTGAAGGCTATTGGACTTTATACAAGCAAGAATGCTGGCGTGAGTAACGAATGAGAGTGAGAATCTCTCAAACCGATTGACTAAGGGTTCCTGGGCCAGGGTCGTCCTCCCAGGGTAAGTCGAATCCTAAGGCGAGGCTGAAAAGCGTAGTCGATGGAAAACAGGTTAATATTCCTGTACCTATGTATTGTGTGATGGAGTGACGGAGAAGGTTATTATGTGCCAGTAATCGGATTCTGGTTTAAATAACAAGGTTGACAAATAGGCAAATCCGTTTGTCATAAGACTAAGTTATGAGTACGATCGACCCCTTCGGGCAGTAGAGAAGACATATATATCATGCTTCCAAGAAAAGCTTCTAGCGTTAAACAATATGTAGTTCGTACCGAGAACGAACACACGTAGTCAAGGAGAATATCCTAAGGTTAGCGAGTTAACTACAGTTAAGGAACTCTGCAAATTGATCCCGTACGTTAGCAATAAGGGATGCTCACTTAACGGTGAGCCGCAGTGAATAGCGAGGGGGGACTGTTTAACAAAAACACAGCTCTATGCTAAGTCGTAAGACGATGTATATGGGGTGACACCTGCCCAATGCTGTAAGGTTAAAGAAGAATGTTAGCGCAAGCGAAGCTTTTGACTGAAGCCCCAGTGAATGGCGGCCGTAACTATAACGGTCCTAAGGTAGCGAAATTCCTTGTCGGGTAAATTCCGTCCCGCTTGAATGGTGTAACCATCTCTTGACTGTCTCAACTGTAGACTCGGTGAAATCCTGGTGAGGGTGAAGACGCCCTCTTGGCGTGATTGGACGGAAAGACCCCATGAAGCTTTACTGTAGCTTAATATTGGGAATTTTTATTGCTTGTAGAGCATAGGTAGGAGACTTTGAAGTATACTCGCTAGGGTATATGGAGTCACCGTTGGAATACTACCCTTGCAATAAGAATTCTCTTAACCTGCAACCATGAATCTGGTTGGGGGACAGTGTTAGGTGGGCAGTTTGACTGGGGCGGTCGCCTCCCAAAAGGTAACGGAGGCGCGCAACGGTACCCTCAGCACGGTTGGAAATCGTGTATAGAGTGTAATGGTATAAGGGTGCTTGACTGTGAGACTTACAAGTCGAACAGGTAGGAAACTAGGTCATAGTGATCCGGTGACTCCGTATGGAAGGGTCATCGCTCAACGGATAAAAGCTACTCTGGGGATAACAGGCTGATAGTGCCCAAGAGTTCATATCGACGGCACTGTTTGGCACCTCGATGTCGACTCATCTCATCCTGGAGCTGAAGCAGGTTCCAAGGGTTCGGCTGTTCGCCGATTAAAGAGATACGTGAGTTGGGTTCAAACCGTCGTGAGACAGGTTGGTTCCTATCTGTCATGCCCGTAGGAAGATTGAGAAGAGCTGTTCCTAGTACGAGAGGACCGGAATGGACACACCTCTTGTGATCCTGTTGTCGTGCCAGCGGCACTGCAGGGTAGCAACGTGTGGAATAGAGAAACGCTGAAAGCATCTAAGTGTGAAACTAACTTCAAGATTAATCTTCCCTTCCTTAAATGGAGTAAGAATCGTTATAGACCATAACGTTGATAGGTCAGATGTGTACGCACGGTGACGTGTTAAGCTAACTGATACTAATAATTCGAGGACTTATGTAAATCCTGTCATTGATTAAAAAGTGTTGATAATATTTAGTTTTCAAATATCGATCAAATAGTGTGGTGAAGATATCAGAGTGGAAATACCTGTTCCCATCCCGAACACAGAAGTCAAGCACTCTAGAGCCGACGATAGTTTAAAATAAAATAGGTCATCGCCACGCAAATAATTAAGCACCATTTGGTGCTTTTTTTT
>NZ_JFDP01000005.1 GCF_000731915.1 Ureaplasma diversum NCTC 246
AATGTTGCAGTTGATCTTGCAATCGAGCAACCATTTAGTAATCAACTAAGTGGTTGTTTGTTTTTAATAGATAGGGAATTTGATGGGTTTAAGGGAGTTAAACGATAATTTAGTTTATTAGTCTTTTATAGTTGCTTGCCCGTTCATAAGTAATGGGAGAAGGAAGTCTCTGAGTTTGATAAGAGATTCTATTTCAAGATTATTTTGCTCTTGTTTAAATATTAAATTGTTCAAAATATTAAGATAATAAGCGTTATCTGGAATGAAAACTTGAATGTTTTCTATATCGTTTTTTGTGATAAATTTTATAATTGACCCGGTAGAATTTCTTTTTAAAGAATTAACACTATATAAAGATGATAAATACAAGATAGCGTATTGATCTTTTTTAGGGGTTAATATGTATGTTCTTTGATATGCATTAAATTTTCCGGTATAGTGCTTAACACCGAAGTTCCCGTTTCCTGAAATTATTACAGAAGATTGATCAAATGAGTATTGATCGCAAAACAATGAGTTGTCAGCACATGTAAAAAATTTGTATTTTCCATTTACATTCGAAAAATTTGCATTTTCTTTGCCAGTAGTTATTTCAGCTATATTTTTAGCAAGGGATAAATTGCCTTTAATTTTGTTATTTTCTATCGAATTCATTATAACTTCAAAAATCAAACGCATCTGCTTCTCTAAATTATCGTTTACTTAAGTATTTTATGTAATTCCATAATAATAAAATCAAAAGAAGCAAATAAGAATCATTTAATATTATTTTTATTTATAGGAGTAATAATGAAAGATAAATTTATAAATAATGTTATGCAAAAAATGCAAACATCCTTAAATAATAAACAAATGCAACAATTAGAAACAATCTTGAATTTTGAGCTGTCAAATCTATTAAATGAACACCAAGAAGTAGATAAAAATGATGATGAAATTGTAGGATTGTTTATTGATGCTAAAAAATTAGAGGGGTGTTCACATAACACTATGAAATACTATATTTCAACAATTGATTTGCTGTTAAAACACCTTAATAAACCTATTAATGAAATTGACACAAAAGATTTAAGAAACTATTTATCAACATACCAAGAACAAAGAAATTCGACAAAAACAACGATCGACAACATCAGAAGAATTTTATCAAGTTTCTTTTCCTGATTAGAAGATGAAAATTACATCATTAAAAGTCCAGTACGAAGAATTAAAAAAGTAAAAACCCCGATTACAATAAAAGAAACTTATTCTGATGAAGAATTAGAAATAATGCGTGATAATGTAGATAACAGTAGAGATCTAGCTATGATTGACATGTTAGCATCTACTGGAATGAGAGTGGGAGAATTGGTAAAATTAAATATTGAAGATATTGATTTTAATGAAAGAGAGTGTATAGTTTTAGGAAAAGGAAATAAACAAAGAATAGTCTATTTTGATGCTAGAACTAAAATACATTTAAAAAACTATTTAAACTCACGAAATGATCAAAATAAAGCACTTTTTGTAACATTAAAAGCTCCATATAATAGAATTAGTATAAGTGGTGTAGAGTCAAAACTAAGAAAAATCGGAGAAAAACTAAATATTAAAAAAGTGCATCCTCACAAATTCAGAAGAACACTTGCGACAATTGCAATAGATAAAGGAATGCCGATCGAACAAGTTCAAAGATTGCTAGGACATGAAAAGGTAGACACTACACTAAAATATGCAATGGTAAAACAAAACAATGTTAAATTAGCTCATCAAAAATATATAGGATAAAAAGGGAATTATATGAGTGAATGAAAAAAAGTAAATATTGGTAATCTTGGAAGAATAGTTACTGGAAAAACCCCTAAAACAGAAATTGATTCTTATTATGGTGGCGATATGCCATTCTTAACACCATCTGATGATTGAACATTTAAGTATGTTAACAACACGAAGAAATATATAACTGAAGAAGGTAAAAACAGTGTAAAAGGATCTCTTTTACCACCTAATGCAGTTTGTGTTAGCTGTATTGGTATAATAGGAAAAGTTTTGATAACAACACAAGAAACTGTTACAAATCAACAAATAAATTCAATCATTGTTGATGAAGAAAGATACGATGTTGATTTTATATATTATGCTATGGTTCAATATTCAAAAATATTAGAATCTTGCAATCAAAGTTCAACAGTAGTACCAATTATAAATAAGAGTACATTTTCAAAATTTGAGATTTTATGCCCAGCACTAAGTGAGCAAAAGAAAATTAGCAAGATTTTATCTATTATTGATCAGAAAATAAACCTAAATAATCAAATAAACGATAATTTAGTTTACTAGTCTTTTATAGTTGCTTGTCCATTCATAAGTAATGGGAGAAGAAAATCACGAAGTTTCGCTAGTTCCCTATTTTCGTTTGCTATATACATTAATTTTTGAAAAATATGGATTGTAGCTTGTCCAAATTGCTTTACAACTTCTTCCGAGTAAGCAAAATTGAAGTCATCTATATGGGCATTATTTATAACTTTTTGTATAGAACCAGTTGAAATTATAGTCATTTTTTTATTAAGTGTACATAGTGTCAAATAAATAAAAGGAAGTTCAATATGTGAATTTGCAGTATATGCCATTGCAGCTCTACCTAAAGAAATAGTGTGATCTACCACACATATATCTCCGATTTTCCCTGCTATTGAAATAAGAATATCATTTTTATGAGAAAGACGCTTGCTGTTATCTGTTTTAGCTTGACAATCAACAACAAAGCCACCCTTCATATCTCCAGCACCAGAACAGTAATCAAGAAGATTCTGTCCTTGTGTCGTTTTGTCTAAAATGTTTTTTCCATCAGGGCATTGTCCCCAAGTGATAGATGAAATCTCTTTGATGTTCTTATTCATCCAGTTTGCTGGAATATGACGTTTTAATATCTTATTTCATACCATCTGACCACCAACTGATTTATATGGTTTACCACCTTCATTTGGAAAATCAAATTGTAAAAAATAGTAGTCATACAAAAATTTCATTTGTTCGTATAAATTATCGTTTATTTTATTATTTATAGAAATTTTACTATCTATACTATCTAGTATATTTGAAATTGAATTTTGTAAAAATAAACTCGGAAAATCAACTTCAAAATTTACCAAATCGGCTTGGTAAAGATGATTAATTGTACTCCCTTCTGCTTTATTATTTTTTATAAATTTTTTGAAAATATCGCTTTTTAAAAGTTGATATAAATATCTTGTGTTTATGACTTCTGGTTTAGTATTTCTCAACACGAAAATACCAGATGCTACAGTTGTTTTACTATCTAGTTGTTCTACATATCCAATTTTACCTAAAGTTCCATCCTTTGAAATCAGAATATCATTTTTTTGCAACATTATTTCTGGGGATTCTTCGTATCTATCCTTACTTATATAACCCGCTTTGTTCCAGTTAATTTTTTCATTTTCTAAAGCTGAAGCATTAATAATTCTATATTCACTTGAATCTAAATATTCAGATTTTTTTAATCCTTTCCACCCAACTCTACCTTTCAAATATAATTTTTTTCCAATACTTATCCTACTCATACTTCACCTTTTTTAATTGCTCCATAATTTCTCTTTGAAGTCGATCGCTTTCTTCAAATAATCCTCGCAATTGGGTTTTATACTCATTCATCTTGGCTTCAAATTCTTCAGCAGTAATGTCAACATAATCAATCTTAATATCAAAATATCGACCAGCAGAAAGTGAATAGTTTTTCTCTTTTATTTCATCATAGCTAACAGCAATTGAAAAATCATCAATTGATTCTTTATTTTTAAAAGTGTTGATAATTAAATCAATATCTTCATTTAAAAGCCTTCTCTTTTTGTTTTTTCCATCGTTATAATCTTCACCTAGTTTTGAAGCATCTATTAAGATGACTTTATCATGATCTCTTGCATTATCAAAAAATAAAACAGAAACATTAGTACCTGTATTTGCAAAAACATTAGATGGCATACTTACACATCCATAGATTATTTTATCTTCAACAATCTTTTTAAGAATTTTTGATTCTATCCCAGATTTAGAAGTAATAAACCCAGTTGGAATAACAATAGCTCCCTTTCCAACTTTAGGCTTTAAAGAGTTAATAACGTGTTGAATAAATAAAGTGTAAATAGCCATACTTTCTTTCTTCTTAGCAGGTATATTTGGTACTCCTGCTCAAAATCTAGTAGGCATTGCTGCTATCTTCTCTCTTGTTTCTGAAAAATCCATTTTAAATGGTGGGTTTGAAACAACAAAATCAAACGTTCTTAAATCATTTCCATTATCATTTTTGTGATATGGAGCAATTAAAGTATCTCCTTGAATTATATTATCTAATGAAGATATCAATCCATTTAAAATAAGATTTAACTTAAGCATTTTGTTACTTCGTTGTGAAATGTCTTGAGCAAAAATTGAACATTTGTTTTCACCAATTTGGTGTGAAAGGGCCATAATTAATGTCCCAGTTCCAGCTGATGGGTCATAAATTTCAATACTATGATAATCAGCATTTTCATCAACCAATAATCTAGCCATAATTTTAGCTATTGATTGAGGGGTATAATATTCAGCATATTTACCACCACTATTTGTATTATAATCCTTAATTAAATACTCGAAAATTTCAGCAAAAAAATCATAATGTTCATTAAATACTTCTTCAAAAGAAAAATTAACTAATTTATCAATCAACGCTCTTGCAAAATTAGAGCGTTCATTCTCATCTGTGACATAATTCGTTAATTTTTCAAAAATTGGAATTCTTGTATTTTGGACTGTTTGAGTTGCAAAAATATCTTGGTTTTCAGAAGCAATATCGACCATTGTCTGATCGAAAATCTTTGCAAAATTAGCTTTATTTTGTTGATTTCATAAATTTGAAATAAGATGTTCTGGGTAGAGAAGAGGAACATTTGGACCTAGTTCATCTAATAAATCCAATCGTTGATTTAAATCCATTTGGATGTATGTTTCTTCTCATTTTTCTGCATTTCGTAATTCATTTGAAATTTGTTTTATTTCATACCCAAATTTATCATTTAAAAATTTATATAAGAAAACTTGAGTAATTATTTTATATTCATTACCATCATTACCAAGACCATAAACTTGACAAGTGGATTTTAATTCGTCAATTAACTTCGTTGTTTTTTCTTTAACACCAAGATTCATTATTGTTCTCCTGTATATTTGTTATTTGTTTAGTTATAGTTAATTCCGTTGCATTAATTGATGTATTCGGTTTTGATTTTGGTTTCAATAAATTTTCGGTCTTCGCGGTTAATATCTAAATTAAGTTCGTCGACAGCTTTGACCACAATTTGTGATATCAATCGCTCGAAGTAAGATTCGTTTTTCAAAAGATCATTTTTATCGTGGATTTTTTTATCTGTTTCTTCTTTGATGTTCTTTAATAAAAGGTGAATTTGTGTGTCTGTTAAAGATAAATCACCTTTAATTCTTTTATGGATACGAGCATACTTAATATCGTTATATTTCTTAACTAAAACTTCATTCCTATTTTGAATTTTTTCTAATTGTTTCAATAAAAAATCAAAAGTATTATTGAATTCATGATAATCTTGTTTATTAGAAACACAAAAGCCCTTTTTGTTTAAAAATTCTATAAAAGCTTTCCGAAGACTAATAAATTCTGGATCCTCTTTATCTTCATTTTTATTAATTATAGACATTATTTTTTGATGTTTTTCCTTTAAAACTTCTTCGGAAACGATAGTGAGTTCATATTCGTTTGATTTTTCAAATTTAAAGTCAATACCAAACATCAGTTCATTAACAAAAAAGTTTACATCATTACTATTTTCAATTGCTTTTTTTTGATTAATAATATCAATTCGTTTTGAGATTATAGATATCATTTGTGCTAGATTATCAATTCTAATAGTGTTGAACTGCTTCTTAAGTTGATCGTTTCCGAATGTTTTTACAATATTAAAAGAATCTCTAGCATTTAATAATGATTTCTTTAATTTTAACAACTCTTCTTTTTCTTCAACTCTTGATATTTCTTTTGAAAAATCTTCTAGATTATCTGTTGTATATTTAAATATAAGTTCACGAGAGTTTTCAATATTCGCTATTAGTTTACTAGGATCTTCTAATATATCATTATATGTATCAATTGAGATATTAATATCAGCATCATTAAATCGATTTAATTCTTGCAGATAAGCAGCATTTGTTTGTTCGAAATTTTCTTTAATATCAGCAAAATCAATAATATAACCATATCTATTATCTTTGTATGGCCGATTAACACGCGTAATTGCCTGTAATAAGTTATGATCTTTTAGTTTTCGTCCTAAATATAAACGTTTAAGTCTAGGGGCATCAAAACCTGTTAAAAGCATATTATAAACAATCAATATATCGACTGTCATATTCTTTTTAAAGTCGTTTATAATTCGTTTTCTTGTTTCTTTATCATAAACATTATGTAGTATCAAATCAACTTTAAGATTTGATTTTCTAGTAGATTGATTATTTAATTCTGTTTGTGATTGTTCGAAAAGATTGAACAACGTTTGTGCTTGTGCAGCAGTTTCACAAATGATCATCGCTCCAATAGTATTATCGTTATTTCGAATTCTGAAATCATTTAAATCATTAATAATATATTTAGTCAACTCTTTTATATATGATTGATGCTCAATGATATAAGACTTTTTTATGTCCTTCTTTTGAACCAATCGATCTAATTCATTATATATTTTTGTTAATTTCTCTTTATAAAAAGTTTGAATATCTTCTATTATTATTTTTAAAGTATACCCATCTTTAACTGATTTATCATAGTAGTATGTATGGATATAATCTCCGAATATTTTTCATGACGCTTTTTCTTCTTTTAAAAGGGGCGTACCTGTTAGTGCAATCTTAATTGCATTTGGGTCGGCGTTGAATAAATTAGATAGAAAACTACCTTCTGGTTTATATCCGCGGTGGGCTTCATCAATAATAAAAACGCGTTGAAGGTTGGTTGCATATTTTGGCAATTCAACTCTAGTGTTATCTTCAGCAAATCTTTGGATATTAACGACCGTTATTTCTAAATTACCACTATTCCCTTCCTTTGAATTATAATTTCTGAATTGTTGCATTAACTCTTCTCTAGTGTTAGCTGTTTTAACTAATAATCCCCTAGATTCAAACTCTTGTTTACCTTGCTCAAGTAAATCAATCCGGTCAACGATGAAATAAAATTTAGTAACTTTATTTCTAAATGCAAAATAATCATTGATATATCTAGTTAAAAAATATGATAAAGCAGTTTTCCCGCTTCCTTGCGTATGTCAAATTATCCCGGATTTTATGTTTTTATCTAACTTTTCTTTAATTGCT
>NZ_JFDP01000006.1 GCF_000731915.1 Ureaplasma diversum NCTC 246
GAACAAATCAAGAATATTCTCAAGGAAGCTGAACAAGAAAATCAAAAAGCCGAAACTTTGAATCAACAAAAAGAGACAGCTAAAAACAAAATAAGTGGATTTTCTTCATTAGATACTAAAAAACAAGAAGAATATAAACAACAAATTTCATCAGTATCTGATGAAGCGAAAGTTGATGAAATTCTAAAAAGAGCTGAAGCAGAAAACAAGAATGAAGAAAGTAAAATATTAAACCAAAAAAAGAAGAAGCAAAAAATAAAGTTTTAGAATTTGGTACCGAGGAACCAACATTCTTCAACAAAGCGTTTGAATATTATGAAAAAATAGGGAATGCTAAAACATTAAACGATGTTGAAAAAATACTAACTCAAGCACAGGAAGAATACAATGCTGTTAAAAGTAAGGTGAGTTAATATAATTAATTTATACAATTTATTGATAGAACAACAAAACTTCAATATTTAACATATGCTTAGTCATAAATATTTAAAATAATTTCTTAAAAACCTTAAACAAAGGCGCATCTCTTTTAAAAACATAAGGTTTTTTATTATTAGACATTAATAATCTTATTGCAAAACAATAAAAGAAACCAACCAAACTCTTTTATGGAAATAAAGAGATATAGTTCAAATATACTTTTAATTTAACATACTTGTTAATTATAAAACGGTGAACTAAATAATTTGAATTTTCTAAAATGAATTCATATCTACTACACCATTAGATTTTTAATACTTTAACCAGAAATCATCATTAAGTATTTAAGCTGCATATTTTGAGATGTTATTAAAAATATTTTAAATAAAACTTGATTTTTATTGGTAAAAATGTGCTTGTTATTTATTTACTAGTATTATAATTAATAGATTTTTGCTTTGTGCATAAGTCAATTTTTTATTCTAGAAAGTACTTTAATATATGAGCAAATTTATAAATAAGAAAGGTCTTATCTTAATGGTAAGCACGATCCTTATTGGATCATCAATTGTAGCAGTTGCTGCTGCATGTAATGATAAAACACCTAATCCATCAAAGAATAAAGAAACTAACACTCAACAATCTTCAAGTTCAACACCAAAAGATATGACTGGACAAGAAGATAAAATGAAACCTATGGCACAAGCCGAACAAACAAACAAACAAACAAACAAACAATAATCCCAACACAAGTCATAATCATAACAACTCAACAATGGAACCAAACTCAAAATCAGGTGATGAAATAAAGAATGGTTCAAAAACTGATGAGAATAAAAATAACTTAGGCAACTCTAGTGCAAATAGTACTAAAAAGCAAAATGCTAACCCACCTGTTGTAAAAAACGGTAATCAAGCACCTACTCAACCAAAAACAGAAGAAAACCCAACACCTAAAAATCCAAATCAAACCAATGGAAATAAAGTTGATAAAAACTCAACTGAAATTGAATCTGCTAAAAACGAATACAATAAAACAAGAGAACAACTAAACACTCTTCTTAAATCATTAGACGAAAGTTCAGATTTTGCTGAAATAAAAGAAAAATTAATGCAAGAATCTGCAAAGATTGATGCGAAAACAAAAGCCAATCAAACAAAAGATGGATATTTAAAAGCTAAGGATAAATTAGAAAAAGCTATTTCTGAAGCTACTAAATCAAAGAACACAAAACAAAATGAAATTAACAAATTAAAGGATGAGACAAAAGAACAGTTTGTTCCAATTGCAGCGAACCAACCAGAAATTTTTAATAGCAAGGAATTATCAGATTTCTTAAAAAAATTAAAAGAACAAAAAAGCACAAAAGAAATTAATGATTTAAGTGACGGGTTCAAAAAACAAATAAGTGAATTTCAAGAAGAAAGTAAAAAATATCAATCACAAAAAGAAGTTGTTAATAGTTGAATTAAACAAAATTTAAATGAAGATAAATATAGTGAAATTAAAGGCAACTTTTTAAGTGAAATAGATAGAATTAATAAAGAAGTATCAAATCGTGATTTGAATAAAAATAAATTCATGAAAGCCATTAATGACTTAAATGAAAAGAAACAAGAAGCTGAAACTAAAAAGAAGGAATTAGAATCAAAAGTAAATGCCGCTATTTCTGAAGTTAAACAAATGGCTAAAAATTCTATACTTTTCGAATTAGATCTACAAGAAGAGCATTTTACTAAATTAATAAATCAAGCTAAGAATACTTCGACAATAGATGAAATATTAAAAGATGCAAGAGATAAATTTAAGTTCTATACATCATAGATTTTTTTGTATTTATCAAAAATTAAAGCATGAATAAAAACCGCCACTTTGTCTAAAAAGAAAGCGGTTTTTTATATTCTCCCCATACCTGAATCCTTATAAATTAGCAAAAAAGACCCATTTTTGATTAAATATCAAACAACCAAAAGCTTACCAAAGTAGGTTTTTTCTAGATGAAATAATTTTTTGTTATAATAGTCTTCCAAGGTTAATTAATATATTTAATTAGATATTGGCACAAGATTTATTGGCTTAATATAATAGGTATTCTTATGAAATTAAAACAGAAAATTATAATTGGAATTGCAGTTGCAACTAGTATTGCAGCTACTGCTATAGCTTTAGGGGTTGCTTTTGGAGCAACTGGTTTTGAAAACAACACAAATGTTAAAACTATTGTTTATAAAACAAAAGTTGATGAGAAACAAAAAGAAACTGACGATTTACCTCCTGAAATCGAAGAACCTAAAAAAGAAGAGAAAAAACCAGAACCTAAGCCAGAACAACCAAAAGAAGAAATTATTGAAGAAAAGCCAAAGGAAGAAAAACCTAAAGAAGAGATAAAGCCAGAACCAAAGGAAGAGCCGAAAGAAGAACCTAAAAAAGAACCAGAACCAGTTCCTGAACCAACACCTGAACCCAAAAAGATAGAGGAGGAAGACATCAAGAAGAAATTCCCTGATCTTATTGAATCTGATAAACCGATCGAACCTCCAAAAATTGATTTTAAACCAGACACATCAAAAGAACCAATTTTAGCAGATGATCCTGAAAAACCAGTTATTGAACAAAAGATTCCATCTCCGCGAAAAACAAAAGTTCAATTTGAAGGTGTTGATATTGATGTAATTGTTCGAGACAAACCAAATAGAAAGTACTACCAATCAGATATCGACAAAGGACTAGTAGGTCCAGATCCATTTATTGCTGATACTACACCAGACATTGAACATGTGTTTGTAACTGAACAATTTAGACAAGCAGGAATTAAACATACTAAAAGTCGTTTTAATGAATTTATTGGTAGTGCAGGAACAAGTGGACTAAATAAAGAGTTTAGAACAAGAAAAGCAGATGGTGACTTATCTTTATTAATTAGTCAGAATGAACAATATTGACAAAGACAAATTGAAAGATTCATTCGTTTATTTCAAACAGATCGAGTTAGAGATTTCTTAACTCCAGAAGGTTATGAAAAGTATCCAGAATGAACTGTTGAGAAATTCAAAGAAGAGCTTGAAAAATTCGAACTACCACGACACCCATATGCTAGTGATGAATCGCACGCAAACGAAGTTAGAAAATGAAAAGCACAAATTCCTAAACGTGCTGAACAAATGCGATATGTTAAATTGCTTGCTCACTTAGATGAAAGCAAATTCAAAATTTATTCACCAGAAGCAGAAGAACAACTTAAAAAAGGGTATATTCCAGACGATCGAAACCTTTACATTAACGAACGTGGTGAAATCGATTCAAACGCTTATTCACCATTACCTGGTTATAATAAAGTTGTAAATTCAATTAAAAGACAAAACAAAGAACGTCGTGCTATTCCTTATGATTCTGAATACACAAGAACACCAGACCAAATTGTTCAAGGAAGTTATCCTGGTTGAACAAGAGAAGATGCTAAAGGTGATTCTAGATTCACTAAGTATAATATAAACAACATTCAAGGAATTGGCGTTTATAAATTAACACGTCCTCAACAAAGTGATGGTAGTATTAATGAAGCTTTAGTAGTTGAATTTGATTTTAATGATAATTTAGCTTATGAGAAATCTCGACAATTAGTTAGAGATCTTAAAAATGACGGTATCACTATTAATTCTTATCGATTTAAGAATGTTGGTAAGAAATCAAATGATCAAAAGATGATTGATATCTTAAAAGAATTACCTGAAACTTTAGATCAATTAGAAATCTTCTTTGAGAACCAAAATACTTCTTCATTATTAGCATTAAGAAGTAAGAAGTTAATTAAAGAATTAAGTTTATATACAACATCTAATGCTTTGGCTGAAGAATGATCAATTAACCCATTAGCTTTAATGAATGTTAGATGGATAAACAGTTTAGATTACAATGTTCCAGTTGATGCTCCACAAGGAGTTAGATACCCTTCTCGGATTGTATTTAATAATTTAGCTTTTGATGAAGAGAATATTGATACAAAATACACAACCGATTGAAAACGGCGTTACAGACACATTAACGATGGATTAAGAATGGCTTATTGAGTTCGTAACAATGAAGGGATTTTCCAAACTATGGGTTCTGGACTAAATCCTGATCATAATGAAAAAGGAAATAGTTATCCAACAGGTTTAGATTTATCTAGAACAAGTCTTAAATCATTAAGAGGTTTATTGTTTGAAGATAAGAAGAATCCAGCAAATGGTAAACGATTATTAAGAAGATTAGTGTTAAAGAATAATAATTCAGAATTTGAAATTGATGCATCTGAACTAAATGAATCACAATTTGATGTAATGGATCGAAGTCCAATGCTAATGCCACCAACTAAAATCCTTTTCTCAAACGGGAAAACAACTACTCATATAAGAATTACAGATACTAGCGGAGTTGGTTTAAACTCAACTGGTTTTGAAAACTTAAGTATCTTAAAACAATTAGCAGTAGATAATTTCGGAAACAATGAAATCAGAGTTGATAATCAATATGCTAATTTATCTAAATCACTAACTGAACGTGGTTATAAAGTATCTGGTGATCAACATCTAGAAATTACATAATAAATACAAATAGCTTAAAATATAAGTGAGGTGCTATATGAAAAAAGTAATTAATAAAAAATGATTAGGATTAATTGTTGGTTCTGTATTTGTTTTATCTGCAACAGCAGCTGTAGCTGCTTCATGTAATAATGAAAAGAAAGATGATAATCCTCAACTTAATCAACAATCTCAAACTAACTCAGTAACTACACCACTTCTTGATCCAAAAGATACATCTAAAGAAGGTTATAAACCATCTAATGAAGATTTAGCTAAAATTAGTAAAGCTGCAAATGATTTAAATGTTACATTTACTCAATTAGCAAACCGACCAAACTTAAAATCATCAGATATAATGTTTGATCAAATTGAACAAGAATCAATTAAGTTTGAAATCAAAGGTAATTATGCTAACGAATTTGAAGGTAAGGTAGCAAATATTGCTCCAGATCTTGATGAACATAACAATAATGTTTCATTCCGTACAGGTAAAGCAAAAATTATTCTTGAACTTAAGCATATTCCAACTAGTACTAGTGTAACTAAAACAGTATTAATTGATGACTTAAAAAGTAATCCCGCTAATGCTAACTCTAAAGGTCAAATTCAACATATTGCTAGAGCTCCATCTAAGAGTGAGGTCAATAACTATTTAACTACATATACTCAATTAGAGAGATTTGAAAAAGATAATAACCCTTATGTTGAGAGTTTAAGAAGATACCGAGCTACAAGCCAAGGACTTCCAGCTGATGCTCCTTTATCTGATGTAATCAAAAATGTTAAGGTTACAGAAAATCAAAAAGCAGAATTTGATAAAAAAGCAAAAGCACTTAACTTAGATACATATGATAATCAAGCTGTTAAAGCTTGAACTATACCTAGTTATGATGAAACAGGAAAAGTTACTGGTTTAAATATTCAAGATAATCCTGGTCAACAAGCAAGTTGAGTTGATTATTACAATAGACTAGCTTATAGATCAAGTGGTCTTGCTAGAACATTAACCAACCAAACTTATAAAGATATAGCATTACAAACTTATATCATTAAATTCACTAATCAAGATCCAGAACATCCACATGATGAGCTTAAAAGTG
The DNA here is from genome assembly GCF_000731915.1 of Ureaplasma diversum NCTC 246. Taxonomy (GTDB): domain Bacteria; phylum Bacillota_I; class Bacilli_A; order Mycoplasmatales; family Mycoplasmoidaceae; genus Ureaplasma; species Ureaplasma diversum. The sequence continues at coordinate 6,087 of NZ_JFDP01000006.1, forward strand.
TTATAAATGGTGGTACTGCTTGAATTCTTGACTATGAAAAACCAACGAATGGTAGTAAATACCCAACTAAATGGTATTTAGCAACTAACATTCACGTTGCTAATGATTTAACTGATGAAACTAAAAATTTATCTTTAACTAGAATAAATAATGATGTTGGTATTGGTAAAACATTAAGAATTGATGGTTTAGATGATAACTTTAGTACTTTCATATTTGATATGAAAAAAATGAAAAAGAAACCAAAAGTTGTTTATAAAGCTGTTGACTTCTTAAATAAAGATCCAAGTGATTACTTAGTTGAAGAACAAAAGCAAAAGTATAAAGATTACAAAGAATATGCAGATTTTGCTGTTATTGAAATTGATCTAAGTGGTGTTGAAGAAAATGCTTTAGATTATGGTAGAAATCCACTTTCTAATTTCCCTAGAGAAGATTTAAAAGACGGAGAAAAATTTGCTAGACATATGACAGATGGCTATGCAGAAAAGTCTGAAGAAAAGAAAATTAAATTCTTAAAAGAGTCATATTTAAAGAATTATAAAAAAATTGATGTTCCTTTAGCTGATCTTAGCAAGGATGCTAATAAAGATAAATATGATTTCTTATATGCTTTAGGATATCCATCATCAGTTGGTGATTACTTCTTAAAACAATATGTTGATGACGATCAAAAATTAGTTGCTAAATGACATAGAAGTCTTTGAATTAATCAAAATGAAAAATTCTATGAAAAGATTTCTGTTAATGAATTAACTAATGAATCAACATTTAGTAAAGAAGAATTAGAACGTGGTAACATTATGTCTTATCAAATTGGCCTAAGAACCTTTATTGATAAACCAGGGTTATCTGATGCGTTTATTGGAGTTCCGTTTATTACAAAAGAACCGCTAGAAACTAAAGTTACTGATGACCAAAATAAAGAAAAATCAGTCAAATTAATTCAAATGGGATTACAATACTTACCTCGTCACTACGAACCAACAGGTGGTGCTTCTGGTAGTTCGATCAGAAACCAAAAGAATGAACTTGTTTCAATTTTCCACTCTTCTTTCTTAAATACAATTACTGGATTATCAGCAGCATTTAGATCTGAAGGATTTAATTATAACGGTTTATATGGTGATTACAATCTTCCGCAATATGATTTAATTTATGGTGGCGGACAAGATCAGAAAAAAGATAAATATGGATCATTTAAAGATGCATTAAAAGCGATGTATCCAAATAGTAATATGAAAACAGCTTTATTCCCTGAAGGTGTAGATCATGAATATCAAGAATTTAAATTTACTGAACTTGCCAAGCCATCATCATCATCATCATCATCATCATCATCATCAAACAACTAATTAATAATCATTTAAATAAAGTTAAAAAAACATTAGGTTATCACACAAGAAACCTAATGTTTTTTATTAACTATTCAATCAAAATACTATTTCTTAATTGCTTTATAAAATCAAGGAACAGAATATTTAAATGGATGATTTAAAGCTTGTCTTAAAATCATATGTCCTACAGAGTTTTTAAATGATTTAGAATCAATTGGATTTTCATTTTCTCAATTAATACCAAAGAAGTTATTGGTTTGATTATCATAAAAATAACCAAAACTTTCACTACCCCTATTTCCACCCCGTCATGTTGCTACATAATCACCATCACCTGCTCAAACAGCTGTTCCTGAGTTTCCTTGTCCAAATTTCATTGGTGAATAGTTTGGATATTGTTCAAATGAGAATTTTTCATCAAGGATTTTAGGTCTAAAATCAACATAACCTGTCATAAAACCTCAATTTGGGAAACCAATATGAGCAAATGGATTTAATACTGGTACAACATTATTGTAGTGATCAATTGATTGGTTCATTTTAGTTGGTTTTTGATTTAAAAGGTTTTCAAACTTTTTAATTAAATCAGATTTAAAATTCATTTTAGCATCCATTAAAGCTTCATCATAAGTACTATGAGTTAGTTGAATATCATAAGATGAGTTTGATGCATTTCCTTGTTTATTAACTAATTCGTTTACTGAACTATGGTTATAATTACTTGATCTATTATTTCCAACATAAAGTAATTTAGTTCATTTTTCTTTTTCTCTACTATCAGTAAATTGTAATGGTGTTGTGTTATCAAATTGGTTGAATTTATAACCATTATATAGTCAAGAATCTCATTTATTTAAAGCTAAACCAAACCACAATCAATCACCACCATGAATTTCAAGAGCTTCTTTTGAATTCTTTGGATAAACACCATTATCATTGGCATTGTTGTTAGCAGCAAATTTACCAACATGATAATTAGAAATGTAATATAAGCTTAAGTCACTTGGATCATCATTTACCTTAGCTACAAAACCACCAGATCCATGACCACCAACTCTTGTAACATATTTAAATGAGTTATCTCTTACCTTATTTATTAACTCTCAGTCTCGATTTGTAGTTCCTCAATCATCTCTTATTCATTGAACATCTGGAATGAAACCATCATGGTGTTTTCAATAAACGTTTTGGTTAGGGTTGTAGATTGTTTTATTTGCATAATATGATGCATCGTTATAAAGTAAATGTACATCATCTTTAGCTGATGTGTTAACTTTATTGTAATCATATAAATTGGTTTGACCTAATCCAAAATCAGATTCATTTTGAATTGAGTTAGTATATGACATACTAATTTTCATTGAAACATAAGGCATAATAACTGCTCTATTTTGATCAAACATACTATCACCATTAGGATATTGGTTTTGTGGTAAACCTAACTTAATACCATATGGTGAATCAATTTTAAAACTAAAGTTAATGTTATTATTTTCGTCATAACTTATTGTTAATAAATAATTAATATTGATTTGTTTGTTATCTACTATTTCAGAGAAAGCGCCAGAGTGTTTAAATGGCTCTTTAATTAATTTTTCAAAATCAACTTTAACTTTTATTTTGTTATCTTCAGATATAACTCTTACTACCTTTTTATGATCAAAAACAAGCATATTAGCGAATAGTTCTAAATCAAGAGATCGGTTGGTTGAATCCTTGCTTAATAATGTGTGTTTGATGTATTTATTATTCATTGTTCAAACAGCTTCATTACTTTGTTTTAAGCTTCATCTTGCATCATGAATATGAGGTTCTAATTCTCTTATTCTTTTCACTTGTTGATTATCATAATAAACAGTTTTTAATTTATCATTGATATCTCAATTTAATTCTTCTTCTAAATTGTTTGTATCTTGTTTAGTGTTGCCAACTAAATACCAGTTTTTAGCAGTTATTCATTGTTTGTTGTAATTAAAAACTTTAAAACGAACAAACATTTTATCAGCTTGATATTGCTTCACTTCAGCAATTTTAAAATAGTCTTTTTTAATTTAAAATCTTTATAAATAATGAAATTATCATCAATTAATAAATCTTTGTTTTGTTCGCTATTCTTTAAAGTTATTGCTTGGTTTAGTTCTTCCAGATTATTTTTTCATTCTTGTGCTGTTTTAGAAGCAAGAAGTTCCTTGTTAAATGATAAATTATCATATGTAATATTATTTAACATTATTTCTGGATATAGATTCTGTTCATAATCATTGATTATGTTATTTAAAGTAAAGACTTTATTTGGGCTATATCTTTTTGTTCTATCTTTTTTGTCAACGAACCCTATTCTAAAACTTATCTTATAGTCTTCTAATTCTTTTATATCATAGAAATAGTAGAATGTTTGAGATATTAAATAATTAGTGTCAGCGTTGGATAGTGATATGTTTGGTGGTGTTGAACTTTGGTATTGATCAATATATTCACCAGGTTTTTGGTTATCACTAGTTGATAATGTGGTTTTTTCGTATCTCCATTTTAATCTTAAAAAATAATTAGCTTTAATACTTGCTTTTTGGGCAAGCAACTTTTTGATGTTTAGATTTCTGTAAAGAGTAAAGCTCTTTTCATTTACTGCTCTTCCTTGTACTTTTCTAAAATCAATGTCTGCTTCATTTAGTTGATTGGCAGCTTCTATAATTATTTGGTCTAATTGATTATCTGATTTAAAATCATTAGCTACAAAAAACTCATTATTTTTTGGTTTGATAAAATCTTCGTATTGATATCTTTTGAAGTGTTCAATTTTATGAGTTATTTTAGTTGCTGTATCAACTCATTTATATTCACTATTTTCATCTTTTTGTTGAATCGATCATTGGATTTCAGCAGCTCCACCAAATTGATCACCAGCATCATAAGCCTTAACAATACTTTTAGGAGCAATTCTATATTTACCAAAGGTTGGTAAATCATATAACTCCTCTAATTTTTCAATAGCTTGATCTGGATAAATATCACTATGAGTTATTTTTGAATTTCGTTTAAGAAAGATTCTTAATAAGATTTCAATTTTTGATTTAATTATGTCTTCTGCTTTTTTATAATCAATTTCATCTGGATTATCAGCTTTTAAGAAATCAAAAGTTTGTTTAGTAGTTAATTCTTTTTCAAACAACACATTACCATTAAATAAGAATTGAACAGTTGCTACTAGTTTTTGATCTTTATATTCTGGTATAGCTTTAATTTTGTATTCAAAACTCTCTTGTAAATATTTATGCTTTCTTGAAACAAACGGGTGTTTTTGATCACTATAAAAAACAAACTCTTGTGGTTTATTTACTTTATCAAGATCAAAAGCTGTTTTAAATTCATCAGCCTTTAAACGAGATAGTTCATAATAATCAACATCAAAAATCTGATCTAATTCACTAATTGCTTGTAATTTATTAATTTGTTCAACAACTTGTGAATATTCTAATTTAAAGTTAATAGTTTTTGATGATGTTAATGATTCGTTTATTTTATGAGTAATTTTATATGTAATGATTGATTCACTATAATCATTGTTTAGTTTAATGTTATCAACTTTAAAATCTAAGTCTAGGGTGTTTAAATTTTTAAGTAATATAGAAGCTGTTTGATTATTTAAAGATGTTACTTTCATAAACCTTTTTAAATCTAAAGCTTCTCATTTTTTAAGATTCTCATCAACTATATTATTTGCATTAAATTGGTTGTTAACGTGATTAGTAAATACAGAATTTAAACTTGAACTATCATTAGTTGTTTTCTCTCATTCACTAATTTCTTTATTAAGTTGATTAATTTGTTGATCAGAAGATAGCGATCAGAAATGATATTATTGTTTGTTAATAAGATTTTATAAAAAGCAAAAGCTTTGTTTCCACCATATTTATTTTTTACAATATTGTCTTTAATCTCTTTTATAGTTGCATTTAATTTAACATAGTTAGGATTAGTGTTTGATTGTTGTTTTAAGTTGTCTTTATTAATTGGTTTAGATTCTGGGGTTGTTTGGTTTTTGTTAATTGATTCTAATTGTTTGTTTTCTTTGTTTTCATTGTTTAATTGATTAGGATTATTTACTTTGTTTGTTTTGTTGGTAGTGTTATCTTTTTTATCTTTTTTATCTTTATCTTCTTTAGAGTTGTTGTTGTTGTTGTTGTTGTTGTTGTTGTTGTTGGTTGTCTTAATTAACTTCTCTAAATCTAAATGAAGTTGATTTTTAATGAATGATTGCAACTCTATCACTTTGATGTAATAAGAATCTAAAAAAGTTGGATCATTGAGTTTAGATAAGTTTTCTGATTTTAGTAAGTCGCCAATTTTTGGTTTTAGTTGTTGTCTTTGATTGTTTGATATTTTAGCTAAATCAACTTGTTTTAGAAGTTTAATGAATGCATCAATTTGTTGTCTAATTTTTTGTTTATTAGCATCATTACTTTTATTTAATTGTTTTGTTTGTTGCTTCTTATCAACTTCTTGTATTGGTTTAGAATCTTCTTTTGAACATGTAATTAAAATAGAAGTAGGAACTGAAGCTACTACTAACCCAGCAATTAAACTATAAACTACTTTTTTCTTAGTCATATTATTACCTTAAATTAATATGTTAAATAACACATTTACTAATCAATTAACAATTGATAACTAATTATAAACCATTATTTTAATAGCTAAAATTAAATTAGTTTGAACATTTTAACACTTATTCTTTTAATTATAGACAAACAAAAATCCCACTAGTTTTAGGGGGATCAATATTAATAAATTTATTTAAAAACTACCTGATGAAACAGAACTAAATGGCTTGTTCTTATCATCTTCTTTTTGTTCAATCTTCCGATTAAACTCTTCTTGTTCTTTTGTGTTCGTTTGGTGTGTAGCTAATACAAGTTCTGTTGCTTTGTTTCGATAAGCTAATTTTTCTTCAATTGTTAAATCAACAAATTTCTTTTGATCAGCTTCTATTAGTTCATCTTCTTTTGCTGTAATATTATCAAATAAATAACTAGATAAAGATTGTTTTTGAGTTATTACAAAATGATCATATTGGTTCATAATCTCGTTAAGATTATTTAAATAGTACTCACTTCTAGGATCATCTTTTTCTTGTTCTAATTTAGCTATACTTGCTTTTGTTGATTGTTCTAATGAAATCTTAAGTGAATAGAAATTCATAAATCCAACAACAATAGTAGCAAATAAAATAACAACTACAAATAAAGCAATATACATATTTTTCTTTGCATTAAATGCAGCTACTAAATTAGTATGATAAGCTATAAATACTTGATCTGTTTTATAGGCATTAAAACTAGATGGAGCAATAGCATTTGCTACAGTATCACTACTTGCAAAATCTACTCCAATACCAATATAAGAGAGCATAAAAGCAGCTAAAGCAAAACCAGATGCTAAATACATTGTAGTAAACATATTATGTTTTAAGAACTTAGGGCTTATTGGATATTCTAATTTAGCTTTGATTTTTTTATTTGCAAAATAATATCCAACAATAATTCCTGCACTTAACATTAATAAGACAATAGGAACAATATATCCAGCAAGTGAGTATTCATTAAAAGGTTTTAAGCTTTCAATAAAATACCCATTATTATGATTAAATAATTTTTCTATATCATTTGTTTGTAATTGTTCTAAGTTGTTAATATCAATGTAAGGTTTGAATTGGTTATATCAAACACCAAAACCAACAGCAATACTAACAACTCCTAAAATTCCAACTAAAACAATTAGATAATTAACTAAGCGTTGTTGCATACTACTCCTTTCTAAATACAAGTATTAATCAGATTAGCTAATAAATATAAACTAGCAGTTTCAGATCGTAAAATCGTTTTTGTTAATTTAATAAATATTGTGTTTGTTAATTGTTTAAGTTCATCTATTTCTTCTATAGCAAAACCACCTTGTGGTCCAACTACACAAGCGATTTTAGTAGCTATTTTAATATTTGTTAAATAATCATTAAAATAGTTAACTTGTTCATTCTCATAAGCAACAATGATTAAATCAAAATCAGATGCTATTTTAATCAATTGGCTAAAACTAGTTTGTTCATAATAATTCATTAAATTAGTTCTAGCTGATTGTTCACTTGCTTCTTTAATGATTTTTAAGACTCGATTAGTTTTAATTAATTGTGAATCATTAACATACTTAGTTATTAATTGATAAAAGTTAACAATACCAAGCTCTGTTGCTTTTTGTACACTTCATTCAAAATTAGAAGGTTTAATACTTGCTTGAAATAAACTAATTTCTTTATTTAATTCACTATTAGTATTTAAAAAGGAAATAGTGTTAACTTGAAGTGGATCAAGATTAATGATTTCAGCTAAATATTTTTGGTTATTGTAAACAACATTAATTTGTGATCCAACTTTCATTCGCATCACATTAACTATATGATGTTTATCTTCTGTCTCTAAATAAACACGCTTGTTTTTAATTTTATTAACAAAGTAAGTTTGCATTATTTAATTAAACGATCTAAAATAGCATTAATATATTGAAATGAAATAGCATCACCAAAGTTTTTAGCAGTAATAATTGTTTGATCAATTAAAACATCTTTTGGTGTTTTAATAATGATTGATTCCGCATAAGCAGCAATTAATAATGATCGATCAACTAATGATAAACGTTCTCATGATCAGTTAGTATTTAAGAATGGTTTAATTAAGTTAATGATTTGATCACATTCTGCAATAACATACTCAGCAGCTTTTAATCATTCATCACTAAAATCAAAATGTAATAAAGCATTTTCAACCATTTTTAATGTATCATTTTTGTTTTGTAAAAAAGCGTAACTAAATTGAAATAACTTAACCCTTTTTTGTCATTGTGTACGCATCTATAAATCAGCCCCTAAACTAATACGTTTAGTATAAATTCCTAAATTAGAATGAATAAAAGCTGATAGATGGTTTTGGATATTTCTAATTTCTGCTAAATCAATTAATTGGTTTTGTTTTGGTTTAATCATGACATTAATATCTAATTCATTATCATCAGCTAAGCTAACTTGTAATTGATTTAATTCTCAAGAACCATTTAAGAAGACAGATAAGTTTTGTTTGATGTATTGTTGTAAATCATCACAACTGATTTTAATGCTACCTTGCTTTGAATTATTAATTACAATTAATTTCTTCATTACTATTTAGCTCTTCCCACATACTGTCCATCAGCTGAGTTAATAACTACTTTTTCGTTTGATTTAATAAATTGAGGAACTTGGAATTCTCATCCTGAATTTAATCAAGCACGCTTTGTAGCCATTTGTACAGAGTTACCTTGAACAGCTTCTTCAGCTTCTTTAATTGTTACTGTTAATTGATCTGGTAATGAAACACCCATGATTTCATTTTCATAACGCATAATTGAAACTTCTGTTTCTTCTTCAATGAAGTTTTTTTCTCATTGAATTTGATCATAAGGAATTGAAATTTGTTCATATGTTTCATTATCCATAAACACATATCCAACCCCATCATCATAACTAAACATCATTTTTAGTTTTTCGATCATTGCTTGTTCAACTTTTTCACCAGTTAATACTTCAACTGTAATTGCCCCAGTTCTTAAGTTTTTAACTTTACATTTAACAATTCCTTCACGCATTGCTGTTTTGTTAAATGAGTTTTCTAATACTTGATAGATGTTATTTTTAAAATGAAAAGTGTGACCTGGTCTTAAATCTTTTGCATGAATAATAGTTGCCATTAGTCTTTACCTCGTTAAGAACACAATATATAAATTATACAAAATTAAGCATTATATATTTAGAATAAAAATAATAAACTAGTTGATTAAAAAAAGTAATTATTTAACGAATTAAGTAGTAGAGATAACTAAAGGAAAATATCATTATGATTTTTGCAAACAAAGGAATGTGCTTTGAAACCTTAATCAACCAATCTATCTATCGGTTTAATTACTCTTATAATGCTTTTTTTATTAAAAGAAATCTTAAAGTTAAAATCAATAAAATTGAAGACAATAAAGTAAGTGGGCAGTTAACTTCTAAATCACAAGCTGATTATTATGGTTTTTATCAAGGATATTATTTTGACTTTGAAGCTAAACAAACAGTTAATGATTATTTTGATTTAAACCAAATTAAAGATCATCAATTTAATCATTTAAAATTAATTGCTAATAATAAAGGAATCGCTTTTGTATTAGTTGGTTTTGTTAGTTATCAGAACTATTTTGCAATCAAAATTAATGACTTAATTAAGTATTATCAACAATACAAAAAGAAAAAGATCAGTTTAGAATGATTTCAAAATAATGCAATTACATTACATTTAATCTTACCTGGCATCTTAGATTTTGCTGATTTAGTTAACCAATTAATAAGGATGTAGCTTTATAATATACAAATATAAATACTAAAATAAAGGAATGGATGAGATGGTTCTTAAAACTAAAAAACAAAAAATAATAACAGGATTATGTGCTGCATTACTTATTCCTGCTTTAATATCAGTTCCTATTTTAGCTACTTATGTAAATCAAAAACAACCAATAAAAGAACTAAATAACCAAACCCCAACTAGAATTAGTGAACTATCTGATTATGAACAACATATTGAAGAAACAGCTAATGATAATGCTGTTGATTTCTTCGTTAACGATTGATCATCTTCATTTGGGTATTTACACCAAATTAGTTTAATTTATGCTAAACAAGCTATTAATAAAACTAATAAAATAGCATCTAAGAAAACAATTGTTTTAGTACCTGACCCTGAATTTAGTCACTCTGATTATTATTTAAATCATAAACGCGAAAACAAAGCAGCAACAAGAGCTAATTGAAACCAATTAGCAAATGATAATGTGTTTTTATACAATAGTTATAAAGATACTAGAGCTTATAAAGATAATCCACCAACAGTCCCTATTATTAGTGAGTTTAGTTCACAAACAATTGATTACCATCTAAGTTGGTTTGATCAAGATCAAAAATATAACTTCTATTTACATCATTTCTTTTTTGATCGATTAGTTGATCAAAATGAATGATATACAATTTTACGAATGATTAAACAAGCTAATAAGATTGTTTTAATTCCAGATGGTAATGCTGAACTTAGATATAGTTATTATGATTATTTAAAACATATCAAAAACCTTAAACAAGCAAATATAGCTTTTGATAAACAAACACTTAATCAACATATAACTAATATTAAGAACTTAAAAAGCGATCAAGAACTTAATAACTATTACAACAAACAGATGCAAGGTAACATTAGCTTACTAACAGCAATGTTTAATTCTGATTTGTTTGTAGATATTGGAATTGAACCTGATTTTTATAAAACATCAGCTTTTAGTGAAATCTCTGATCATTTATATCCAATCATTAGAAGTAATTTAAACTTTAAATCAGTTGCTGATAAATTATTATTAACTGATGATGCTCGAGTTTGATTCATTAATAAATATCAATCAAGTTTCTTTTTAAATGATAAAAAACTAACTGATTTTATTATTTCTAAAAATAAAACAATAGATATTAATAAACCAAATCTAGTTTTTGTTGGTTCATCACTTTTTTATAAAGAAGATCCTAAAAACAATGAACATGTTTACAAAGAACTAAGAGCATGAGTAGCTGAAATCAAAAAGAAATATCCTAATGCTAATCACATTTTTAAATTACATCCAATCTTTAATGTTTTAGATCAAGAAGGATATATTAGAAGGTTCTTTGATGAAGAGAATATCATTATCTTATCAAGTACCATTCCATTTGAAAACTTATTATTAGTTGATTATTATAATCATTTAAATAACAAAAATGATTTTAGTTTTTTAAATCAAAAAACTTATTTATGAGGTTTTCAACCAACAACTTCTTTAATTGTTACATCAACCTATATTCTCAACTCACTTGATTACAACAATAAAGCCTTAGATATGTTTGATTTAAATAATTTCTTAGTTGCTCAAACTTATGATGTAGTTAAAAGGGGCGATCATAAGATTGGAGTTAATTATAAACCAGTTAATATAAAACATATTGATACAAGCTATAAACCACTAGTTGAGCTTAAAAAACTAAAACCTTATAAATTAACTTAAAACATCTATAAAAAGCTTATTTTTTTAAACTAGCAAAATGATTTGCTAAGTGTTAAAATATAAATAATGTAATATTTTGTATACAACAACGAAGTTAGGGATATTAAATGAAATTTTTTAGAAATTTGCTATGAGCAATTTCATTACCATTCGTTGCAGTTTATTTATTAGTTCTTATCGGGTTAGCTAGATTAACTGCCAAACGATATTTAAATGATAAAGATAGCGTTGATTTGTATGAACGTTATAACAAAGTGATGCGAATCGTTAATGGGATTTTATATTTAAAAAACATTAAAGTAGAAGTTCATAACACTGATTTTAAAATTGCTAATAAACCAATGTTATATGTTGGGAATCATAAATCAAATGGGGATGCACTAGTTTTATTAAAAGCTTTACATAAAAGAAGTATGCAATGCATTAGCTTTGTAGCTAAAGTAGAACTTAAAAAAAGCTTTTTAGCCCCATTGTTTGATTTATTAGATGTAGTTTATATTGATCGTAATAATTTAAGACAAATTATCACTACAATTCCAGATCAAGAAGCATTATTAAAAGATACTAATCGAGGACTTGTTATTTTCCCTGAAGGAACACGTAACTTTAGTGATGAATTTAATGAGTTTAAAGCCGGAGCATTAACTGCTGCTTATAGTACAAAAGCAACAATCCAACCATTTACTATCTTAAACTCAGCAGGTTCATTTGATAGTAAAGATCACAATAACAAACGATATAAAAAGTTATGATGAAACCAAAAGGTAATTGAAATCAAATTCTTAGATCCAATTAATGCTGTTAAATATATGAACATTAACAAAGAGAAAATGATCAAACAAGTTCAAAACAACATTAAATCAACATATGATGAACTAAAAAGCACACAAACTAAAAGCCTTAAAAGTAAAAAATAGTTAGGTTATAAAGTATGCAAGAAATTAAAAAAAGCATTTTTGAATATAAAACAATTGATTATAATGGTCCACTTGATACCTTATGTGTGTTAATTAAACAAAAACGAATGGACATTAATAATCTAGATATTGTCACCTTAGCTGATCAATATGTTGCATACATTAATGAATCAATTCTAAATACAGATCTTGATATATTAGCTGACCACTTAGCAATGGCTAGTTATTTAGTTGAACTTAAAACCCGATATCTTTTACCAAACCAAAATCCTGTTGATTTTAAAACAATTGAAGAAGATCGAAAAAACTTAATTGATCGATTGATCCAATATAATAGTTATAAAAAAGTAGCTGAACACTTATCTCAAAGGTTTGATTTTAGATCAACTATGTACGATCTTCCTCAACAAGACTATGAACCCTTTTATAGTGATCAATTTGTTTATAAACCACTTCCTAATAGTTTAAATCCAAACATCTTAAAAGAACTAATGGATAAAATTATTTTTGAATATGAACAAAGACAACAACAGATCATAAATGAAAAAGAAGTTGTTGAATATGATGTTAATTTAATAAGAAGTAGTTTAATTTATTATTTAAAGAAACAACCAGATTACACTAGTTCAATTATTAAATATTTTTTAGACCAACCATCAGTTAACAGAAATAGACGTTTTTTAGCAATTACTTTTTTAATTATTCTTGTTTTAATTAATTATGGTAATCTAACATATCAAGCACTTGAGAATGATTATTTAATTACTTATAATGAAGTTATTAATAATGATCAAAACACATCTAATGAAATTGATATAGAAGATAATGATTTAATTAAACAAGTTCAAGAAAGTACTGCTCTTTTAAGTGAAGCTGTTAATAAAAAATTAAGAGGTGATAGTGATGAATAATAATGATAAATTTAAAAATAAAAAAACTTCATTAGATGAAGATTTATCTAAATACACACTACATGCAAAAAATAAAATTGATGAAGATGATGATAATCAACAACTAGGGTTAAATAATGATGTTTATAATCATTTTGATGATTTCAATGATGAAACTGATAAAGAGTTATATTCATTATCTAAAACAAATAGAAACAAAAAAAGTAAAATTGTTATTAAAAATCAAACAAATGAAAATTTAGATGATTCAACAGTTTTAGCTAATGAAGCAACTGATAATAATTCAGTTAAAGTAAACTCAGGTGAAGAATTTTTAAAACTATTAAATTCAAAAGTAGCTAGAGATAAAGCGAATTTAGCAGCAAATAATACAGCTGAGCAACAAAAGCTTGAACAAGTTCAAAAAACAATTGAACAAACAGCTAAAAATTATGATAAAAATACTATTCGTAACAAACTAAAACCTACTAAAAACTTTGATCAACAAAAACAAGAGTTTGCATTAAACTATGATCAACAAGAAGATGATATACAAAGTGAAGAAGTAGCAATCACATTTAAAAATTCATACAAACAATCATCTTCTAAACCAAAAAGCAATCCTGTTAGTTTTAAAAACAGTTTTGAAATTAAACAGCTTAATCCTGATGAATTAATTAATTTAAAATCAGTAATTGAATCAACACTTTATTTAGCTGGTGAAACTGGTGCTTCAATGCACGATTTAAAAAGAACAACTCAACTTGAATCAAATCAAATCAAACTAATTCTTAATGAATTACAAAAAGATTACGATCAACAAGAATCAGGGGTATTATTGGTTCAATTTGGTGAGAAGTTTAAAATTATTACACAATCAAAAAACAAAGAAGCTCTTGGTCGGTTTGTAACATCAACTCAAAAAAGTCCACTTAATCAAAGACTACTTGAAACTCTTACAATTATTGCTTACAACCAACCAACAACTCGTGGATTTATTGAATCAATTCGTGATAAAGATCCTAAACCTGCAATCGATTCTTTAATCAAATTAGGTTTAATTGTTGAAGCAGGACACGCTAAAACACCTGGTCATCCAATTTTATATGTTGTAACACAAAAGTTTTATGATATGTTTGGAATTAGAACAGTTGCAGACTTACCTAAATTAAATAAAGAAATCAAAGATTTCAATCCTTTAGAAGAATAAATCTAGCTTAATACAAATATTAATTAATCTAGTTTTACTTTAATGATAAAATATAAATTATGTGCGAAGAATAAGCATTTGGTGATAATAAATGAAATTAATAGAAAAGAATCAACTACTATCTAAAATTATTTTTCTTGTTCAAGCAACAGAGCAGGAATGAAAAGAAGCAAGTGATAAAGCGTTTGATAATGTTGCTAAAAAAGTTGCTCAAAAACTAAAATTACCTGGGTTTAGAAAAGGTAAAGTACCACTTACTGAAGCTAAGAAATATGTTGATAATATTGAAGTTTATAAAAGTGCTGTTAAATTAATTGCTCCAGATGTAATTAAATTTGTTGAACAAACTTCAGAATTCAAAGATGATGATTCAGAAACAATCGATGTTCCATCATTCGCTTTAGAAAATATTGATGATCCGCAAAACCCAATTTTTAGCGTTAGTTATGATATCTACCCAAGTGTGACAATTTCTAAATATGATGATTTAGTTTTGTATTTACCTAACTTAGCTGTATCTGAAACTGAAATTGAAAATGAAATTACTCATGCTCAAAAACGATTATCAAAAACTGTAGAAAAAGTTGAAAATGCAGTTATTGAAAAAGGGGATATTGCAACTTTTAGTTTCTTTGGTAAGATCGATAATCAACCATTTGAAGGTGGAGCTGCTGAAAGTTTTGATCTTGAAATTGGTTCAAACCAATTTATTCCTGGTTTTGAAGAACAAATGCTTGGACTTAAAAAAGGTGAAGAAAAATCATTAGATTTAGTATTCCCTAAAGACTACCATGTTGAATCATTAGCAAACAAGCCTGTTGTTTTTGATGTTAAGATCAGTAAGATCTCTACTGTTGTTGTTCCTGCTCTTGATGATGATTTTGCTAAACAACTTAATTTAAAAGATGTTGAAACTTATGATCAACTTAAAGCAAGAATTAGCGATTTAATTCTAAAAGCTAAAAAAGAAAACTACAATGAAATGGCTACACAACAAATTACAAGCGCATTACTTAGCCGTTCAACAATTACAGAAATTCCACAAACATTACTTGATCGAGAATTCACAACACTTGAACAACAAATTAAGATCCGTTTAAATGAAATGGGTGTAGATTTAAAGAAATATCTAGAAATCACAAACAAATCTGAAGAAGAATTCCGTGCTGGTTTATATGAACAAGCTAAAGATACAATTAAATTAGCTTTAGTAATTAGCAAGATTGCTGATGAACAAAACATTGAAGTTTCTGATGAAGAAGCTAAAGAAAAAACTTTAGAAATGGCTCAATACTACGCAGGTGATCAAGAATTAACTAATAAGTACTTAGCTGAAAACTTAGAATTAGTAAAAGAATTCACTACTCACCGAAAAGTAATGGACTTTATTATTGAATTAAATAAAAACAACAAACCAGCTGAAGAAGAAACTGAAGCTAAAGAAGAAAAAGCAACTAAGCCAGCTAAAAAAGCTGCTGCTAAACCAAAACCAAAAGCAAAAAAATAATAGGTTAGTAAATATTAAGCTTTAAATATCAAACACCATTAAGTGCTTGATATTTTTTTATCCAAGTTTCTATTTTAAATATTAATAAAATTAAACATATCATAATTAGTTATCAATTAATACATAAAACAGTGATTACAATTAGCACTCTTTTATGCTATTTGCTAATTATTTATGTTATAATTTATGCTATATCCATAATAATCTACTCAGATTATAAAGGACAATGAGTTATTTATTATATAATAACCAATCATAATAAGGGAGGTCGTATATGAGCGAACTAAAACCAATTTTAATAACACGTGGAATTACAGTTTTACCATATGAAGAAGTTGAAGTAGATGTTGGTCGTCCTAAGTCTATTGAAGCAATTAAATTGGTAATGAAATCAACTGATCGTCAATTAATTATGATTACACAACGTAATTATGATCAAGATGAAGTCCATTTATTCCGTGATGTTTATGATGTCGGTACGCTTGTTGAAATTGTTTCAATGATTGGTGATGATGAAGATGGTTATAAGATTGTTGTTAGAGGAATCAAACCAGTTGGAATTTTAGCTGATAGTCATAAAATTAGTGAGATTGAATATGAATATTATGATTTAATTGGTAATGAAACTTTATCATCTAAAGATTTAACTTTATTAGATCGTATTAATTCAGAAATTTTTGACATCGTTAATAATCGTGCTTATTCAAAAGACATCGTTATCCCTAATTTAATTGATCTCCTTCGTTTTGAAAAAGATCAATTCCCTTATTTAGTAGCTGCAAAGTATATTGTTGCAATTCGTCAAACTAAGGACGATATGATCAACTTTGAAGAAAAATCAGCTAAATATCGTTATGAAATCATTAACCAATCAAGTCGAGTTAATGCTGCAAAAGTTATTCGTTCTAAGTTATTTGATTTATTAGCTGATAAAGAAGCGATTAAGCGTAAAGTTGATGATGATATTAATGCTTTAATGAATGAAGCAATGCAAAAACAACAACGTGAATTCTTTTTACGTGAAAAACTAAAAACAGTTCGTGAACAACTTGGTGAACTTAGCTCTCGCGAAGATGAAGCTGATAAGATGCGTAAAAAACTAGAGAGCAAGAAAATGCCAGCAGAAGTTAAAGAAAAAGCTTTAACTGAAATTTCACGTTTTGAATCAGCAATGTCAAGTAATGAATCTTCTGTAATCAAAGCTTATTTAGACTGAATCCTAGATTTACCTTGATCTGAAGAATCAACTGATAATACTGATTTAGAAAAAGTTAAAAAAGTATTGGATTCAAACCACTACGGTATTGAAAAAGTGAAAGAGAGAATTCTTGAATACATTAGTTTAAGAGTTCGTAACAACAACATCAAAGCTCCGATTATTTGTTTAGTTGGACCTCCAGGGGTTGGTAAAACTTCACTTGTATCATCAATTGCTGAAGCTTTAGATAAACCATTTGTAAAAGTAAGTTTAGGTGGGGTAAAAGACGAATCAGAAATACGTGGACACCGTAAAACTTATGTTGGAGCAATGCCAGGACGAATCATTAAAGGAATGAAAAAAGCTGGGGTTGTTAACCCATTATTTTTATTAGATGAAATTGATAAGATGGGATCTGATCATAAAGGTGATCCAGCTTCAGCTATGCTTGAAGTTTTAGATCCAGAACAAAACAAACGATTCTCAGATCACTTCATTGAAGAAGAATATGATTTAAGTAAAGTAATGTTTGTTGCAACAGCAAACTACTACCAACAAATTCCATATGCTTTAATTGATCGTTTAGAAATTATTGAACTATCAAGTTATACAGCAATTGAAAAACGAGAAATTGCTAAAACACACTTAATTCCAAAACGATTAGCTGATGTTAAATTAGATGCAAATATGTTAGTGTTTAGTGATGAAGTTATTGATTTTATTATTAATCACTATACAAAAGAAGCTGGAGTACGTGAACTAGATCGTCAAATTAGTCACGTTGTTCGTAAATACATTGTTGAACAATTATTTCACAACAAAGATAAATTTAAACCAATCGTTTTAACAGTTGAAAAACTTAAAGAATATCTAGGTAAAATCAAATTCGATTACACTCATAAAGATGAAATTGCAATTCCTGGAATTGTTAATGGAATGGCATATACATCAGCTGGGGGCGATTTATTACCAATCGAAGTTAACTACTCTTCTAATGGTAAGGGGGGTAATGTTGTAATTACTGGTAACCTTGAAAAAACAATGAACGAATCAGTTAATGTTGCTTTAGGTTTTGTTAGAGCAAATGCTGATAAATATGGTATTGATAAAGATTTAATTAACTTTAAAGATATTGATATTCATGTTCACGTTCCACAAGGTGGAATTCCTAAAGATGGACCATCAGCAGGGATTGCTATTACAACAGCAATTATTAGTGCATTAACAAACCGACCAGTTGATACTAAAATCTCTATGACTGGAGAAATCATGTTACGTGGTTTAGTTGGTATTATTGGTGGAGTAAAAG
>NZ_JFDP01000007.1 GCF_000731915.1 Ureaplasma diversum NCTC 246
CAACAAATTCATTAATTGATCATCATCGTTCATTTCATAAACTACATTTGATGGTTTATATGTTTCGTGTAAAGCTTGAGCAAGTGTTGATTTACCAAAAGCAATCATCCCCCCAATGACAATTGAATTTGATAAACGGTTCTTTTTAAATTCAGGCGTCTTAACCTGTTCGTTTGATTTTTGCATATTAAATTACCCTTGTTGTTAATAATTGATTATATAAAATTTTATTCCCTTTATGTTGGTTTTTTTATCACTTTTTTAATATCATTTTTTAGCTCTTGACAAGTGATAAATTTTAGGTTATATAGTAGCATTTTAGGATATTAAACCCCCTAAATTAAATCTATAAAATATCTCTTTTTTTGGTGTTTATTATGTATAATAAAAAGATAGGATCAGGGGTTGTTATGAATAAAATATCGCTTTATCGGAAATATCGTCCGCGTTGTTTTAGTAGTGTATTTGGACAAGGGATGATCAAGGATCTACTTTTAGCTAGTATAAGAAGTAACCAAATTGGGCATGCATATGTTTTTTCAGGACCTAGGGGTATTGGAAAAACATCTTTTGCTAAAATCTTTGCTTGTGCTATTAATTGCTTAAACAAAGTCAATGGCAATGATGCTTGTATGAAGTGTGTAAATTGCACATCAATCATTGATGAAAAAGCAATGGATGTTGTTGAATTAGATGCTGCTAGTTATAATGGGGTTGATCAAATAAGAGAGATTATCTTAAATGTTAACTACTTACCAGTTAGTCTTCCATATAAGGTTTATATCATTGATGAAGCTCATATGCTATCAAACGCTGCTTGAAATGCTTTATTAAAAACAATTGAAGAACCACCAAGCTATGCTGTTTTTATATTAGCTACAACAGAATATCAAAAAATTCCTTTAACAATTATTAGTAGATGTTTAAGACTTGATTTTAAACGATTAAATAAAGCTGAACTATCAGCAATGATTGAATATGTAGTTGATAAAGAAAATATCAGTATTCAAAAAGAAGCTATAACTAAAATTGTTGATTTAGCAGATGGAGCAGGTAGGGATGCTTTAAGTTTATTAGATCAATTAAGTGTTCATAATAAAATTGATTTAAAACTAATTAATCAAGTCTTTGGTTTAATTGATAATAAGTATAAAATTCAATTTCTTGAATATGTAGCTAATCTAAACTTCTCTGCTTTAAGAAGTTTAGTTGATCAATTAAGTTTAGAGGGAATTAGTTTTCATTTATTAGTTGATGATTTAATTCAGATCTTATTTGATACGCTTACATATCTTCAAACAAATAGTTTAGAGTATGTTAAAAAACTTAATGAAAATGAACTTAAAACAATTATTAACTATGGATTAGATTATCAAAGAATTTTATCTTTATTAATGTTAGCTAGAAATAAGATTAAAGATTCTGTTCATTCTTTAGTTGAAATGGAAATCTTAGTATATCAACTAACTAATCCAGTTAATAAACTAAATCAATCAAAACCAACTAATCAATTAAATAATGAACTAAACTCTAAAAACCAGCTAAATCAATTTGAACCTAAAACTGAACCTAAATTACAACCACAACAAGAACCTAAACCAACTAAACAAACTGATTCAGTCATTATTAAACAAAACACTCAACCAATTCCAATTAATATAGAGCCTGAAATACAAACACCAATTGATTTAGCTTCATTATTTAAAACAAATCTAGTTTATCATCAACAAGCTAACCAACCAGTACAAAAAGATCAACAAGAAACTAATACTTCTAATGAACAATCTAATATAGTTATTGATAATGAAGAAATAATTAAACTTGCTAAACAAGCTCTTTGTTTTACTTCAAAACAAAAAACACTAACATTCTTAAATCTATTTAAAGAAATAAAGCAACAAGAAACAGTAGCTGAACATAAAAAACTAGTTGATAGTTTAACTGTTCTTAACTATACAATTGAAGTTGCTTGGGTATCAGATAATTGTGTTGTTTTAATGTCAGATTATGGATCAAGAGTTGAAGCTATTAACAAAATAGCTTTTGATGATGAATTTATTAAATCTTTTTTTAAGGTTTTTGATACAGATCAATTTGCAGCAGATAAGCAAGTAATAGCAATTGATAAAAAAATAGCTAAGGAAATTAATAGTAAGCGAGCACAATTAAAAAACATTATAATAAATGATGTAAATAATAGCCATGTTAAAAAATTAACTAGCAAATTAAAAGAAACTGCAGAAGCTTTAAAACAATTTAATCTAAGTTTAGAAGAATAAAAAAATAAGGATAAGAAATATGGATATCAAAAAATTAATGCAACAAGCTCAAAAAGCACAAGAAGCTTTAATTAAAAACCAAAAAGAATTTAATGATAAAGAATTTGAATACGACTATAAAGGATATGTTCAAATTAAACTAGCTGGTTCATTATCAATCTTAGACATTAAGATTAAACCAGAATTAGTTGATCCAGATGATACAGATACATTAACTGATGTAATTCGTGCAGCTATTAATGAAGCAATTGAAAAAACAAATAAAGAACGTGATGCTTTAATGAATAGTATGATGCCTAAAGGAATGTTTGGTCGTTAATTATTTAAATTATGAGTAAACCAGCTGAGTTTGAAATGCTTGTTGATGCTCTTCGTTCATTACCAGGAGTTGGAGCCAAGAATGCAAAAAAATGAGCATTTTTCTTATTAAAACAAGATGAACGATACATCAATGATTTCTCAAAACGGATTCTTAATGCTAAAGCTAAAATCAAAAGGTGTGTTAGTTGTGCTAATTTAAGTACTAATGATGAATGTGATATTTGTTTAAATGAATATCGAGATCGTTCTAAATTAATGATTGTAACAACAGTTGAAGAATTAGAACGAATTGAAGCAGCTAATATTTATCAAGGGTTATATCACATCACTGAAGGTGAAATCTCATTAAGAAAAAGTGTAATGATCGAACATACTAATCTTAAAACATTAAAACAACGAGTAGTTGATAATGGGTTTAGTGAAGTTATTATTGCTACTAGTTTTACTCATGATGGATTAGCAACTGCAGAGTATATATTACATTTACTTAAGGATTTAGAAGCTGTTAGGGTTTATCGAATCGGTTTTGGAATTCCATCAAACAGTAGCATTGATTATGCTGATGATGAAACACTAAAACAAGCAATTAATAATAAACTTATGATGAAGGGGTTTTAAAAGTAATGTTAAAATCAATGATTAGTTCAATCGTTTCTAAACGATTGTCAAAAAAATTAAAAAATGCCACTCTTAAAGAAGAAGATATAAAAGAATTATTAAGTGAGATCCGAATTGCTCTTTTAGATGCCGATGTAAACTTGTTAGTTGTTAAAAAGTTTATTAGTAATATTAAAGAAAAAGCAATCGGAACTTATGTAGAAAACTTTGA
Source organism: Ureaplasma diversum NCTC 246 (assembly GCF_000731915.1). Classification (GTDB taxonomy): domain Bacteria; phylum Bacillota_I; class Bacilli_A; order Mycoplasmatales; family Mycoplasmoidaceae; genus Ureaplasma; species Ureaplasma diversum. The sequence goes on from NZ_JFDP01000007.1 coordinate 3,430, forward strand.
TAAAGCTTCTGATGTTGTATTAGGAATCATTAAACAAGAATTGGTTCAAATTCTTGGTAAAGAAAACAAACCCCTTAATGTTAATAAAAAACCATTAAAGATCATGATGGTTGGTCTTCAAGGGTCTGGTAAAACTACAACTGTTGGTAAGCTAGCTAATTTTTTAAGAAATAAATATAATAAAAAACCATTATTAGTAGCTGCAGATATTTACAGACCTGCAGCGATTGATCAACTTAAAACACTAGCTGAACAAACTAGAGTTGATTTCTATCAAGAAGGTGTTGCTCGCCCTGATTTAATTGTTAAGAATGCAATGAATCTAGCTGATCAACAAGATAATGATTTAATTATTGTCGATACTGCTGGACGTCTTCAAACTAATGAAGAATTAATGCAAGAATTAGTTAACATCAAACGAGTCTATACACCAGATGAAATCTTTTTAGTAGTAGATGCTATGGCTGGTCAAGATATTATTAATGTAGCCACTGAATTTAATAATTGATTAAAATTAACAGGAATTATTATTACTAAATTAGATTCTGATGCAAGAGCAGGGGCTGCTTTATCAATTACTTCTCTGCTTAATGTACCAATCAAGTTTACAGGTACAGGAGAACGTGTTGGTTCAATTAGTGATTTCTATCCTGAAAGAATGGCAGATCGGATTCTTGGACTTGGAGATATTATGACATTAGCTGAAAAAGCAGCTGATGTTATTGATGAGAAAAAAGCAAAGAACGCTATGCAACGAATGATGGCTGGAAAAATGGATTTAGAAGATCTAATGTATCAAATGAACCAGATTCCAAAAATGGGTAGTTTATCAGGACTTGCTACAATGATCCCAGGAATTAATAAAATCTCTTCTGATCAAATCGAAGAAGCTGAAAAGAAAATGAAAATCTGAGGTGTTCTTTTGTCTAGTATGACTAAAAAAGAACGTCGTGATCCTAAATTATTTAAAAAAGAACCAACAAGAAGAATGCGTGTTCTAAATGGTTCAGGACGTTCTCCAGATGAATTAAACAAACTACTCAAACAATGAGAACAATCAAGAGATAAAATGGCTGAAATGGGTAAAATGCTTAAAAGTGGGAAAAACCCATTTGGCAAAAACATGGGCGGCATGTTCGAATAAAAACTTTATATATCAACCAACTAACAATGCTGTAGT
>NZ_JFDP01000008.1 GCF_000731915.1 Ureaplasma diversum NCTC 246
TTGCTGTTGCTTGTAATAATGAAACAAATGACCCTGATACACAAAAACAAAATGAACCAAACAATAGCAACAAGAATAATAACAATAATAATGCCAAGAATAATACTTTGCAATCAGTTAATCAAAAAAAATTAGATCATTTGCGCGTTGAAAATTATGAAACAATTTTAAATAATGCAAAAACATATGATGATCGGGAAACTATTAAAGATAGTAAGGATCTAATTTTTCAATTTGCGAATCCTAAAGAAACTCTTGTTAGAAAAGATGGTTATTATGAAATGACATTTAATCTTGCTAATGGAGAAAATAAAAATGTTGCAGTTGTCTTAGGACCAAGAACCGGAGCTGTAAACGCATCTAATACTATCAACTCTACATTAACTAAAATTACAGGTGAGGAAGGGGTAGTTCAATTTAGAAATTTATCAGCTGATAAAGAATATAAAGTTATAGGTTTAATTGTTTTAAATAATGACAAAAATATTGACAAAGTAATTAATGTTCAAATTCCAACTAAAGCAAATAGAGTTAGTAAGAAAGCTGCTGATGATGCTTGAGAAGAAAGCCAAGAAGAAGCACATAGCCATGCACCATCTGTGTCTGCAACAATTACTACAGATGCTAAAATTGGTGATAAATTCTTAAAGCAAACATCAGTTGATATTCCAACACCTGAGCATGCTTTTAGAGAAGTGAAAGATGGTAACTTTGTATTAACATATAGTTTAACTTATCGTAACAACTTATGAACAAAAGCATATATTATTGAAGATGGTGAAACTGATGAAAGTAAGGTTTTAGCATCTGATGTTGTATGAATTGGAAAAACTATTGCCAATGCAATGTTTAAAGGAGTAAATCCTAATAAAAAATACCGTCTTCATAAAATTGAAATTTTTGAAAAACAAGATGCTGAACAACTTGTACAAACTATTCCTTCAGATCAACTAAAATCATTAGGTACAGTCGAAAGAAATAAAAATTTGGGTAACCCTAATGTTTCAGGAATTGTAATTAATAATGCTGAAAGACTTTTATATAATTGATCAAACTCACAAGCTGCAAGATTAGAACTTCGTATTCGTTTAAAAAATCCTAAAAACTTTATTGGTAAAAGAATAACTGCAAGATTAGCGACTTCACCAAGAGAAAACCTTAAAACAAAGCTTGATGACTTGGGTGGTATTGTATATAGTGATGTGGAATATGGAAATGATTATGTAGATAAATATGGTATAGCCCACCTACATTTTTCTACATATATTAGATGAAAAAAAGATTATTTCTTAGAATTATTTGAAATATATCGTCGTAAAGCAGAAGATGGTGATCAAGAAAGCGAAGCAAATACTGATAAGGGTTCTTTAGCATTTGATAATTACTTACATCAACAAGTTAGAACACCTCCTCATAAACTTGATGGTTTTGATAATACAGCAACATTAGTTGTTGATCCAAATGATGATATTTTCGATAATGATAGAAATACTAAAAAAACTGTTAAATTTGAAAATCTTGGGCCTTTAACTTTTGATAGAACTGTTTGAAACTATTCTAAGAAGTTAGCTAATGTTCCTGAAGATGCTTTCTATGATCCAGTTGCAGGTATTGGTCAGCCGCGTCATTATTATGGAAATGTGAGAATTATTCACGACACTAATAATCCAAGCTTAACAGCGATTGATAATTTAGAAGAAGATACTTATATTGAAATTACATTAAAAGATCGTAGTAATGGCAAAATTGTTAGATCTAAAAAAGCATTAATAACTAAAAATGGTAAAGCTCATGTTGTATTTGCTTACGTAGATAGTCCAGATCCAGAAATGCCTAATGATTGAGTTGAACTTGCACATGAATATGACATTGAAGAAATTAAATTTTATCGTGCTGTTCAAAAAGAAAATTCTGAGTATGAAGAATATGATTACCATGAATTAAAAAATATTGAAATCAATATTCCATCAGATAGACACATAACAACTAAAATTTAGATTTTGTTCTAAAGTAAACAAAAAATGAGCAATTAAACGCTCATTTTTTTTATTTACTTCTCACTCTTCAACACAAAATCAAAACCCAATAAATAAACAGTAGCTACTATCTCATCAACAGTAGCTGATCTAGATAATACACTAATAGATCTTTGGATATTATGAATATAAGATCCAATAGTTAAATAGTTCATTTTATGGGCATAAATCTTAAAAACAGTATTAGCTGTTATTAAATCTAAAAATATATAATGATTAATAATATGATTATGACTATTAGCTAATTTAATAGCTCTAACTTTAGGATCTACTAAAGCATCAAATTGAAGTGAACCTAATAGATTAATAGAACTATCACTATAATCATTATTAGTTTGATAACTTATTAATCCAGCACAGTTTTGATCTACAAAAAAACATTGTTTAGCTAATAAATAAGAATAATTAACTAATGGTTTAATTTGTTCTTTATTAATAGAGATGTTTAAAGCACAATCACTCATAAAGATTAATTCATTATCTTTATACATTACCATAGTACTATAAGCAGTACTATTGTCTGGATTCTTTAATAATTTTAAAATACTACTAAAGCAAGATTTAGAATCATAAATAATTCCTAGTATTAAAATATCAACATAATTTAAACCAATTAAAGCTGATGCAAAATTAATTGGATTTGATTCAATAGATCTATAAGCATCTTTTAAACTTATATTATCTTTATTTTTTCTTTGCTCATAATAAAACAAAGCACACTTCTCTTTTATTGATTGATCATTAAAATCAAATAATCTAAAAACTTTAAACAATGATTGATCAAGCAATTCTATTGCTTGATCTAAAACATCACTCTCTTCAATAATTAATAACTTAATTTGTTTTTTATATTTCTTCTTTAATAGATTATGTCATTGTTGTACTAAAAACATTATTTAAAACCCTTTATAATGTGCTTCTTTAGCTTTTAAGCTAGTACTAAGTATTATAATATAGAAATATGTTATATTATTTTAAATAACAACAGTAAAGGAATAAAGATATGGATAAAAAATACATATGAGATTTAGATAGTATTTTAGGTTCACAAACCTTAGAAGAACTATTTGATCAATATGAACAACTAAAACAAAAAACAATTCAATCATATCAAACATTTTTAGATTCAAAACAAAACTTCATTGATTGAATCAAACTAGATGAAGAATTAGAAATCGTATCAAACCGTTTATATAACTACATTAGTAATAATCTAAATACTAATGTAGTAGATCAAACTTGAAATGGTTGAACACAAAAGTTTACAGCTAGTTATTATGAACTAACTAGTGCACTAAGTGGATATAGTACAACATTAATTAATAATGAAGCTAAAGTAAGAGAGTATTTAGCTGATCCAGCTATTAGTGCTTATACTAAGAAGTTTGAAAGTATTCTTCGTTATAAACCATACACTCTTAATGAAAGAGAAAGTCAACTTTATACTTTATTAACTCGTCAAAATGGCGGATTCCATGATGTTTATTCTACATTTACAAACAATGATATGGAGTTTGAACCTGCTTTAGATAGTAAAAACAAAAAACATCAAATTAATAATGAAGCAGATGCTTTTATGTTATTAAAGAGTAAAGATCGTACATTAAGAAAAAATGCTTATGTTTCAATGTATAATGCTTACTTTAAAAACAAAGAAACATTAACCCAATTACTTTATAATAACTACTTATATTTAAACCAACAAGCTAAAGCTAAAAACTTTGAAGACTATATTGCTCAAACGGCGTTTGATGATGAAGTAGAAAAAAGTTTAATTCCACACATTTATGAACAAGTTAAAAAATATAAACCTGTTTATGAAAAGTTTAATAAACTAAGAACTACATACATTAAACATCTATTAAAAATTAATAAAGTTGAAGCTTGAGATCGATCTGTTCCATTAACTTCTAAAAATGTAAATATTGAAATTGAAGAAGCTAAACAATTAGCTTTAGATTCATTAGCAATTTTAGGTGAAGAATATAAATGATATATCCAAAAAGCATTTGATGAAAATTGAATCGACTTCTTACCTAAAAAAGGAAAACGTGGAGGAGCTTATTCAATTGGTGGAACTAAAGGAATGGATAAATACTTCATCTTAATGAATTATGATAATTCAATAAGAGCTGTACAAACTTTAGTACATGAACTTGGTCACTCAATGCACTCACTATATTCAAACAAACACCAACCAATTTATAACTCATACAAGATTTTTTATGCAGAAATTGCATCTGTAATTCATGAAGCTTATTTAAATGGTTACTTACTTAAGAAGTATGAAAATGATCTTGAAACTAAATTAATGATTTTAGATGAAATGATTTCAGGATTCTTTGCAACTACAACAAGACAAGTTATTTTCTCTGAGTTTGAATGAAAAGCTAATGAATGAGTTAATAATGGTGAACCATTTACTTCTGATAAAGTAATGAAAGCTTATGATTTAATTCAAGAACAATATACTGGACTTAAACCACTAGCTAAGTTCCACCCAATTAATTCATTACAATCAATTACCCCATTAAGAATTCCCCACTTCTATGTTGGTAACTTCTATGTTTATAAATATTCAATTGGACAAGTAGCTGCTTTAATTGCAGGTCAACGTGTACTTGATAATGCTTCTGATGCTAAAACTAATGTCTTCAACTTCTTATCTTCAGGTGGTTCAAAAACACCATTAGATACAATTAAATTACTTGGTGTTGATTTAACAAAAGAAGAACCATGACAAGAAGCTTTAAGTATTTGTGCTTCTTGATTAGAAGAATATGAACAAGTAGTTAAACAATTAACTTCTAAAAACAAAAAGTCTAAATAATAATTAAATAGCTATCATTTTGATTGCTTTTTTTAGATTATTAAAAATATCTTCATTACTTAAATGGTGTGTGTAAGTATCTACAAACACCATTTTATCTACTGGTAATAGATCTATATAATCTTGATCTTTAATTTGATAATACCCTAAGTGAAAATAGATTTCACTACTACTAAAATCTCCTTGATTATCTAAGTAATTAACAGAAGATATCTGGATCACAAAACAGACTTGATCATTACTAAAAACTAGATTAGTAAATAAAGCGATCTGGTCATAGTGTGGATTAGATAGGGTTTTAATAAATCTAAAGTTATAATTATTTAAGATATTAATACAACCATTTAATAAATCATTATAATTCTTTTGAAATTCTAGATAATATTCATTATTTTTATCTGGATCATAATTAGGTATTAAATATTTATTAAATTCATAAAAAGCCATAAAACACCCTCTTTATTAATTACTAATTTATTATTGATAAGTTTACTAAATAAAAGATAAGAAAAAATATTAAGATATGATTAACAAAAAGCAAAATAAGGTTTTTGAATGTAAAGCATTAAAAGATATTATTACTAATCAAAAACTATCTTTATCATTGACTCAAAAAAAGATAAGTAGAAAAAACAAATTATTGTTTGTTTTTTTAGCATCCATTTTTATGGCAGGAATTGTTTTTGCTATTTGAATCTGAAATCTATCTTATGCATCATATACTGATTTCGATAAATTAGTTGATGTTAAGTATGATCTTCTAGTTTCACTTAAATTAGTTTTTAGTGGTCAATATTTAGAAGAGAACAAAATTGAATATATTAATTTACAGTCAACGGTTTGGATTAGTGTAGCTAGTATTTTATCTGGGATTGCTTTATCAGTAGCTGGGTGTGTGACTCAATCATTAACTAAAAACCCATTAGCAGACTCAGGAACACTTGGAATTGTTAATGCAACAGTGTTTATGGTAGTTATTGCTTTTGCTTTAAAGTTTAATGTTGCTGAAACATTTAATAAATACCATATAACAAAAACAGATATTGTTATTTTATTTGCTTTTGCTGGTGGTTTATTATCTTCATTAATGTTATTTATTCTAGTTTTTGGAGCAAGTAAAAAACTATCTTATATTAAGATCACTTTAGCTGGATTAGCAATTGGCATTTTCTTTAATACAATTACATACTATATAAGAATCCAAAGTACATCAGGTTCTCAAATTAACTTTTTATATGTATTAGGCGGGGCTGAAAACATCTTTAATACACATACAGAAGCTTATAAAATACTATGAATTAGTGCTATCTTAATTTTAGCTGGAGTAATGTTAGCTTATATTGTTTCTCATAAGCTAACATTAATTGAAATAGGAGATGAAAAAGCTAAGAATTTAGGAACAGCAATTATTCCAATTAAAATAGTGGCTATTATCAGCACAATCTTCTGTATTGCTCCTTCAATTATGTTAGTTGGTAATGTAGCTTTTGTTGGACTGTTTACACCACATATTATTCGTAAAATCTTTAGTACTAGAGACTATCGGATTGTGATGCCACTATCAGCTTTATTAGGGGCAATCTTAACTTCTTTTGGTGTTGTTCTATTTAAAGAAGTTCAATATGTTAACTCATCAATTTGAATGACTATTATTGGAGCACCAACATTAGCTTATGTTGGTTGAAGACATTGAAACCGATAAATTTATAAAATATACCCTTTTACTCGTATAAAGTAGAGGGGTGTATTTTTATTGTGTTGGAAGAGTATAAATTTAATAAGAATAAATATTTATGATATTTAAATTAATAATAAACAATATAAAATAATTATCTATTAATGATTTTAAATAAGAGTATAGATTTTCCTACGTTTCCCACTTAATTATAAAAAATATAGGAAAATAGCCCCTATATTTTTAATAAAATATAAAATAATATACTTTTATGCTTAAATTATGATATAATAATTGTATGAAAAAGAAAGCATCTGAAGTAAAAAGACAATGGATAACATCCATTTCACGAGTTAAAAAGGGTGAATATTTATCAATCGGTATCCCTAAACCAGACAACAAAGGATTTGTTATGAGATTTGGTTATGGTTATATTGAAGATCTAAAACAATTTGATCCAGAACCCTTAAAAGTTATAAAAGCAATTATTTCAAATTTCCCTTTATCTTTAACTAAAGAACAAGCAAGGACAGAACTAAATAATATTTTCAAAAACAAGAATATGATTAAAAGGGAGGCGTTTGAAAAATTTAAAGGTCTTGAAATTGTTGATAAATTATTTAGTTATTTCGATATCTTCCAAGATTGTAAAACTACAAAATCTACAACACTTAAAGATGTTGTTTTACAAATGATTTACCAAAGAATTAAAAATCCAATAAGTGTTTATAACACTTATAAAACAATGAAAAAAGAGAATTTACAAACAGCTTCGAAAAATTCATTTTATCGTTCTCTTGATTATATTTCTGAAAACAAAGACAAAATCCTACAAAATATTAATTCAAAAATAAAAGTTAAAATTAATCGAAATATTAACATCTTATGATTTGATTCAACAACAACTTATTTCGAAACTTTTAAACGCCAAGGTTATATGATGCCAGGGTATTCAAAAGACGGAAAATTCAAAGAAGATCAAATAGTTATTGGAATGGCTACTGATGAAAATGGTATCCCTTTACACTACAAAGTTTTTCCTGGAAATTGTGCAGATGCAAACACTTTCATCCCGTTTATGTTAGAAATAGCAAAAATTTATGGTGTAACAAATGTAACCATTGTTGCTGATAAAGGAATGAGTATAAATAAAAATATAAGATTTTTAGAATCGATGAATTCAAAATATATCATTTCTTATCGAATGAAAACAGGAAGTAAAGAGTTTAAAGAATATGTTATTAACGAAGATGGTTATCGATCAGAAGATGGCATAAAATACAAAACTAGACAAATAACATCTCTTTACAATAAAAAAAGACCAAATGGTCATACAAGACAACAAATTATCACTTTTAGTGATAAAAGAGCTTCAAAAGACAAAAAAGATCGTCAAATTTTAATAGAAAACTTCACTAAGAAAATGGATAAAGATCATCTTGTATCTTGCGAAGATTTAGCTGGAAGCAAAAAATATCGGTTCTTTAAACCTATTGATAAAGGTGCATACTACGAATTAGATAAACAAAAAATAATTGAAGATGAAAAATATGATGGCTATTATGTCTATGAAACGAATCGAACAGATTTAAACATTAGTGAAATAGTTGGATTATATTCTAAGCAATGACAAATTAAATCAAACTTTAGAACCCTAAAAGGAGCATTATCACTAAGACCGATGTTCTTATCAACTTGAAAACATATAACAGGTTATATATGTTTATGTTTTATAGCATTAGTTTTCTTAAATTATCTTATTTACATAATCAATGATAAATTAGGATTAGAAGGAAAAGATAGAATAACTGAACATAAAATAATTAATGTTATTAAAGATGTTAAAGAAGTCGAGACCTTTATAAATAAGCAAAAGGTTAATGTAATACAAATATTTAACGATGGGGTATCAGAAAGCTGAGAAACATATAAATTATTATTAGAAATTTTAATAAGAGAAAACATAGCATAAGATTGTTGAAAAAAACTTACGCTATGTTTTTTATTTTTATACTTAAGTGGGAAACGTAGGAGGGGTGTATTTTTATTGTGTTGGAAGAGTATAAATTTAATAAGAATAAATATTTATGATATTTAAATTAATAATAAACAATATAAAATAATTATCTATTAATGATTTTAAATAAGAGTATAGATTTTATATAATAAAATGTAGTCTATGATTATATTGTTAAATATAGATTTAATGAATAGATATAAAAAACCAATAAAATAGATTTAAAAGGGTTGTCGGTATAAGTTGAAATTTAAAATTATTTCAATTGCAATATCTTAACTATCACAAAACATAATAAAAGGGGAGAAAATACAATGAATGATAAGAAGTTTAAGATCTTAGATTTGTTTTGTGGTGCTGGTGGGTTTTCTTATGGTCTAGATCAAATAGATGGATTTAAAACATTGATCGGATTAGATCATAATCAACAAGCTTTGGAAACATTTAAACATAATTTTCCAGATGCTAAAACTATTTGTGGTGATGTTTCGGATTCAAAAATAAAAGATCAGGTTGTTGAATTATCTAAAAAAGCTGGGATTAATATGATTATTGGCGGTCCGCCATGTCAAGGATTTAGTTTAAAAGGCAAGAACCTTGGTTTAGATGATCCAAGAAACTTTTTATTTCTTGAGTATTTTGATATTGTTAAAAGACTTAGACCCGAAATTTTCATCATAGAAAATGTAAAAAATATGATTGCATCAAATAATGGATTTTTTATTGATCAAATCTATGAAAAATTCACTGCATTAGGGTATACCTTAAGCCATGGAGTTGTTAATGCATATAACTTTGGTGTGCCACAAAAACGAGAAAGAGCAATTATCATAGGTACACTAGATTCAAAACCAATATCTTTACCAAAAACAAATAACGCTTCTAAAACAACTGTTAGAGATGCTATATCTGATTTAGCTTATTTAAACTCTAAAGAAGGATCTGATAAGTCAGAATATATCACATCCCCTGAATCTACATATCAAAAATTAATGAGAAAATGTGCTGGTTTTTTATACAATCACAAAGCATCTAATCATTCAACTAAAGCATTAGAAAAATTAAAACTAATCCCGCCAGAAGGTGATAAAAGTTATCTGCCTGTTGATTTACATGGAAGACAACAATTTTCATCAACTTGATCAAGACTTATTTGAGATGAACCTAGTCCAACCATTGACACTAGATTTGACACACCCTCAAACGGAAGAAATTCACACCCATTCTTAAACAGAGCTATTACACCAAGAGAAGCTGCTAGAATCCAAAGTTTCCCTGATAGTTTTATATTTATCGGAACAAAAACTGCAATTTGTAAACAAATAGGAAATGCAGTTCCACCATTAATGGCAAAAGGTATTGGCGAACATATTAAAAAATATTTAAAAGAGAGTAAATAATGATACAACTTTTTAATGCTGACGCTTATTCTAAAATAAATGAATTTATTAAAAACGGAATTAAAGTAGACCACATAATCACCGATCCACCATATAACATTTCACAAAAAAATAATTTCAATACACTTAAGAATCCACGAAAAGGTGTAGACTTTGGTTCGTGAGATGATGGATCATTTGACTTATTCTCTTGGATTCCTAAATACTCAAAAATATTAAAAAGAAATGGTAGTATGATCATTTTTTGCTCATACAGATATATTAGTTACATCATTGATGCTTTAGAAAATGAATCAACTGGTATGGTTGTCAAAGATGTTTTAATATGACAAAAATCAAACCCGATGCCAAGAAACATTAATAGAAGATATGTCCAAGATATGGAATTTGCAATTTGAGCTGTTAAGAAAAATGCAAAGTGAACATTCAATAAACCAGATAGTCTTCCTTATTTAAGAGGGATGTTTAAATACCCAGTTGTTTTTGGTAAAGAAAAATTAAATCATCCCACTCAAAAAAGTTTAAAGTTAATGAATCAAATCATTCAAATACACACTAATCCAAATGATCTAATTCTTGATCCTTTTATGGGAAGTGGAACAACAGGAGAAGCTGCTATTTCTAATGGGAGAGATTTTATTGGAATAGAATATGATAAAAACTATTACTCACTAGCTGCAAAAAGATTGAAATTCAACAATGTTGGTTCTGAAAAGAGTAAAAAATAATGATGAATATAATCGATTTATCAACAACAGAAATTAATGAAGCCTTAGCCTATGTTTTAGGATTAATATATCCATTGTATAAGGAAAAAATAATTGGTTCAAAAGAATATATACTAGGTAGTATAAATCAC
>NZ_JFDP01000009.1 GCF_000731915.1 Ureaplasma diversum NCTC 246
GCTATAAGACACAACCTTATAAGTATATCATTAATTAGAAATGTTTGTCAATACTTTTTTTATTTTTTTCGCATTTCTTTTTTTATTACGGTTTTTAGCAATTGCTAGATTCATAATTTCTCGATTTAAATTAGTAATCTCGTTGCCACTAGAAGAAATTGACATTACTTTATAAGTTAATAAATGTAATGGACACACCAAAGATTTGAATTGACTACATTGAAACATAATATTAAAAACAAGCCAGCGTTGAAAAAAGTTGGTTTGTTTGATTTTAGTGAAATGATAAATACTAAGATCACTAAATTCTTTATGTTGCAATTTTAGAACACTAATCTTAAAACAGGTTTCAAATTCATCATCATTAATCGTATCAACAATTGATCCAATAAAAGATGCAATAGCTTTATAAGTTTGCTGATTGGCTTTTGTTAGAGTAATGTTGTTTAATTCTAACGCTTGTTTGAATTTGGCTTTAGTTGCTGTATAGAGTGCTGTATTTTGAAATAAAACTTTAATCTGAATAAAATAAATCACTAAATTATTAACTAAAATCGTTTTCTTAATGTCATTATAATGATAAGTTCAATAAGCATTCCGGTTAGTAATATGCTCATAGACAAAGTTGTGTAACTCCTTATAACCATACAAGAAGCAAATAAAAGCACAAACTCATATTAAATAACGATTCGTTGTTGACCAACTAACAAACTTCATTTCTTGTTGTTGGAAAATACGAATAATAAAGGTGATTAGAATTTTATTTTTATGCGGATATTTATATAGTTGTTTTTCAAAAGTTTTAACATCATCAGCAACCAATTGACAAAAGGTGTTGATAAATTCTTCTGCAACCATAATAAACCTATGTTATTAATGATTTCTATATCGTAATTATTATAACCTAATTCATTAATAAAAAGATATAAATTATTAAATATTTTTTAAGATTACATAATTAATATTAATTAAGGTTGATAAATAAACAATAAAAAAGTACCTTTGGTTTAAATAAGGTACTTAGATCATATTAATGTTAGGTAGTAAGATTTGATTAAAACTTGTTGTTGTTGTTGTTGTTGTTGTTGTTGTTGTTGTTGTTGTTGTTGTTGTTGTTGGATGTTCAATTATATTTGCTTGAACTACAATATTAGGATCAACAATTAATAATAAGAAAGCAATTCCCATTCCAAATAAGATAATAGTTGTCACCATATCTAATAAAGTAGATAGGATTGGAGTAGACATAATTGTTGGATCAATTTTTAGTTTAGTAGCTAATAATGGTAATGTACCACCTAATAGTTTAGAAATAATAATTGATAAGAATAAAGCAAGCGAAGTAGCTGCTGATACAATTGTACCAACTACCATTGGATTATTAATGGTAGTAACTAAAAGTCCATTACTTTTAAGATCAGGTGGGACAATTGCAAAATAAACAGCTAATCGAGCAAAATTAATGACCCCTAAAACAAGTCCCATTAATACCCCAACTAAAAACTCTTTGCCCATTACCTTATTATATTCTTTAATGGTGATCTCACCAATCGAAAGAGCACGAATCACAGAAGCTGCAGACTGACTACCTGCATTCCCTGAAGTCCCAGTCATAGCAGGGATAATTGGAACTATTACTAAAGTTGAAAGTCCTGCTGTTAAGGTTTGCCCTAAATCCTGGAATTTATCAATTAAAAAAGCTGTTAAAGTAGCTGAAAGCATTAAAATTGCTAATCAAAGAAGTCGTGATTTAAAAATCACAAACACGTTTGATTTAATATAAGGAAAGTCAAGTTCAGCAATCCCGTACATTTTATAAATATCAGTTGTTGCTTCTTCATCTAAAATTGGTTGAATGTCGTTGTCAGTGATATATCCAATTAATTCATCATCTTTATTAATAACAGCAATTTGTTCAATTTGATATTTTCTAAAGATTTCAACTACATCTTCAATTTCTTCATCAGAACGTACATAGAATACATCTTCTTTATAAACACTACTTACTTTTTGATCAAATGAATCAGCAAACAATAAGTTATGGATGGTAACAAAACCTTTTAGTTTATTTTCATCATCAACTACATAAATTAAGTTACTTTGTTCAAAATCCTCATGCATTCTTTTGATTTCAATAATTGCTTCTGTTATGGTTAGATTAATGTTTAATGTAAAGAATTCAGAGTTAACAATTGCTCCAACATGATCTTGATCAAACTCACTTTGTTGTTTAATTGCTGCACGTTGTTGACTATCAAGAGCAATGATAATTTTCTTTAAGTGTTCAGGTAGATCATAAGTTAAATTAATAACATCATCATTATATAGTTCAAATAAGATGATTCTTAGTTGATGAATACTTGCAATTTCTATAATAGCTGCTTGGGTTTTAATGTTTAAATATTTAAAAACCTCACCACAAATACTATCTTTATTAGCTAATAAAACAAATAAAATAACATCTGCATCTTCAATGCTTTCAAGTGCTTCAACAACATAGTCAATCCGTTTGTTTTTTAAAGCTTTTTTAACACCATTGATATCTTTGTGTTCGTAAAATTTGGTAATAATGTTAGCAAGTGAAGTTTTTTCTTGTTTAATTTGTCTACTAAACATCACATATACCTCATCCCAAATATTATTTAATTATAAACCCAACACCATTAAAAAATAGCAATTTTTATTTAAATTTATCATTTATTAATAGTTAAATAAAAGATATTAATAAACAAACAAAAAT
>NZ_JFDP01000010.1 GCF_000731915.1 Ureaplasma diversum NCTC 246
TTCTGGATTATTTGTTTTAGCTTCGATGCTTAAAGTACCATCGATTTCAAATGAACCGATAGATTTAGAAGCTGGTCTTTGAGAATTAATCTCTTCAACTTTATCTTCTACTGTTTTCTTTAAATCTTGGTTATTTTTAATTACTTCATCTATTGTATATAAGTTAACATTAGAAGCTAACACTACTCTAGGTACATTTTGAATAATTAAACGGTTACCATATTTATTTGAACCACGAACAACAATAATATTCTTTTCTTGAATGTATTCAATTGTTGCATCTTGTGTATTAATATCAATTGGTAAGTTTGTTGTTAAGTAAGCAAATTCACCAATTTCAGAATATTTATGTTGGTTATCTGTTACTATTGAAGCTTTTTTAATAGCTTGAACTAATTTATAAGCTTCTTGTGGAGAGATGTTATATCTTCGTTGATTTGCATCAATAACACTATATTTACCCATTGGAATACTTGGGTTAAATTGTCTAATAAAGTTATTGTTGTTATATAGTTTTACTTGACCAGTAATGTTGTTAAATTCTAGTCTAACAGCTGTTGGGTCGTATTGTTGGCTAAAGATTGAGATTTTTCCATCTTTACGAATAGTTTTTGTTGGATCAGCAATAACTGCAGCGAATGCGTCATTAACATCCCCATCATGTTCATAGATGATTGTATTTTCATCAGGGAACTCTAAACCAGAAGCATCTAATACATCAGGTAATCCTGTTATAAACCCGTATTTAGTTTCTCCACTTTCTTGTCCTTGAACAATCATTCTAGTTCTAAATAAACGGAGTTTGATGCTTGTTCAACCATTAAAGTTAGAAGTTACTAATTGTTTAACTTCTTCATTATCAAATTGTTCTAATGTAACAATATCAGAACCTGTTTTGATTGCACTAGCACGGTATGAAGGAATATCACTAATAGTAGCTTTGGCTACTTCTGGTTTATAGATATTCTTATCATAAACATAAATTAGATTGTTTATAGCAGCACCATCTGTGCTTGTAGTTCCATCAGTACTTGGAACATTATCAGTAAACGCATAGAAGTGATCTTTTGATTTTTCTTTACTATAACTTGGATTATTTACTTGTTTACTTTCAATACGTTTATTATTTGCTCATCGCTTAGTAATTAAATCTACTGGATCAACTTTATCTGTTGCACTATTAGCTAATTCAAATAAACTATAGAAACTATCTGAATTAAATAACTTAGGCACATTAGTTAATAATAAGTAGTTAGATACTGGTTGTTTACGGTCATTAATTAAGATATCACCATTAGCTATTAATTCTGCATTAATAGAAGTCATATCAAAACTAGACACTTTTTCTTTAATTACATGATCTAGATCTTTAATTTTAGCTTTAGCTACATCTGGATTATTATTTTCTTGAATATCAGAAATAATATCCATTAATTGTTTAAGCTCTTGTGGTGGAACTTCTGAATAATCAGCTTTTTCGATTTTTTCAACTTTGTTTTTAAAGACAACATAACCGATGATTTTATCGTTTTCAGTTTTTGAATTATCTTTAACAATAGCATATGAGTGGTCAGCAGAAATATCAACATTTAGTTTTGCTTCATCTATTTTAGCTGTACCAATAGTATATTTACCTTGAGCATCTTTAAATCAAGTTCGTTTAAATGCTTCAGTTCATACAAAACCAGCATTAATTACATCTCAAACTCCAGGAGTTTGTAATTCAGCTACACTGTCATTTGTTACATTTACTAAATCAGTTAATTTAAAGTAGAAAGTTCTATTTGATGGGAAATGTGTGCCATCATCTTTTGTTCCAGCAAAAATAACTTCACTCTTGTTGTTGTGAATAATGAAACGGTATCGGATGTTTTCATAATCTGATGCATTTCCACTAGAAGCTTTGCTAAATAACTCTTTAAGTAATTCTTGTTCAGAGCTAGATAATGAATTTAATGTAGTAAGTTCTTTAAATCCTTTTGATTGGATCTTGTTGAAGTCTGTGATTTTTTCAACTATTTTATCTTTTAACTCGCTGCCAGAAACTTCATTATGATATTTATTTCTATCAACAACATAGATTTTTTTATCTTTTTGACTTCCGCCTTTAGTAGATGAATACTTAATAGTTACAAATTGTTCGCCTGAATCAGCGTAAGCAAACTCTGGATCATGAACAACATAACTACCAATTAATTTAGCGCCATCACCAGTAGCACTTAAACCATTAATATATTCAGTAACTAACTTCTTAACATCTAAAGCATTATTAGTTTGAGTTGCTATTCGTGGTGGAATAGCAAAGTCGACTTTATCAGTATAACGATTGTTTTCTTTAATTAATAAAGCACTTGGTGTTGAATCGCTGTCTTTAATAACAATTAAATCCTTTTCAGGTATATATTTAATTGTTAAGGTTTTTGAATTTTTATTGAATAGTTTTTTCTCTGTATGAGCTGTATCTTTTAGATCATCAGTTAATAAACCAAATTGATCTTTTAGATTGTGACGATCTGATTGAGTTACATAAAGTGGTAAAGCACTAAATAATTTAGCACCAGGATCTGTTGTAGTGTAATCACTTAATTGATTAATTTCTTTATATAAACTATTAATAATGTAAGCGTTTTCTAAACTTGAGAAATCAATAGATTTTACACTACTACTACTACTACTACTACTACTATTGTTTTTAGTTTCACTAGCTTTAACAATTTTAATAGATGGTAAACTGCTTGAAGAGCTGATTTTAACTGATTGGTTAGTATCTTCTTCAGTTAAAGTTATTAAATCTGTTGTGTAGTCAAATGTGATTTTTGTTTTTGATGCATTGAATTCTCAACCGTCTACATTGTATTTAGTTGTATCAGCGCTACCATCTAATTTAGATAATCTTTCTTTTAAAACATCTTCTAGTGATTTTTGTTGATCAATTAAGTCATCAAGAGTTGGAACTTTTAATTTTATTTCATAATCTTTAACAATTCTTGGAAGATTGTTGATTGCTAGAATATGACGTTTTTTAGGGTTTTGAGTTGTTGAAGCTTGTTCATCAGCAAAAAGAATAATTGTGTCTTTATATTTTCTAACTTTGATATTAGAGATATTAGAATTTTTGAATGAATTATCGTTTTGAGAATTTAATCAAGTTTTTAATTGTTCATTTTCGTTTTGAGACAATGATTGTTCGTTTACAGTTAACTTATCATAGAATGTCTTAAACTTATCATAATCTTTAAAAATATCTCTACCATTAAACAACTTATCTTGTTTAGTAGATTGAGTTTGAGTATTAACAGTATATGTATTATTATCAATTAAGATAACTTCATCACTATCTTTTTTAACAATATAGTAATTCTTATTTGCTGATCCATTATTAGATGCTGAATCGTATATATATCCAGTTAAATCATAGTTATCATCAATTGGTGCACCATATAAATCTTTAATTTTGTTGTTGATAGTTTTTTCAATATGCATTCCATTATCAACAACATCTTGTCAATTATATAGTCCTTCATTTTTAACAACTTTAGGAATTGGACTACCAAAAATAACAACAGCTAATTTTTCAAATGTTGTTTTATCAGTGATTGTTAAATATTTTCTAGATTTATCAAATGTGAAGATGACTTGTTCGGGGTCAAATGTTGAGATACCGATGGTGAATTTATTGTCTTTTCAAACGTCTTGGTTTGTTGCTTGATTACTACCAACGCTTGTACTTGAGCCTTTGGTTTTTCATTTTTCAATTAAAGCTTTAAATTCATCCCCGTTTTGTTTAATAATTTCGTCTCTATCAACGGATGGTAAATAATTGTCTGTAGACTTAACTACATTAGGTACATTGTCAATTACATAAATAGCAGGTTTGTTTTCTTCATTACCTTCTTGAATAAACCCTTTGATTATGAAACGTCCTTTTTTCTTCTTTTTAGAACCTTTCATCTCTTCGTGAACAATATATCCTACTTTTACTTTTCCGTCATCGGCTGATGATCCACTTGAAGTTGTAGTATTATCACGAACAGAGTTATTAACATCATTACTCTTATTAATTTCAACTAATTCAGGGTTGAGTTGTAAGTTATATTTGAATGAATTTATCGTTCTAGTTTGTTGCTGTCCTGTTTGGTTATTATCTAGTTTAGCCCCTTCAATAGTTTCATATAACTTGTCATAATTACTAAATACATTTGATCCATCTACTAAATCAATAAAGTAACTATATTTATCATAAACACCAATAGTTTTCGTTCTTTTATCTGCTGGATCATCAGGATTTACTAAATCATCTGATGCTATTTGTAATAATGAATTTAATTTATATTTAGCAGCATGCGGGTTTGTAACCTTAGCACCACCAATTCATTTTTTACCTTGGTGATCTTTATTTTGAGTAAGTAAAACATTGATAGTCTTAATAACTTCACCATCATTTTTTAGAACTTCGTTAACAAATGTGTCTTGGTTATCATCAGCACTTGGTGCAGATTGAGCTAAAGCAACAGGTTGA
>NZ_JFDP01000011.1 GCF_000731915.1 Ureaplasma diversum NCTC 246
GATTAAATGAACCTGAAGCATATGAATCAGCAAATACTTGTTTAACTTCTTTTCATTTTTTAGGAGTAGCGTTATCTTTTTGAGCAATTTGTTTGTCCTTTAATTTTTCATTAGCTCATGCAACACCTAATTTGAAACCTTGAATGAATGTTGAAGTAGATGAGAATGGAAGACCAACAATTCCAGCTCATGTTAATTCAGTAACACCAGATCTTAAGTACGTTTTTTGGTTACTATTTAAATGATAAGCACTTGCAATTCCAGCTAAGAAAGCACCATGGTCAACTCTAAATTGAACTGAAGCAACACGGTCAACATTTTCTTTTCCAGAGAATTTATCATCAACATAAGCAGCCACTGTATTATTAGCTAAACCATTTCCTTCCATCCCTTTAATAAGGTAGTAACCATGGTAGAAACTATTAAGTCATAAGAATCTAGCACCATCATCAATTAAAGTGTTGTAAGCTGATAAATATTCTGTAGTAGTTCAACCTCTTGGAACTGCGTAGAAGTTTTGAATCGGTTGTTTTTTAATTTCTTTTTTATAAACTTGTTTGTCATTTGATGAATTTTTTTCATCAATTAATTTTACTTCTACTACATCATATGAATGTTTTTCTAAGTCTAGATCATCAAAAATAAAAACAGCTTTATTATCAATAATTTCCGCTTTTTTTGTAATAGTAATATATGATGGTCTTTCTAATAATTTTACTTCAGCGAATAAACCATTTGATCCTTTGAATTCTAAAACCAATTCATAAGATTTTTTATTTTTTAATAACTTGAATTCATTAGTTTTAGTTGCTAGTTCTGAACTAGTTTTGATAGTTTCTGAATCACTAACAACACCGTTATTATTATTATTATTATTGTTGTTGTTGTTGTTGTTGTCTTTTTCTAGCCCATTTGACTTCTTAGAGCCAACTAGTTTAACTAATGGAATTTGTACTTTAGTTTTCTGTTTATCTTGTTCACTAGCTGTGCTCCCACAAGCAACAGCAACTGCTAATAATGCTGTTGAAACCGTAATTGTACTTAAACTTGCTATTATCAATTTCTTATTTTTGATTCTAGACATATCAATTATTTCCTTAAATTTTAGAACGAGTCGTTTTTATTTCCATTTTATCTTTTCTGCTCGTTTCTAAAAAAAAAAAAAAAAAGCACTTCTAAAAAGTGCCTTTGTTCCAATTATTAATTTGTATAAATAATTGTAGTGTTATTAAATTAGTAGTTAATTTTACTAAATTGATCTGTTTTGATTGGTTTTTGTCAATCAAAACGATATTTATTATCAATTAATAAGTTAGAAGTAATTAACTTATTATTCTTATTTTGATCACCCTTTTTATTAATCCAATAAGCTGCTGTAATTAAGATTGCTGCAATTATAACTGCTCCTAATAGAATTAAGTTATAGGTTTGATTGTGTTTATAGTACTCTTGTGCTGCAAGTGTACTATTTTTATTGTATAAACTAAATCCGACTTTAACAAAGTTAACAAATGGTCCACTTAAAGTAATTCCAATTGCTAACACACTTTGATAAATACCCATTGCACTTACTTTATTTGTTCTTAAGTTAATGATTACAACAATTGTTAAAATCACATTATAAACTAAACCATAAGCAAACCCATTAAGAGCATGGATCGTAATAAATGAAATTGGTGTTACTGCAAAAATAGCGGCAGTATGATAAATCATAAAGAATGCACAACCAATCATCATAATTTGTCATGTGCTTAAACGCTTAATTAATACAGTTCCCATTAACACTCCTGCACATAATTGGAATAGATTATGAACAATTGTTAAATAAGATTCATAGAAATAAGCTTTTTGATCAATGTATTTATTTAAAATTTGGATATGTAATGAAGCAATAGATCCAGAGTTACTAAATCGAATAAATAAAATTAAAAGACCAGCTAAGGCATATAAAATAAATGAAATGATTTGATATGTTTCATTTTTAGTTTGATTTAGTGGAGTTAAATTCCAAGCAATATGACGTTTTTCTTTAATAAAGAATCACATCACAAAAGCAACTGTTAAGAAAACTATACCAATGATCCAAGTGTATTTTAATATTTCTAGATCTAATTGTTTTGTTGTTGATTCTCTTAGTGCAAGTGCGTTCATCATTGAACGAATTGGACTTGTTAAAAAGTTAGCTAATAATGGGGGAATTGATAGTAAACTAACAGCTAAGAAATATTTTTGTTTTGAATACTGTTCTTTAAAAAGTAATTGGTAAGTACCAATGCAGCTTGCTCCAATTCCAACTCCTATTGTTTGAATAATATTAGTTGTTGTATTTGGTTGAATCAAAATAGGGATATATGTAATTGTCATTACAATAATTGATAATAATAAGAATGCTTTACGATATCTTATTAAATAGTGCATATAGTCTGCAAATGCTCTAATAAAAATACCAACAAAACCATAAGCACCTAAGACTAATCATAATAAATTAACATCTCCTAATGCATTTTGCATTGGAGCATTTAAGTTTCGAACTAATGCTGTTGGGATTCAGAAGATGATATAAAAGATATATGCTAATTTATATCCTTTTTCTTCAAACTTAACTTTCATTAAGAAGATGATACTTGCAATTAAGATTAATAAGAAGATTGAACTATTAACAGCAACACTAACTTTTTGATTAAATGTTAAAAAATCAATCATTAGCTACTTCTCTCCTAAGATCTTAACAAATGCGTCTTGTGGTACTTCAACATTACCAATTGCTTTAAGTCGTTTCTTACCTTCTTTTTGTTGTTCAAGAAGTTTTTTCTTTCTTGAAACATCCCCACCATAACATTTTGCAATAACATTTTTTCGCATTGCTTTAATTGTTTCACGTGCAATGATTTTTGAACCAATTGATGCTTGGATTGGAATCTCGAATTGGTGTTTTGGAATAACTTCTTTTAGTTTTTCACAAATTACTTTTGATTTATCATAAGCAAAATCACGGTGTGAAATAATACTTAAAGCATCAACTTTTGTTCCATTTAACATAATGTCAATTTTCACTAACTTTTCAGTTTCATAACCGATTAGTTCATAATCCATTGTTGCATAACCTTTTGAAACTGATTTAAGACGATCAAAGAAGCTGTACATAATTTCAGCTAATGGCATTTTATAAATTAGTTTTCGTCGTGTTCCATCAATTAAATCTAACTCCATAAAACTACCACGGTGTTTTTGACATAATTCCATAATTGAACCAATGTATTGTTCAGGAGCAATTAAACTTAATTTAACAAATGGCTCTTTAACTGCTTTAATGTTATTAGGTAATGGCATTTTAGCAGGACTATCAATCCTGATGATTTCATCATTAGTTAATTCAATTTCATAGATTACACTAGGGGCGGTTAAAATTAGTTCAATATTAAATTCTCGTGCAATTCGTTCACGAATTACATCCATATGTAATAATCCTAAAAAACCACATCTAATACCAAACCCAAGAGCTTGAGAAGTTTCATATTCATAAGTTAATGCAGCATCAGATAAAGCGATCTTAGCCATTGCTTCTTTTAAGTGTTCATATTGACTAGTATCAACTGGATAAAGTCCACAATAGACCATTGGTAGAATTTTTTTATATCCAGGCAAAGGAGCAGCTGCTGGTTCTTTTGCGTTTGTAATTGTATCCCCAACATTAATGTCTTTTACAGTTTTAATAGCTGCAGCAATTCAACCTACTTCTCCAGCTAATAATTGTTGTTTGTTAACAATCTTTGGTGTTCTTACCCCAAGTTCAGTGACAATATATTCCTTATTATTAGACATCATTAAGATCTTATCACCAACCTTAACTTGCCCTTGTTTGATCCGAACTAAACAAACAACCCCTTTGTATGAATCATAAAAACTATCAAAAATAAGAGCTTGTAATGGTTTATTATCATCAGCATCAAGAGGAGCTGGAACATGTTTAACGATTGCTTCAAGTACATCTTCAATGTTTAAACCCGTTTTAGCTGATACAAGGGGAATATCACTTGTATCAAGACCAATAACATCTTCAATTTCTTTTTTTACTTTATCAATATCTGCACTTGGTAAATCAATCTTATTAATTGTTGGAATAATCTCTAAGTTGTTTTCAAGAGCTAAATAAACATTTGATAAAGTTTGAGCTTCAATTCCTTGAGCAGCATCAACAACTAAAATTGCACCCTCGCACGCTGCTAAGCTTCTTGATACTTCATAAGTAAAATCAACGTGTCCTGGGGTATCAATTAAGTGAATTAAATAATCTTGTTGATCTTTGGCTTTATAGTGAATTTGAACAGCATTTAATTTAATAGTAATGCCCCGTTCTCGTTCAATATCCATAGTATCTAAAATCTGATCAACCATTTCACGTTTTGTTACTGTGTTAGTTAATTCAATAATCCGATCGGATAGGGTTGATTTTCCATGATCAATATGTGCAATAATACTAAAGTTTCGAATGTATTTTTTATCCATGGTTGTCCTTTAATCAATATTTAACTTCTAATCTACAAGCTTAGTCAACTATCATATAATTTTATATGATTTGCTCTTTTTTATCATATCTTTTTTTGGTTTTATAGTCTATTATATTTTATGATATCTTTGTGCTAAAATATTATCCATATTATATATGGTAGGATGTCTATGAAACTAAAGCATAAGAAAATAATTTGATCAACTATAGCGGTAACTGGACTTGCTCTAGTATCTGCTTCAATTAGTTCTTGTACACTACTTGATAAACTATATCCAACTGTTCAACAAAATGAAGATAAACCAATTAATCAACATGTTGAAGCTTTAGAAAAAATCTTTAATATACCATCGATCCAAGAAAATAAAACAAACATCCATATCCCTGAAGACACTAAAGTTGAACAACGACCAAAAGGCAGTTTAACAATTACTAAAAATGATGGAACACAAACAAATAATAAAGTAACAATCAATGATATCAAAAAGATTGAATACGATCCTAATATCCCATTAAGTGAAACTAAAAATAACAAGGTTTTAGGTCAACTTGATCTAAAACTTGAAAATGGGGCTAATTTATTAGCTAATATTGGAATCCGTTTAATGCTTGAAGAATTTAAAAAGCACCAAGGACTTTATGAAGTAACACTAACTAAAGAAAATAAAATTGAAGTTAGTGAACAAGTCATAAGTGATATTAAACAAAGCATTAAAAAATATGCTCACGAAGTTAAAAATGCTAAAAACAATCTTCCTAAACAAGTAGCTGATGTTTTAGAAGGTGATTATATCTTTGGTTTATATATTAATATCTTCCACAACAATAAAGTAATTCAATCTCCTAAGATCTTAGATATTAACTTTAGAGATGTTTTAAATCAAGCAACTCAAGAATAATAAAAAACAAAAACTATTGGGGTTTTAAATCCAATAG
>NZ_JFDP01000012.1 GCF_000731915.1 Ureaplasma diversum NCTC 246
AGTTGTTCAAAATCAAGTTTTAGTTTGATTGTTCGATTTTTTGATGTAATTCGTTCAGCTACTTGACTATCAAACACTAACATTCCAGCATACATCTCTAAATCAAGTTCTCGATCAAAAGCATTGTTTGATAATAAGGTATGTTTAATGTATTTACTATCCATTTTTCAAACAGCTTCATAATCTGATTTAAGTGATCATTCAGCATCATCAATGTATGGTTCAAGTTCTCTTATTCGTTTAACATTTTTATTATCATAATATAGTGTTGTTAGTTTTTGATTATCATAGTGTAGTTGTTCAACTAAACTATTTTCACTATTTTTAAAATTAGAGATTAAATATCAATTCTTCCCTAAGACTCATTTTCGATCAAAAGTAAGTACTTCAAATCTTACAAATGCTTTGTTTTTACCATATTGTTTAATTTCGCCAATTCTAAAATAACTTTTTAGTAATGAGAAGTTTTTATATGTAATTGAATAATCATTAATATATAAATCATTATTTGCTTCTGAATTAACTAATGTAATGTGTTTATCTAATTCTTTAAGATCAGTCGATCAATCAGCTACTGTTTTAGTAGCTATTTGTTCATAATCAACTTTAATGTTGTAATGAATTAAATTATTTAGCATTACTTCAGGATATAGATTTTGTTCATAATCATTAACAACATTATTAATAACAAATTCTTTATTAGGTGAATAACGTTGTTTCTTATCATCATTTTTTACAAAACCTAATCTAAAACTAATTGAGTTATGACCAAGCTTTTTAATATCATAGAAATAATAAAAAGTTTTTTCTTTAATTAGTTTGTTGTTTGCAGATGATCATCGATCAATATCATCTCTTGGAATATGTCCTGATCGAGAAGAAACATATTCACCTGGTTGATATAGTTTATTAGTAAGTTGAGTACCAATAACTACTTCTTTATCTTTAGGATCAATGATTCTTAAGAAGTAGTTAGCTTTCATATGTGCTTTTTGATTTAAGAATTCATCAATGTTTAAGTTTCGATATAAAGTAGTTTTAGAACTACTTTCAGCCCGACCAACTACTCTTCTAAAGTCAACATCACTATTATCTAATAAATCAATTTCTTTTTTAAGATTAGGATCAAACTCATTTTGAGCTTTAAAATCATCTTCAGTTAAATATTGATTATTAATTGGTTTAATGAAGTCGTGGTATTGATAACGTTTAAAATGATTAACTGAAAACGAATCTGAAAATGCATTATCAACTCATTTTTGAACGACTTGATTGTTTTCATCAATTTCAGTTTTTAATATACCCCAGAAGATTTCAGCAACCCCACCAAACTCATTCCCTGAATCATAAGCTTTGATTAATTGACGTGGTGCAATCGTATATTTCCCAAACTTAGGTAAATCATACATTGTATTTAAAACATTAATCGCATCATCTGGATAAAAGTCTTGGTGTGATTGATTTAACCCCTTCTTTAAATAAAGATGAGTTAGTAAGTTTTCATTATCAGCTAATATTTCTTTAGCTTGATTTAAATCAATCAGATCATCATCTTTCTCTGTTGCTTCTAAACTTTGGAAAACTACATTTTTATCTGTAATTAATTCCTTACTAAAAATAACATTATTATTAAATAAGAATTCAACAGTAGCAACTAATTTATTATCTTTAATAGTTGGTGTTTGTTTGATTCTGTACTCAAAACTTTCATTTACATATTTTTGTTTTCTTCTAATAGTTGGTTTATTATAGTCTGCATACAACACAATACCAACTACTTTATTACTCTTAGATAGATCAAACTGATTATTAAACTCATTTTCATTTAGTTTAGATAATAAGTAATAATCAACTTCAAAATATTGATCTAAACTACTAGTTTGTTTTAGTTCATTTATTTTCTTTAAGATCTTTTCATTATCTAAACTAAATCTTACTTCTTTATATAAAACTAAAGCAGGATTGTACTTATGAGTAATTTTATAAGTTACTATTGATTGATCATAAGTTTGATTTAATTTAACATTATTTACTTCAAAATCTAAATAATCAGTATCTAAATCTAAAAGCATAATCTTAGCTGTTTGATTGTTTAATGAAGCTACATTCATAAATCGATATAAATCTAAAGCTTTTCATCTAGCTAAATTATCATTTACTATTTTAGTTTCATTAATTCTTTATTAACTAATTTTAAATAAGCATCTTTAATTGAATTAGAATCATTACTACTACTTAATCAATTATTTAATTGATCTAAAAAGTAGTTTGCTTTAGTTACTGATTTCAGTTTTTTGTCAAAAATCTCTTTGTTCTTATTTAATAATTGATAAAAAGCAAAGGTTTTATTTGCTCCATAATAATCATTTTGAATTCTTGAATAAGTTTGATTAATAATGTAATTAATT
>NZ_JFDP01000013.1 GCF_000731915.1 Ureaplasma diversum NCTC 246
AAATCCAAAATGAAAGTGATTTTGGATTAGGTAAAACTAATTTATATGAATATAATTTAGCTAATACATCAGCCACTGATCAAATTCATCTTTTATATAATGATGTATCTTATTATGCTAACAAGATCTATAATCCAAACCAAAATGTATATTGAAAACATAATGATGGATTTATAAGTAATATCCAATGAATTAGAGATGATTGAGGAACAGTTAATCGAGAATGAGATCTTATTAACCGAGTTCGTGATAATGCATTTAAATATGTAACATATAATAGACATCCTGGTAGTGCAGGTTGATTAAATAAAATTAATGATGATCCAAATGATCTATCACTTTACTATATTTCAAACTGACACGTTGGTGAGTTTTATCCAAATATAAATGCAAATGCTAATGCTATTTATGTAGATAAAGCAACTGAACCACCAGTGATTGGTGCTCCTACTATCTCTTTACCATTAAATAAATGAGATTCAGAACTATATAAAGGATATGGTTATAGTGTTTATAGTTGATTTAATACTAATTCATCATTAAATGTACGTGCTGGTAGTACATCACCAATTTATATTGGTTATAATCGTGCTAATAATAACTCACCAAATAGTGTTGATGAACTAGTTGATAAAGATGGTAAACCATCTTCTTCATCATTTGATTTACAACTTACTTGAAGTGATTTTAAAACTTCATTTGATCATGCTAAAAAGGGATTACGTGATGATATCTTAATGAAGTTTAGAAACTACTTAGAAGCTAAACCAATTAAAATAAATCAATCATCAAACAAAAACCATCATATTGTTCCTGTACTAAACCCATTAGCACACATTGGATTCCCTGGTTGAGGATTTATGACTGGATATGTTAACTTCAGACCAGAGATGACAGATACTAACTTCTATTTTAGACAATATCCAAACTACTCACCAATTTTATTTGGACCAGGAAACTCTGGATCTGTAATCTGATCAAGAGATGGTGATCCAATCTCGATTTGAAGAGCTGGAGCAAATGGTAGTTTTTCAACAGGTGAATTATTTGATAGTTATAACCATAACTACTTTGGTATTAATTGAGATAAAAGAAGTCCGCTTGAACTAAAAGCCTTTAAACATAGTGTAGGACATTTAATTCTAAGACAAGCCTTAAATCATCCATTTAAATACGCTGTTCCTTGATTTTATAAAAAATAGATTAATTTTTGTTTAGTTTTATAGTTCTTTTTAAAATAATGAATTGTTATAATTTAGTTGTATTAACTTTATATTAATTACAAACTAATGTTAATAAATTCCTAGTTTAATACATGGCGTAAGAGAATGAAACTAAAAACAAGCAAAAAACAAGTAAGGATTATTGCTTTTAGTAGTGCTTTAGTTTTAGCTGGATTAGTTAGTACAACTGCTTTTGCATGTAATAACAATAAAACTTCAAAACCAAAACAAGTTGATCAACCAACAGTTGAACAACCTCAAACTCAAACTCAGGCTCAAGCTCAAGCTAATACTGATCAATATCCAGCTTGAAAACAAGATAGTATTGATAAAATAAATCAACTTCAATTTACTTCTAATGAAGAAAAAGCTAAACTTATTGAACAAATTAAAAAGAGTGATCATTTAGCATTTGTTCTTGATATCTCTAAATCTATTAATCAATTTGATAATTATAAAAGAGATATAATCTCTAAGTTTATTTTATTAGATTATTTATCAGAGAGTTATTTAAATAAAGCTAAAGAACAAATTATTGCTCAAACTAAAGATCAAAAAGATAATGTTGATGCTATCTTTGATCAACTAAAACAGTTTAATCGATACAAACAATCTAAAAATTTTAGTATAAGTGTAGATTTTGTTAAATTAACTTCTGAAGAATCAATCAGCTTCCAAAACAGAATTAAAGAATCTGAAAATGAAGCTGATGTTGATGCTATATACAAAGAAGCAGAAGATTTAAATAATAGCCGAACTAAAGCTTCTGTTTAAAAACAAAAATCAATCTAGATTAAATGAGCTGAAATGCTCATTTTTTCTTTATGTTGGTTTAAATGGTTTGATCGATAAACTTACTAATCTATCTTTATTAAAGAACAATTTGCATTATCTCTATTATTTCTTTGACAATCTTCATCTTTTTAGAATATTCATATAACTTATCTAAGTTCTTGTTTTTAGAGCGTGCATATCTATTAATTGTTGTACTAAATAGTTCTGCTTCTATTTGATCTCTATTTTTAATAAAATCACAAACAGTTCTTTCTAAATCATATACTCTTATAGTATTTCCGAATGGTGTTTCTTTTATAGTGATTCCTAGATCATAGATATCTTTATTTACATAATGTACTATTACATTATCATTTAAAGAATGAGCGTTATATCCCTTATATACTGTAACTTCCATTTCATTTGGTATTATATCTGTTAATTCATGAAAATAAAGAGCTGATACATATGAGAAAATAGGGACACTAAATCTAAGACTAAAAAAGTAAAATTCATCATAGTCTGCGTTTTTATCTATATAAACACCTCTACATAGTTTATTTAATTCTTGTTTTTTAAGCATTCGACTAAGGTAGATAGTAGGGATGTTTAAATCTTTAATTTCTTTAGATGTGATAATACCGTTTGATTGTTTAAGCTTTGCTTTGATCTTTTCAATGTAATTCATAATTTAAGTTATTTGTTGTCTTTGTGCTTACATTATATATTTTAGTTAGCATAGTTGCAACAATAAAGAATTAGTATTAAAAGGTTTTTAATTCATCCTATAACTTTGAGTATATAAAACATTAAGTTTTTATCTATTCTTTGTATAGATAAAAAATAAAACCCATATTTATTAAATAAGCATAAATGCTTTATTTTTCTTTATGGATTTTATTGGTGGTTGGTGGGATAGAAGTTTATGTTAGATAGACTTAGCTAGCTCAAGTTGTTTTTACTGTTTTAACAAAATTGAATGTTAACTTTTTACCACCTAGATCTACATTATGATATTCTGTCTCATTTTCTATAACAATCTTATCAATTGTGATTTCTCTATTTGAATATTGTTTATTCTTAACAACGTTTGTAGCAAAATCTATTTTATCAGGGTTCTTTCATAAAAAACCTTTAAAATCTTCTTTAAATGATAAGTCGTAATAAACTTCATTAGTTTTAGAGTTAATTAAAAGTAGTTTAGCATTTGCATTATTTTCAAATCGTTGTTTTGCATTGTTAGCTTTTAATATCAAATTAAGATTTTTAATTCAATCACCTTCTTTTGATTTACCAACTTCTAGATTGAATTTTTCAACTGTTAGTTGATTTTCACTTAATTGAGCTTTATCTACTTTTTGAATATGTTTTTTAGCATTAGCTAATGCTAAAGCAATTTTCTCTTTAGCTTCTCTATATTTGATTGCATTTTGATTATTAGCTTCTTTAACGATATCATCAGCTTCTTTAATTTCTTTTTCTAATTTAGCTTTACCATCGGCATATTTAGCTTCTTTTAATGAAGTAGTTATATAAGTGTTAGCTTCTGTTTTAATATCACTAAATGCTTTGCTTGCTTCATCTTTAGCTTTTTGATTTGCTTTAGTAGCTTGTTGTAAAACACTATCAACATTATCTTTTGAAGTGGCAGAATTAATTTGTTCTTTAAACTTTGTTTTTTCTTCTTCAGTTAAACTAGTTAATTAATCAATTTGAGAACTAGAAGCATTTTTCTTTTCAGCTAATTCTTTTTCTTTAGTTGCTTTGTTTTGCTTATTTAGTTCATTTGCTTGCTCAATAATTTTATTAATTTCATCTTGATTAGATGCTTTATTAATTTGATCTTTAAAGTTATTTTTATTTTTTCTGATAAATCAGATAGTTGATCAACTTGGTTATTGGCCATAGCTTTCTTATCATTTGCTTTATTTGTTTGATTTAAAGATTTAGCTTTGGTTAAAACTGATTCTACTTTTTGTAACGAATCACCTTCATCAACTTCTTTTAGAAGTGAAGTCTTTTGTTCAGGAGTTAAAGAACTAAACCATTAATTTCATTCTTAACTTCAGTTTTCTTAGATGCTAATTGAGTATTCTTAACTTTAATTAAAACACCTTGAACCTTTTGTTCTGAATCAGCTTAATCAACTTCTTTTAAAAGTAATGCTTTTTGTTGATCATCTAAACCTACTGATCCATTAATTTCATTTTTAACATTATTCTTAGATGATACTAACTTAGCTTGTTCATTTGCTTTATTAACAGAGCTAGCTTGTGTTGCTTTTTCTAAAACAGTTTCAACTTCTTTAGTTGATTTAGCTTCTTTTACTTCTTTGTTGAATTTATCTACTTGATCTGCTTTTAAATAACTTAAACCACTAATCTTACTAACTGTTTCAGTTTTCTTAGCTAAAAGTTCAGAAGCTACTCTTTTATCATTATTTTGTTTATTAACAGCAACCCCAGCAACTACTCCTGTTATAGTTGAAGCAACAATAAATCCACCTACTCCGATTAATATTCCCTTTTTGCTTTTAGTATTTAGTTTACTCATATTAAAACCTCTTTTTAAATATTGATCTTCAAGAGTTATTAGCTCAACTAACCCTTAGGTTTAAATTTCAAAAAATGGTTTAATTATAAAAATCCCCTTACTTTTTGCAAAAAAAAAAAAAAAGCGATTTATCAATTAATTGTTCCGCTTAAGTAGAATAAAAAGCTTTTAGATTTAGTAGATAAATGATGATATTAATCAAACCGATCACTTATTAAAATCACCTGCTAAAATACTAATAAAACAAAAAAAACTTCTCCCCATTTAATGAGATGAAGTTTATTAATTTTGAGTTAAATAATTATGCCTATTTACGAATTCATTTTAAACGTGCACCAGTTTTATCTCTAAATCTAGCAAACACGATCATGAAGAAATCAACTAATGCACCGAATCCAAATAATCCACCTGTAAGTAATCATAAAATACCAGTTCAGATTTTACCTACATAGAATCTATGTGCACCAATTGCGCCAAAGAAGATTACTCATAATAAAGCTGCTAAATTAGATTTTCTAGAAACTGGTTCAGCATTTACGACTACATTTGTATTGTTTTCCATAAAAACTCCTATAAATATCAATATGTTGTTTTATTTACTGTTTTATTGAGACTATATTTATTTAAAATGATTTAACCATAAAAACAAAATAGTTTTCAAGGAACAAAATGTTGGTGTATACCTCAATTATTAGAAACCAAGAACACACAATAATATTTTATTTAATTTGCTTTTTTTTTTTTTTTTTAGCAAAAAGAAAATTAAAAATAAAATAATGGGAACATTTTATAAAATAGATAAACTTATTTTTGCTTAGTATTTATTGGTTAGATCACTAAATACTAGCTACATAAATATTAATTATAATTTATTCTTTATTAACTGATTAAGCAATTAATAATTAGTTAGCCATTTATATGATAACAAACTGAGAGCATAACTATAGTTTTCGCATAGCTGTGTTTTTTGATTTTAGACATATATGGTTATATTAATAGATCTTAAATGATTAAAAAGAACCTCATTAGGTGTTTCTTTGTTTTGTTATTTTTACTTTCTATTTTAAAAATATTTGTGTTGGAGATGAAGATGATTAATTAAATTGATTATTAAGATTGTTAGTGGGGATAGTTTTTTAAAAGAGAGTTTTATTTGAAAAATATCTTTTGAGTATATAGTTTTAATGAAATGTTAAATGGTAGGTATTGACAAGTAACAAAAAAAACCATCTTAACCAAAAGATGAATTTAATCAATTGATTTCGATGTTTTTTATTGTAGATAGGGTTAGCTAATAGTTAATTCGTCACTTTGTTTTGTCAATAAATTAGTTTCCGTAGTATCATCAGATAATCATACTTGTGTAACTTTTCAAGTGCCTTTTTCATTTTCTGCACCATATTTTTGATCAGAACTAATCTCAAATGTTACACTGCCATCACTCTCTACCTTCTTATTTTGGTAATATATAGTTTTATTAGTTGGTCCAAAACCTGCAGCATTTTCTACAAACTCTCCACCTTTACCGTTGTTTAAGGTAAATTTAAGTCTTTTAGCTTCTATCTTACTAAAAGTTTGATTAGTAGTTTTTAATTTTAATCAAATATATTTATCACTAGCGATTCTTATTGAAACAGGAGTTAATGAAGATTTAACTTCTTCAGCTTCTTTCTTAGCTTTTGCTGCCACCTTTTTAGCATTAGCATCTTTCGCTTCTTTTAGGGTTTTTTGAATTTCTTCTTTTTGGTCAACAGTTTTAATAGCTTCTATTTTTTGAACAAAAGGTGCACGCTCACTTTCTTCTAAAGCCTGCAATTTATTAATTTCTGCAATAGCATTTTGCTTTTCTTCTTCTAGTTTAGTAGCAGCTTCTTTAGCGTTTTTCTTTTCAGTATCTTTTGTTTTTGCTTCTTCTACTATTTTGTTAATTTCTTCAGATTTAGTTGTATCAGTGATTTTATCAACGTTATCTGTAAATTCTTTTCTTTCCTCAGGAGTTAAATTAGCTAAAGCATTAATAGTATTATTAGCTTCTTCTTTATTTGTTTTAAGAGTAGCTTCAGCTTCTTTTTGTTTATCAGCCTGTTCTTTTTTAGTTTTTTCTTCGTTATTTTTTAATTCAGCTTGTTTAACTATTTCATCAGCTTCATTAATTTTAGAAGGATCAGCAATAGCATCTACTTGATCATTGAAGCTCTTTTTATCAGCTTCAGATAAATAAGCTAATTTAGAAATTTTTTCTTTTGTTTGAGTTTTTTTAGCAGTTAATGTGGCTTGTGCTTCTTGTTCAGATTTTTGATTATTATCATTTGTTGAACCACCTAATGAATCTGTAGTTCCACCATTTCCTGAACCTTGGTTTCCTGCGTTTGATGAATTCCCGCTTCCTGGATTAGCATTTGTTGAACCACCAGTTCCAGAACCTTGACCAGTTGGATTTGTAGTGCTTCCACTTCCACTTCCACTACCTGGGTTTGAAGATTCATTACCACCTGTTTGTGGTTGTTCTACTTTCTTTTCAGTGGGTTTAGCTGGTTTTGCCTTTGTTGGTGCACAAGCTGCAACTACTCCTATAACACTAACCCCTGCCATAATAGCACCAACTGATAACGCTAGTGCTTTCTTGTTTTTGAATTTACTCATATTTATAAATCCTTTGATAGT
>NZ_JFDP01000014.1 GCF_000731915.1 Ureaplasma diversum NCTC 246
GGACTTTTGGGTTGGATGTTCCGGTTAAGTATATTTTATTAAATTTATCATAGGTTTGTAGTTTTGTGTTTTTGAGTTCGAGTGTCAGGATAAAACCACACTGCTTTATAAAAATTAGGGGGATGTGATTTTGAAACTGTAGTTATTTAAAAAGCTTTAAATTTAAAAGAATTTACATATTCAATTTGCTTTGATATTAAACTAAAAAGTAGTTAATATGGTTATTTTTACAATGATAACTTTTAATTTGTTTATTTCGTCCTGAATTTATTTATAAATTGGTGTTAAAAAAATAGAACACACTAATAAAAAGTGCATTCTAATTTTTATATATTCTTTAGTTCTTAATTGATTTTATTATTGTAAATCATTAAGGCTTAGGACTTGTTGGTGTATAAGATATTTCAAGTTCTGATGTTGGTGTGTTCAATAAGTTTTCCATACTTGGATCAGTACTATCTCATATTTTAGTAAGTTTATATTTTCCTTCCGGAGATTTTAATTCCTTATTGAAATAGCTATGTGTTTCTATTTTTACTAGAATTAATCCATTTTTTGTGTATTTAATAGGGGCAACATATAACCCATTAGTGTCATCACCATAATTTGCTGCACTATCTTCAACAGGCTGAAATTGTTCTCCGTTTTTCCCTACTACATCTAGTGTTAGTTTTAATTTCTTATTTTGTATTTTATCAAGACCTTCTTTACTAATTTGGAATTCAAAATGAAGATAATTACGATCTTTCTGAGTTTCTGGGATTATTACTGTACTAGAAACAGGTGTTAATTTATTTTTACGTTCTGTATCCCTTTCTTTTGCTGCTTTTAGAATTTCTTCAATTTGCTTTAGTTCATCTTGTGTCTTAATTTGATCAATTTGTTTTTCGAATTCAGTTACATCTTCTTTTATAAGATTAGTTAATTTAGCAATCGATGCTTTAGCTTCGTCTTTTTTAGTTTGTAGTTGTTTCTCTAAATTTTGTTTATCATCATTTTCGCTTGATGATGGTGTGTCTTCCATTTTCTTAGTTTCAGTAGATTCTCCGGCGTCTGATTTACTAGAATCACCTCCACCTTTTTCTGTATCTTGTTTCATTTCTGAGTCTTTTGGTTTAGTACTTCCGCTGTCTACAGGTGGTTGTTCTGTTTTTCCGTTATTTGAATTTTGTCCATTTTCAGAGCTAGTACCATCTTGTTGTTTACCTGTATCTGTTTCTTTACCTGATGCAGGTGGAGTTTGTGGTTGTGCGGGTTGATCTGATTGACTTCCACCTTCAGTACCATCTTTTGGAGTAGTTTCTTTTTTACCTTTTTCAGGTTTTGCTTGAGTGTTAGGGTTTTGTGAACCTGAATTATTGCTTCCTGAGTTTGAAGAACCATTAGATGGATTAGAACCTAAATTAGGTTTTTCTCCATCTTTCATTGATTCTGTATTTCCATTTTGTTTAGTTGGTTTAGTTTCATTTTCTTTTGGTTTAGTAGTTGTAGTAGAACCGCCTGATGAGTCGGTTGAACCACCAGTTTCTGAACCTTGTTTAGTTCCAGTTGTAGTACTTCCGCTACCTTGTTTTGAAGATTCAGAGCCACCTGTTTGTGGTTGTTCTACTTTCTTTTCAGTGGGTTTAGCTGGTTTCGCCTTTGTAGGTGCACAAGCTGCAACCACTCCTATAACACTAACCCCTGCCATAATAGCAC
>NZ_JFDP01000015.1 GCF_000731915.1 Ureaplasma diversum NCTC 246
AGCAACTGGTGGTTCTTCTCAAAATGGACCAGGGTCAAATTCTAATGTACCTTCAACTAACACAGACCAAACCGATCATTCTAAACCAGAAACAAACACAGAAAAAGAAACAACAACCCCTGGTAATGGAATAAATTCAGGATCTGATAATTCTTCAACTAGTGCAGAAGTTACTAATCCTGCTGTAACTAATCCAAGTAATAAACCTTCAAGCGGATCTGGCTCTAGTCAACCTAACACAAGTCCAAAAACAGAAAATCCAAAAGTTACTGAAAACAACAGTGATGGTTCATCATCTTCAATAGAAGATCAAGGTTCTAATAATGCGTCATCTCCAACAAGCCCTGATTCTGGTGTCACTTCTGGAAACAATACTATTACAACAAATCCGCCTGAAAATGGTTACAATGAACAAAATAATGAAGATTTAGGACATCCTGAATTATCCGATATTGAAGTAAAGAGTTCTGGAAATTATATTACAGGATTCTCGTTTAAAACAAAAAACGGAAAAATGCCTGCTAAAATCAAAAATGCAAAGCTCACAATTACTTATGAATATATGGATGATGAAGGTGAACCGCACCAAGAACAAATTTATGCAACTGTGAAGAATTTACGTGAAATGAATGGTAAATTTGTTTTTGATATAGATGATCATTATATTAGCAGCGGAGAATATACTCTTGATTCTATTTGATTATCTGGCAAAAATATAATGGACAAGTGAGAATCATATAATTTTAAGATATAATCGTCTCATTAAATATTAGTATTAATAAATAATATATAAACGAATATATAATCAATGCCATTGTTTTTTAAGTTAAATTTATACCAACTATTTTTATACAAAAAGGAGCTATTAGTGCTCTTTTTTGTTTTTTTATCAAACCTTTTTTTGGCTAAATCTTTTTATTTAGGCGTTTTTTTAATAAATTCTTATTAAAGTAATAATTTAAATTATATTTTTTAGCAATATCACTTGAAGAGTGCTAAAATATATTATTAAATCTAAAAGGTGGTAAATATGGAATTTAAAGACAAAGGATTGAATTCATTAGCGGATTTTGGTCGCAATTTAAACCAAGAAATTTTAGATAACAAAATTGATCCTGTAATTGGGCGGGATGATGAAATTAGAAGAACAATCGAAATCTTAAGTCGTAAAACCAAAAATAACCCTGTATTAATTGGAGAACCAGGGGTTGGTAAAACAGCTATTATTGAGGGATTAGCTTATCGAATTGTCCATAAAGATGTTCCATCTAATTTATTAAATAAAACAATTATTGAACTATCTCTTTCTTCTTTAATTGCAGGAGCAAGTTATCAAGGTCAATTTGAAGAACGATTAAAGAATATTATTAATGAAGTTAAAAAATCTAATGGAGATATCATTTTATTTATTGATGAGATTCACCAGATTGTAGGATTAGGTAAAAATAGTGGTTCAAATATGGATGTTGCTAACATCTTAAAACCATTGATGGCACGTGGAGAAATTAAGATCATTGGAGCAACGACATTAAATGAATATCGACTATACATTGAAAAAGATCAAGCTTTAGAACGACGATTTACAAAAGTATTAGTAAACAAACCAACTGAGCAAGAAGCTTTAACTATTATGCGTGGTTTAAAGCCACGTTGAGAAGCATTCCATGGTATTAAGATTCATGACAGTGCACTAATTGCTGCAGTTAAATTATCTGAACGTTATATTAATGATCGGAACCTGCCAGATAAAGCAATTGATCTGATTGATGAAGCTGCTGCTAAAATTAAAACCCAAATTAATTCAGCTCCCCTTGAACTTGATGAAATCAAACGAGAACTACAACATCTACAAACTGAAAAAGCAGCTCTTGATAGTGAAAAGGATGAAAAATCACAAAAACGACTTGCTAGTATCAAAGATCAAATTGAACAAAAACAAAAACAATTTGATGAGCTTAATAATATTTATTTAGCTGAAAAGAAACAAATTGATCAATTAACTAATATTCGTCAAAAAATTGAACAAACAACTCATGAAATTGAATTCTTACAATCAGAAGGTAAATATGAAAAAGCTTCAAAACTTCTATACTCTGATTTACCAGCATTAAACAAACAAAAAGAAGAGTTAGAAATCAAATTAAATAGTGAACAATCAAAACACAAACTAATTGTTGATTCGTTATCAGAGAACGAAGTAGCTGATGTTATTTCACGTGCAACAGGAATTCCATTAAATAATTTATTAAAAGATGAAAAAAATAAATTATTACATATCAAAGATCGTTTATTAGAAAAGATTATCGGACAAGATGAAGCTGTTGAATTAATTGCAAATGCAGTTATTAGAGGAAGAGCTGGTATTTCTAATCCTGCTCAACCAATTGGTTCATTCTTATTTTTAGGATCAACTGGGGTTGGTAAAACCGAACTTGCTAAACAATTAGCAATTGAACTATTTGATTCACAAAAAGCTCTTATTAAGTTTGATATGAGCGAGTATATGGAAAAACATAGTGTTTCTAAACTAATTGGTGCACCTCCAGGGTATATTGGTTATGAAAACGCTGGATTATTAACTGAAAGTGTTAAACGAAGACCATATTGTATTTTATTATTTGACGAAATTGAAAAAGCACACCCTGATGTTTTAAACCTATTATTACAAATCCTAGATGATGGAGTATTAAAAGATTCACAAAACAATGAAATCAACTTTAAGAATACAATCATCATTATGACATCAAATGTAGGAGCTAAAGCTTTATTAGAAAATGATAAGATCAAAGCTTTTGAAGCTTTACATAAAACATTTAGACCTGAGATGTTAAATCGAATCAATGAAATCATCTTCTTTAACAAACTTCCTGAAGAAGTAGTTAAATCAATTGCTAAGAAACTACTTAAAGAACTAGAAGTTCGTTTAAGTACTCAGGATTATGAAATTGGTTTTGATGATTCAATAGCTAATAGTATGGTTGAACAAGCTTATTCAGATACATTTGGAGCAAGACCACTAAAGCGATGAATCACAAGAAACATCGAAAACCAATTAGCTGTTATGATCTTAGAAGAAAAAGTACTTAAAAACCATCCATACAAAATTAAATACAACAACAAAAAAGATCAAATTGAATTAGCTAAATAATTTAAACAACAAAAAAACCACCCAAAGAAAATGGAGTGGTTTTTGTTTTATTAATATTTTAAAAGCATAATAGCTTTTAAAAGTAGTATATTAGATTTTGTTTTGATCTTATTTACATCTAAAAAAGATAAAACTAATGATCAAATAAATTACACATTAATTTATACAAGAGTACACTAAAAAACAACTAAAACATATTTTTAGTGAAATTATTAATATTAGATGTTTATAGTTGTTATAATATTGATGTTTAAGTATACAAAAACATATAGCTAAAATGTTAGCTCTTGGTTAGATGTTTATAATTATAATATATTTATTTTCAAAAATCAAGAAAAATATTATTTATTTTACTTAAATAAAAATGTCTTATCTCTTTTATTTGTTTGTCTAGAAACAAATAAAATATCTATACAATGAAAGGTCTATATGAAAAAGAAATTTATTAATGTAAATGTTTACAAACACCCTGAAGCGTCAGAAATTCTTGTAGAAAATGGCAAATTCGTTGCTTTTGGTAAAAATTTAGGTGATGCTGATGAAGTGATTGATTTAGAAGGACGTGTAGTTGTTCCTCCTTATGTAGACTCACACTTACACTTAGACTACTACTTCACAGGAAAAACTGATGAAGTTAAAAATGAAACAGGTACATTATTTGAGGCTATTGATATTTGAAATACATTTAAAAAACGTACAACTAAAGAACAAATGAAAGAACGTATTAGAAGTGCTGTTAAAGACTGTCTATCTTATGGTACTCAATACATTCGTGCTCAAACAGACTGTACGGACGCTAATTTAACAGGTATTCGTGCTGCTCTTGAAGTTCGTGATGAACTTAAAGACAAAGTAACAATCCAAGTTGTAGCGTTCCCACAAAATGGTATGTTCTCATACGAAGAAGATGGAAAAACTGGTCGTGATCTAGTTGAAGAAGCTCTTAAATTAGGGGCTGACTGTGTTGGGGGTATTCCACACAACGAATGAGCGCGTGCTTATGGTGAAGAATCAGTTCGTGAAAGTGTTCGTTTAGCTGTTAAATACAACAGATTAATCGATGTTCACTGTGATGAAACTGATGATACTCACGCTCGTTTCTTAGAATTATTAAATGCTGAAGCAATGAAACAAGGATATGGAAAACTTACTACAGCTAGTCATACATGTTCATTTGGTTCTGTAAATGATGCATACGCATTCAGAATGATGGGATTATTTAAACAATCTGGAATTAACTTTGTAGCTTGTCCAACTGAAAACGTATTCTTACAAGGACGTCAAGACTCATATCCAAAACGTCGTGGTGTAACACGTGTTCTTGAATTTGTTGACAACAACATTAACGTAGCTTTTGCTCAAGACTCAATCATTGACTTATGATATCCTGCAGGTAATGGAAACTTAATGAACATTCTTGACAATGGTATTCATATTACTCAATTAATGCGTGAACAAGACTTCCCACGTAACTTTGATTTAATTACTTACAATGGTGCTAAGTTAATGAACTTAGAAAAAGAATATGGTTTTGATCCTGGTAAACCAGCTAACTTCATCGTATTAAATGCACCAGATGTATTTGAAGCACAACGTAACCGTGTAGAATGTATTGCATCTATTAGAAATGGTGAATACATTTTCAAAAAGAAACCAAGTACATTTGAGAAAAAAGTTGAAATCTAATATATTGTATTTAGATTTATTAAATATTTAGTTAGTGTTTTTTAATGCTTAATTAAGATAATAACAATTAAAAAATAATTATTGTTTATTCATTATAGACATCAATCAAATCGATAAATAATCATTACAAACAAGAGATTGCAAGATCTCTTGTTTTTTTGTTATTAATACTTTTATTAGCCTTCATATCTATATAATCAATATAATTAAGATATATAGTATTAATTAAATAAAGTATTTGTATTAGATTGTTTTAGTTATAAATGTAGGTTTTGATTAAATAGTTTGCACTAGTAAGGGGTTAGTTAGAATATGAAGAAATTTAAGAGTAAGAAATGAGTTAACCATGGGTTTGGATTAGTTGCTTTAGTTGGATTAAGTACTAGTTTAGCTGTTGCTTGTTCAAAAGCGAAAAAAGAACCAATTATACAAACTAAAGCAACTGAACAAACTAATGAAAATAATCAAAATAATGAAGAAATAGCATTAATGCAAGCTTTTGCAGCTAAAAAAGAAGCTGCTAAAGAAAAGATTAATAACTTAGCTAATTTATTAGCTGATGAAAAAGTAGATTTCATTAATCGTATCCAATCTATTA
Organism: Ureaplasma diversum NCTC 246; assembly: GCF_000731915.1. GTDB lineage: Bacteria > Bacillota_I > Bacilli_A > Mycoplasmatales > Mycoplasmoidaceae > Ureaplasma > Ureaplasma diversum. Next base: position 5,433 of record NZ_JFDP01000015.1, read on the forward strand.
ATCATTATTCTAAAGAAGATGAAATTAACTCTATTATTAATGAAGCTGAACTTAAAGATCAACAGAATTTATTTGCAGCACAAGAAGCATTAAGACTTAAACGTGAGCGTGAAGAAAATGCAAAAGAAAACTTAAGAACCAAGAAAAAGCAAGCTAAAGCTATAATTAATAAACTAGTTAATTTATCTGACTCTGAAAAACAATCATTTCTTAATAGAATTGATCAAGTAACTGATCCAAGCAAAGTTGATGATGTTATTACAATTACAAGAGAAGCAGTAGATAAAGATAAATTAAACCATATCATTAAAAATAAATTAACACCTATATCAGCTAAGTCTTTTCTTTTAAATAAAAAATACTATTTAAGGTTTGAATTTAAAACAACAAAAGAAACATTTGAATTAGTTGAAAAGAATCAATTAAGATTGCAAATTGATATTTTCAAAAATGGTGGATTTATAGGTACGTTTGATGAAACTAGTGCTAGTTATCCAACTAAAGATAAAAAAGATGTGTATGCTATTAAAATTGAAGATACAAAAGATGGAATGGTTATACTTAAAATAGAAACATTCAATCATTTACCTGATGAAAATATTTCTTCAGAATACAAATATCAACTCAATAATGCATGATATACAAATGATCATAAACAAACAAATCTATTAAATGAACCAACAAAACAAATACAAGTAGAAACAAACACTATTGATGAAGCTAATAAACCAGCTGAACCAAAAGCATAAATCTTTTTAATAAATAAAATATTTATAGTTAAAATTTACAAACTTAGAACATACCACTAAAAATGGTGTGTTCTAGTTTTTTAATAACTGAGTATTTAAATATTAAGTTATATCTAGAAATAAAACTTATTTGAGATTTCTTGAGCAATCCATTGATTAATTGAAGAAAATATAAAGTTTAAATAGTGATCAATAGACAGTAAAAACAAAACCCATACAAATAACCTAAAACGGAACATTTCCAAAAAGTCCTTTTTTTTTTTTTTTTTTCAAACCGAAGAAATA
>NZ_JFDP01000016.1 GCF_000731915.1 Ureaplasma diversum NCTC 246
TTTAGTTAAAGCTTATCGTAATAGTGCTAAATTAGTTTTAGATAAAACTGAATTTATTGATTTAATTAAATACTATTATTATCAAATTAAATATAATCTAGAACATACTAATCAATTTAATCATTTTTGTTATATTAATGATTTAGTAATAATTAGAACTAGTTATGAACAAAATAGTGTTCTTGTTTATGTTTTATCTAAACAAGAACTTAAAGAGATCGATCATAAATATCTTGATTGTGTACTAATCAAGTATGATTATTAAAAAGGGATAAAAAAGTGTGCTAACTTAAAGCACACTTTTGTTTTATCATAAACGGTTTTTGTAGAATGATAATGTGAAGTTATAGATTCCAATTAATAAAGCTGGGAATCATAAAGCTAAGATGATAGAACTATATACAATATTAGCAACTTCAATTCTTGTATCTAATTCTTTTCTAGCTAATTCACTATTATAAATAGAGAATGTATAGAATTGATAGATAGCACTATTTTTAATAAATGGTTGATCACTTAAAACAGTTAATTCTAAGCCATTAGGTTTAAAGACGAAGCCAACTACTAATAGTCCAATTACAATTAATGTAGCAAACAATCATACAACTCAAGCAACTCAAGCAACTCATACATCTTTACCTTTGTGTTTATGCTTAGCTTGAGCAATAATTGTAATTAACAATAAGACAAAGTAACTAATACTCATTAAACTAAAAGCAACAATTGCTTCAATTCTTAAACTTTCAGCAAAGATCCGATTAGCGTTTGGTACTTTTAGAATTGGTGAAACTAAATTATATTCATAAAACCCAATTTTAAAGTGTTGTCAATAATCAGTTTGATTATCTTGTAGTTGATGAAAATACTTAGGGGGAAGAGCTGTTAGAACAAAAACTCATAAACTAAAAGCAAAGAAAGCTAAAATCAATAAAAAGATTAATCATTTCCCTGATTTTAATTTGCCAAATTTTTGTTTTGATAATTCAAATCAATAATTTTGTAAATGTATTAACACAATGATCACACCATTATATTCTTAATATTTTTAATTTTATCACTTTTCAATTAACTTATTTAGAATAAGTGGATAAGATAGCTAAATATTAAGGGACAAATTTATTAATTTTGTTATTTATCTATATCCTTTTTATTTTATTTTTTATATCATAAATTCAAAAAATCAAAAAAAAGTTTCAAAAATAGTGTTGGATATGTAATAATATACACAATTAGCAAAGGTATAAAATATGAAATCTGTTAGTTTAAATAATAATTGAATTAATATGATTATTAAACATGTAACTTTTTATATGCATGTTATTACTTTTGCATCTTGAATTATCACTTTTATTAAGTTTATTATTAAGCATATTCTAATGAAGCATTGCACGAAGATTATGATGTGTAAGCGTATTATTAATAACAATAATATAAAACATTAATTTTTTAATAAATCAATTTAATATAAAGGATAGAGGTCTTACCACATAAGCTAAGACAGTACATATGAAACCAAATCACTCGGCAGGGTGATTGTTCAAATCAAAATGGTTTTTTGCTCTTACTTCTTTTAGTATAATCAGCGTTGCCTTAGTTAGTTGTCATTCAACTAATGATTTAAACAATAAACCCGAAACTTTTAAAACATTATCAGCATCAACTGATTTTATTTATAGTTTTAATAATCAAAGCTTTATAAATCAATTATCAGATGATGATCAAAAACAAATTCATAATTTATATCAAAGCTTTTATGAACATACTAATCAGCGTTTAAAACGTTCTTTTTATTTATACTATTCTTTTGCTTTTGCTCTATTAAATAAATGACAAGCAAAATATGATATCTTAACTGATTTAGTTTTAAAGTATGATAAGAAAACTAGTAGTTATCAATTTACTTTGCAATTTAAAGTTAAGATTAATGATTTAGGGAATAATTTAGACGCGATCACAAAACCCCAATTTTATACACCAACTAAAGATAATTCTTTACCAACACACATTAACAATCCCCAACCTTATTGGTTTTTAAATAAAGAAGAAATAATTAAAAAACTTGAACAATTATTACAAATGATAGTTGTTTACAAAGATGTAGAAATTATTCCAACCTGAGCAAAAACAGCGACTAATAACCAAGTCTTATCAGCGTTTAGTTTTCGCAAAGGAAAACTAAGCCGCTGGGTTTATGAAGCGAATCAAAAAAGTGAAGTTAATGACGGTTTTGCTTATATAAATAAAATTGCTTTAATTCAACAAAAAGAAATTGATCATGAAGTTGAACTTGCAACATTTGATGATCAAATATATTTACAAACATTTGTGATTAATGATTCAAACCAACTTCCAGATGTTAAAAAGATCACTAATGAAAATATTTTTCAATATGCATTAGATGAGTTTAGATATGATGTTAAAGACTTTATGTTTCCAACCTTTTTTGCAACAGATCAATCTTTATTATCAATTAAACATCATCAATCAGATAAAACTAATACTAAAATAGTTCAACAATGAACTGAAAACAATGTGGGAAGGATTAATCACATTAATCCTAAACTAAGTAGTATTATTGATAAGAAGTGAATCTTATTTGATCCATATTATTACTTTGATCAAACATTTGAACCAGAAAATCAATCAGGAATCAAACATTGCCACGCTGATGGTTATTGTCATTTCTAAAACGAGGTTATATGCGTAAAAATCATCAAACAATTATGAAACCGTTTTTTAATTGAATTAGCTATTTATGCTTGTTTGGTTTATTGGTTTGTATTATTATTTCACACATTGTAGTAGCTACTAATGAAAGTTTTAAACCAAAATTAGGAGCAATGTTTATTGGTTGATTAGTAGTTGTTATGATTGGTTATTTATATGTGCTATTTTCACGGCGTTATCATCGTAGAAAATGAGCTAAAGCATTAAGAAAAAATAGCCAATATAAAATTAATAAATTTGAAGCTAAATTAATTGATCGGTTTTATGAAAATGCAACCTATGATTTAGATTCAGTACAATATGCTACTATTCGCTTAAACATTTTAATTTCTATTATTTTATTACCAGCGTTTATTTACGCACTATCTTGTGCTATTGCTTATGGTGTAATTGAAAGTAATCAAGCAGCTATTAACTCAAGCACACAACTATTTATTTTTTAACTATTTCTAAAGGAGTGATATTTATGTCAGCAACTGAACAACGCAACCAGAACACAAATATTGCAGAGCAGTATCAGGACATTGAGAATACACCAAATAAAAAAGTTAATTACGCTTTTAGTAATAACTATGTTATATTTGGTAATTCTCGTTCAAGTCAAAACGTTGCAGAACGTGATAAAGTAATCGACCCCTTAGTTGATTTCTTCTCGCTGAAATCAAAGTTTATGACTTTTTTAACGAAAGCTTTAAAGTTAATTTTTGAATTTTTCTTTTTAGCTTGAATTGTTATTACTATTGTTTTCTTTTTAATTAACTCTGTGCCTGGAGAATCAGCACTTACTGTTGGTTTAACATCAAAAGAAGCAAAACTAGCAATTTTAGCTCAATATGGATTAGATCGACCACTTGGGGTACGATATTGAGAATATCTTGGAAACATCTTTATTGGTGAGTTTGGGATTAGTACATCAATTAGACCTGGAGTACAGATTAGTAGCTTTATTTGAGAACGATATTTAGTTAGTTTCTCAGTTGGGATCTTCTCTGTTTTATTAACACTTGCGATTGGGATTCCGCTTGGAGTGTTAGTTGGACGAAAACCAGGGGGAATTTTAGATAGTATTTCAACTGTTTTAATTTCAGTTATTTCTGCAGTTCCTTCACTTGTCTTTGGGTTGGTATTATTATTAATTGGTCGAAGTGTTGGTTTACCATTTATTTTTGATATCAATGATTTTATTACATATATCTTACCAGGGTTATCATTATCACTTGGTTCAATTATTGTTTATGTGCAATATATCAAGGTTGAAATGAACCGAGAATTAAACTCAATGCATGCTAAGTTTGCTTATTTAAAAGGGGCAACAGTAAATCGATTTGTATGAGTTCATGCTCTTAAACCATCACTATTCCCAATTGCAACATTCTTCCCATTTGTGATCTTGGGATCATTTACAGGAGCATTATTCATTGAACAGATTTTCCAAATTCCTGGATCTGGTTCACTATTCTTTGAAGCAATTATTTCAAAAGATTACAATGTTATTTTATTATTAGTAATTATTTATTCAATTACAACAATTGTTGGTTATACAACAAGAGATGCATTATACATCATGATTGACCCACGTATTAGAAGAGGAGGTAAGTAATTTATGTCAAAGTTTTCTGACTTTCTGAAAAAGAAATCAAAACAATTTGCAACAGCTGTGACTGAAGAATTTAGTTCAGATGCACCAAATAAATTCCTACAACCTTTTCAGCACCAACAATGGAAAATTATTGGGAACTTAATTGAGTTTAGAGAAAACAGTTACATGGGTGCAAAACCACGACCATTCTTAGAGTTTGCTAACCGTTATGGGCGTTCTTGATCTGGTTTAATTGGTTTTTCTATTATTGTTATTTTATTTATTTTAGCTTTTGTTATTCCGTTTACTACAAACTCACCAACAGAACTAAGACCTAACCAACGTTATTTAAACTATTTCACAGATGGTTTCATCTTTGGAACTGATGATAATGGTCGGGATTTATGAGCAATGCTTTGATGAGGGTTAAGATACTCACTTGGGATTGCGATTGTAGTTACAATCATTGATTTAGTGGTTGGAGTTACAATTGGGATTTTAATGGGTTATTTCAATTTCTTTGATAAGATAATGACTTTCATTATTAAGATCTTAACTAATGTCCCTACAATTATTATCTTAATGATTTTAACAATCATTTTAAAACCATCATTTGGAGTTATGATTTTTGCTATTTCATTCTCAGGATGAACTGGAATGGCTAATCAGATGCGTTCACAAGTACGACGTGCTCGTGGTTTCTTATGAGTATCTGCATCTAAAACATTAGGTACAAAACCAATTCGAATTTTATGAAACTTTGTACCAATCATTATTCCGTTAATGATTACTCAACTTGTATTCTCAATTCCTGGAGCAATTTTAGCTGAGTCTTCATTAGCTTTCATTGGTTTATCTTTACCAAACACACCAACGCTTGGTAACTTAATTGCAGATGGTGCAACAATTATTACTTTATATCCACGTTTCACATTAATTCCATCATTCTTATTAGTGTGCCTTGTGGCTTCAATTCAGTTAGTAGGAGGGGCGACTCAAGAAGCATTACGTCGTCAACGATAGTTTATGAAATGAATTAACAGACGAAACTATATTGTTTATATTCGTAACAGCAAGCGTTTCTTTCTACAAGATCAAAAAACTAATGAAATTAAAGAATTAGCTAATTCAAATGAAACATTACTAAATCAACTTCAACCACTTGAATTAGATGTTAATGAACTTAATTTAAGCCCACTTAGTTTAGAGCAAGAACATGTTGAACTTAATTTAGTCCAACCAACTTTACAACAAGAACAATCAGTTGATCAACTAAGTTTAAGTGAGCAAACTAATCTACAAGAAGTTGTTCAAACTCAAACTGAAGAGAAAACTGATTTAGAGCTTGAAAATGTTGTAATTACTGAACAAGCTGAAACATTAAAAGTTGAACAAGAACAAGTTGAAGAAGTTCAACAAACTCAAACTCTAGAAGAACAAGTTCAAGAAGTTGAACAAGAACCAATCCAACCAGTTTTAAAATCAACTAAAAAACCGGTTTCTAAAAACATTTTTGGTAAGATTGATAAAAGAAAAAACTTCAACTTTGAAGAATTTGAAAAAAATGTTAAATATAAAGAATTTTCAGATGGAACAAGAAAAAAGATTGCAGCTGAAATCATTGATCTTCGTTTAACATTTACTAACCCATCACGTCCAGATGATCGTGCATTAGTTTTACGTGGTCCATCAATTCAATTTTATGAAGGTGAAGTACACGCTATCATTGGTGAATCAGGATCTGGTAAATCAGTTATTACTTCATTACTTTATGGATTAGCTGGGAAAACTGCAAACATCGAAGAAGGTAAAGTTCTTTTATATAATAATGAAGTTCAAAAATTTAAATTTAAAGATTGAGAACGATCTAAATATATAGGAAGAGTTATATCTGCTGTTTTCCAAAACCCAATGTCAACCCTTAACCCTACAATGAAAATTGGTAAACAAATTATGGAAGGGATGTTGATTAATGGGATTGTTAAGAATCGTAAAGAAGCTAAACAACAAGCTGTTGAATATCTAAAACTAACAAAGATCAATAACCCAGAAGAAGTAATGGAATTATATCCACACGAACTTTCAGGGGGGATGATCCAAAGAGTTGTAATTGCATCAATTGTTTCATTACACCCAAAAATCTTAGTTTTAGACGAACCAACAACTGCTCTTGACCCAACGGTTCAAGCATTAGTATTAGATATTATTCGTGAACTTCAACAGAAGTTTAAAATGTGTGTTATCTTCATTACTCACGACTTAGGAGTAGTTGCAAGTATTGCTAACTATATCTCTATTATGTATGCAGGGCAAATCATTGAAGAAGGAACACGAGATGAAATTCTTTGAAATCCACAACACCCATATACATGGGGTTTGATTATGTCAATGCCAGATGTGAATAAGGGCGAACGATTAGCTACAATTCGTGGTTCTGTTCCATCACGTTTAAATGATATTGTTGGAGATGCTTTTGCTGTTCGTAATGAATATGCACTAACACGAGACTTTACAATTGAACCTGATATGTACTACATTTCAGATACACACCGAGCAAAAACAGCTCTTTTAGACAAACAAGCACCAGAGTACGAACCACCAACTATTATTAAAGAGAAATGAGAAGCTTTTAAAGCTAAACAAAATTCTAAACAAGATACACATGAAGGGAGTTAAGCATGAGTAAAGTAGAACAGAAAAAAGCCTTTTTTAATTACAAAAAGCGTTTTTTACTTAAAGACAAACTCACAATTAGACCAATTACTGATGGTTTATTAGAGCGACTAAATGCTGCTCCTGAAAAGAAGCGTTTAGTTGAAGTTCGTCACATGGATATTACATATGGATATGGTTTAAAGAAATTTAGAGCTGTTAAAGATATATCATTCAATATTTATGAAGGTGAAGTATTAGGTTTAGTTGGTGAATCAGGATCTGGTAAATCAACAACTGGATCAGCATTAATTGGTTTAGTACGACATAGTTTTGGTGATGTTGTTATTAATGGAGTTAAATTACCTAAACAAGGTGAAAAAGTAACTAAAGAATTTACTGACTTTATGGTTAATAATGTTCAGATGATTTTCCAAGACCCTTCTAACTCACTTAACCCATATGTTAATGTTGAAACAATTGTAAGTGAAGGTTTAAATAATATTAAAGATCTTAAGAATGGTTATTTAAATGTTCAATTCCGTACTTTTAGTAAGGAATTTATGAAAGAAGCAAATGCGAAACAACTTCGTCATTTAGCAGATAGACATGGAGAGTATATTCGTTCTGAAGGATTTGATTTTAAGAATGAAGAGCATCAAGCTAAATTATTAGCACTTCATAAAGAATTAGATCAAGAAGCTGCTTTTAAATACAATAGTGAAGAATTAAGTAAAGTATTTCATGAAATTAATGCTACTAAGAATTTATCACGACCTAAACTTGTTCACCACATCATTTTAGATGTGCTTAAATCTGTTGGATTAGATGAATCAGTACTTCGTAGATACCCATTAGAATTCTCAGGGGGGCAACAACAACGGATCGGAATTTCACGAGCTGTTGCGCTACGACCTAAATTATTAATTGCTGATGAACCAATTAGTGCTTTAGACGTTTCAATTCAGGCCCAAGTTATTAACATTTTTAAAGAATTAAAAGAAAAATATAAATTAACAATTTTATTTATTGCCCACGATTTACGAATGGTTGAATATATTTCAGATCGAATCGCAGTTATGAATAAAGGGGTATTACTTGAAATTGGACCAACAAAAGAAATTACTAAAAACTTCTTACATCCATATACAAAATCATTAATGGAAGCTGTTCCATCAATTGAGTCTGAAAAGAAATCATTACTAGGTTATGTTTACGATTCACAAATGCATGGATATAGTCCAAGTAAACAACCAAAATGAATCAATTTAGGAAATGATCACTTTGTATTAGCAACTGATGAAGAAATAGAAAATTGAAAAGCTGGAAAATATTAAAAAAGGAGATGATGTCATATGAAAAAACGCTTAGGATTAGGCGCTAAGTTCGGGATTGCTTTTGCATCAGTAGCTGTTGCTGCGGGTGCGGTGGTTGGATTCATGAAACTTTATTCAGAACATCACAAAGGATTAAAAATCGAAATCCGTTCTGATTTTAGTACTTCAATTCCAGCTCATCAAGTGCAAAAAGCAAATTTTGTTGACGGAACTGATAAACCTGTTGCAAGTTATGATCCAAATAACGCCACAAAAGATACTCCTGTTACTTTACTAGTTGATTTAGGTAATGAAAAAGCAGGAAAAGTACTTCCTTATAAAGAGTTCTTCCAATTATTTGCAGAAGTTACAAATGATTTACCTCGTTTCAAACTTGAAGCAGGACCAATCGTATTTAAAAATGAATATGTTGAATCATTACTTCCACATGAATTTATTCAATATACAAACTGATTCTTAAACAATGTATCTTGAGGACCTGATTTATTAACACTTCGTCAATTTAAATTAGGACGTGGGGTTAAGATTAATGGAAACTCTATTACACTTGGACAACACGGTGGTTCAAAAGAACAAACAGAAATCGAATTCTACCCAGATGGATTCTTTGGTTCATTACCATTGTATTCAGCTTTAACTGGATCAGGAAATCACCCTGACCGTTTAACTAACCAATTGAATACAAAAGGAATGTTAAAAGAAGAATTAGAAGCATATGTAAAAAATATTCCTTGATTAATTTCATACCAAAATGCACCAGCAAATCCAGCTGGTATGAAATTAATTGAAACAATTAAGTATGCTAAGAATTTATATGTTTTTGATGCTAGTTCTTATTTAAATTTAGATAAGGATCCGTTAAACTTCGAAGTATGACAAGCTTTTAGTAAACGAAAAGCAACTAATTTATTAAATTTAAGATATTTAGTAACAGGTAAAGATCAAGCTGAAGTAGCTAAAAAAGCACTTGCTATTTTAAAAGAATTAGTTGTTGTTAAAGGTTTTACACTAAAACCTGAACACCAATTTACTAGTTTAAAAATTAGCGATCAAACACTTTATAAATTTAGTTCAATTAGTGATGTAAAACAAAAAGGTGTTACAAGCACAAAACCAGCTAATTCTTCTTTTCAAAGTCTACTAAACCCTGCTCTTGAAATCTCTGGAAAAGGTGGATTAGTTAATGGTGCTGAATCTGATCTTAAACTAGAAGTTAGTTTATATCGTCAAGACCACGTTCACAGTAAATACAACCCACAAAGAGACCCAATTGTATATGGACGACTTGATTCTGCAGTTGCTAATGCTTTTGTTGAAATCACAAAAAATGCTTTTAATTACTATTTAAAAGATCAAGTTAACTTTAAAAATTTATATGCTGCTAATGTTCATTTAACAAATAAAACTTTATTAGTTTATGATCATGATCAAACTAAGGTTAACTCACGTTTTTATTTTTCAAAAACACAAGCTGCTCAAGCTGAAGTTAAAGATTATGATTTAGCTAAATTAAAACAAATCACAATTAAACAAGTTAATAAGAAATCTAATAATGAATTAGAGTTAATTACAACTGGTGATGAAATCTATACATTAAAACAACCAACTAATAACAAAAAAGGTTATAGCTATGATTCTCGGTTTGATGATTCATTCAATACCTTGAAAGTAGCTATTGATTATTATGATACATTTACACCACGTGTAATTGAATCAAATACATTATTTGTTGATGGTAAAGTTATTAATGTTTATAAAATTTATACAGACATTTACTCTGGTTTAATTGATAAAGTAGTTAATAAATCACCACATTTACTTAAAGAAATTGATGGTTTACATGCTGAATTAAAAGAAGATGAAAACGGTATCTTACAATATGAATTAAAAGATGGTAAATATAGAGGTTTTGGAGCTTCTGATCGTTTACCATATATTGCAGTTGTTGCCCAATCAGATCCAGGATTTGAATCAACTGGAATTGATTATTTAAAATATGTTGGTGCTCACGAATATGGACACCACCAAACACTACAATACATCAAAGACACATCTAATCAAAAAGTATCTTCAATTGTTGGTGCAATTGATAATAGAGCTGGTGTTAGCTTTGAAAGTTTCCACAACACTGATGTATTACAATTATATTTAGATGCTCGATCAAGTGGACTTAAAGTTAGAATTACAGATAACACTTATCAACCAAATAAAAAGGGTGCTTATACAAACTTTAATTATAATGTACCAACACAAGATAAACCATTACGTTGAGAAAATGCATTTGATATTTTTGGTTCTGTTAATGGACAAAATCCAGACGAATTATTAATGCGAACTGATCGAAGATTCCTTCAACACTTTGATGATGTTAAAACAGCATCACAGGCTCGTAACATCAAACCATTTGATTTCTATTTAATGAACTCATTTGATCACGAATCAGGAACAGTTAACCCAGCAATTAATGATTCTATTAATGATTTATCTCAACTAAATGCAATGTATTTTAGAAAAGATAGTCAACAAGGTTTTAATTTCAATTCTGTTAATGGTTTTAAAGGTCTTAAATACTATGAAGGTATTGTTAAAGATGGAGTTGGCAATCCGATCAAATTTGATGCAAACGGTTTACCAGTTGTTTTCGAACTAGCTGATCCAACTAAAGTACGTGGTCCATACCAACCTGAAGATATTAAGGTTTTAATTAAAACCCGAGATAATATTGATGTTGTTGACCCAAGAAACTACTTAGTAACAAATGAAGCTGGTTCACAACAAGTTAATATTAATCGATTTGTTCAAGCTGCTCTACAAATAAGAAACTCAATTCTTAATTTAATTGTTACACAATTTGGAATCAATGGATGGGATTCAAAAGTTAATGGATTTAATTTATCAAATGCGATTAACAATAGCTATTCAGATGATTTTGTTGTTCGTAACTTTAACCCAGGCATGATTGGTTCTAATGAACAAAGTTTTAGAGAATTAAATAAATTCTTCTTCGAAAACCCTAAGTTCAGTGTTCTTAAACGAACAAATGCAGCTGAAAAACTTGCAGATACTCCAGAGATTAACAAGTTATGGTTAAATATAAGACATCCATCTAAGGTTTGACAATCAAGTACCCCTGGAGCTAATTTAGTAGGTTTATCAACAATGTTTAGAGATTCTGCTGATAAATTAGCTAGTGATGATTTAGATCCAAATACAAAACAAGCCCGAGATTTAGCTCTTAGACATAGAGCTAACCCTGGAAACTTCCCTATATTCAGTAAGTATAACTATTTCGGACTTGCAGTTGAAAGTGCAAATGGTGATTATTATGTTGCTCAACCAGATACAGAAGTATTCTATAATAGTGCTAATTTAAAAGGGGCAGCACATTTTGAAAATTTAATTAATCCTTTAGATGATAAATTTAAACTTTTACAAGCAAACGAATTGTTTGAATTCTGAAAAACTAAAGGGTTAAAACCACTGACTACTCTTGCAACTAATGATCCATCTGCAAAACCTAATGATAAAGGACAACTTCCAACACGTCCAATTTTCCAATTTGAGACATTAAATAATGTAGATAAAGTTGAAGATTTAAAGAAACCAGAAAACTTTAACTTTGTTTATAATTTAGGAAAATCTGCAGAACCATTATTTAATTACTTTGCAAATCCAAACCCAGCTCCTGCCCAACCAGCTACACCTGCAACAACTCCACCTACACCTGCAACAACTCCACCTGCAGATACAACTTCAACTTCAACTTCAACACCTACAAAATCTCCTTTTGTATTCAACACAAACAAAAAAGCATTTGAAGTAAAAAGTTTAGATGATCTATATGAATTAATTTCAATCGATCCTACTAAATACACTATTGGAGAAGTAACAAATCCAGAAAATGGTCAAACAGTTGCTCGTGGACGTCAATGAGATTTAGACTATGTTCAACAGAGATTTGATCTTAAGAAATATTATGATGAAGCAGTTAAACCAAAACTAACTGGTGAAGCAAAAACATCTTACACTTATGAAGTTTTCTTAAAAACATTTGGTTATAGTACTTTAATGGATCAATTTGCTGATAATCTTACTTATTTAGTAAAATCTCCAAAAGATTTAACTTTAGATAAATTAAACACACTTGAACACATCTTTGATGGTGAATTTGGACTTAGAGGTTATGGTTCATTTGGAGCAAAAATTTTCCAAAACGCATACGCTGCTCCTAAACTAAACAAAGCAAACAAATTCAAACCAGGAAAAGATGATATTGATTACCGTTCAACAGAAGTTATTGTTAACGAAATTAAAAAATACTTCACTCGTTTCAATATCAAACCAACAAACATCCACCTTGGTCAAATTCTTGCTTTAACTTATGGATTTGATGTAACTGTTGTTCCTGATGTTGTTGAATCACAAGGAGCAAATCCTCAAGCAATTCCATTCTACTTAAGAAGAATTTCACAAAATGATGGTCTACCATCTATTACAACAGACCTAAAAACTGGTGAGAAAAAACGAAACGGTAAATACTGAAATTCAACACTTAATGATCTTAATAATTCTCGAATGGAAACAAAATTAAATGATGTTTTCTCAGATTATACATATAATATTTCAGAAGTTTTAACTCGTGACTATGTACAAATTACATATGCACCAAGTGAAGATGAAACTAAGAACTTACCAAACTACATTACTGGTTTAAATGAATTTAATACTGGTAATGAAAGAGTGTTTGCTGGTGATAATACAAAACAATGATTATCTAGAACAATTACTCCATTCTTTGTTTCAGGATGACAAGATAATAGAGATAAAATTAATATTTGATCATTACCAATAATGTTTGCTTTACGTGATCATGCTAAATTTGCTGATGCTACATCAGAGAGTTTAGATAGTTACTATCAAACTAATAAAGATATATATGATGCAATTGCAAAAGGAGCTATTGATCAAAACACTCGTCCAGCTATTGTTCAAAAACTTCAAGCCTACAAGCTTGATTTATTAGAAGTAGCTAAGAAAATAACTGAAAATAAAAATGCTGCATTATTAAGTTATGATAGTTATGAAGTAGCTAATAATGCAAGACCAACATATATTGGAAGAACAACTAAAACAAATAACGGATTCTTTAAAGACCGTTGATTAAGAAAAGTGCTTGGTTGAGAAATCTATGATGATAAACGAGAACCAATTGTTGATAACAACATTAAGATTACAGAATTAGATAACAAAACAAAAGTTACAGATCGTGCTCGTGCACTTTGAATGTATACTCTTAAATCACAAGGTGTTGGGGATCGTACATTATCTGGAATCCACCGTAATAAAGAAACAGATACAACTTTATTATGAGGGTTTATACCAAAAGCATATAAAGACAAAGTTAAATACATTGCTCTTGAAAACAAAACTACAAAACAACTTGAATATATCAAAGTATCTACTAATAACACAAGCAACATGTTCTATTTAAAGAAACAATCTGATTTAAGTTCAAAAGTGACACTTGAAGATGAAGGTTATGTAGCATGAACTAGTGATTATGCTATTTTATCAAACTTCTCTAACTCATTAATTGATTTAGATGCTGCACGAACTTATGGATCAAACTTTAGATTATTCTTTGTTGATGAAAACAAAAAAGAAATCGAAAATCTAATGAGTTTAGGTAGTGTTAAATATATTGGTGAAAATGGTAAAGCAGCATCAACTGCTCCAATTTATGCTAATAAAAATGAAACAGATAACCAAGTATATATTCGAATTAGTAATCAATTCTCAATTTAAAGGAAGGGAGGTTATGTATGAAAAGTAGAAAAATAAACAAAAAAATAATTCTTTCATTAACCGGACTTGTTACAGTTGCATCAATTAGTGCAGCTGTGCTTGCTGCGTGTTCACCAGCTTCTAGAACAGATAGTACTTTATCACAAGTTACAAACAATAACTTAGGAAAGAATTATGATGTTGGGATTGCAATCGATCCGATCAACTCGCTTAACTATATTAAATTTGCTTCAATGCGTCGTATCTCTCAAACTTTGGTTGAAGGACTAACAAAAGAAGCACCATCACCATCTTCAAAAATTGGTTTCTTAGTTGGTGCACATAATTTAAATTTACGTTATTTCCCACCAAATCCAAAAGCAACTGTTTTAGAAAATTTAACAGATGAAGATTTTGATAAAAACTATACAACAAGAAATCTTCCTGGTTCATTTTATGGTATTTCAAACAATGGATTACAACCTGGAGTTGTAGATTCAGAAAACGAAGCTAACCCATCAATTATAACGATTCAAAACGGGCAACAAAAACCAATTGCAATGAGATATGTTTTAAATAACGGAGCTTCTAAATGATCAAACGGAGAAGAGATTAATGCTCACAACTTCATTGATTCTGTTGAATATATTTTAGATATCAACACTGGTTCACAACTAAGAACAGAATTATTAAAACTTAATATTCGTGGTTCTCATGAAATTAACTCAGCTCAAGAAGAATATATTCGTAAGCACGGAAAAGCTTATATAAATCCTTTTGGACGAGCTAATTATGTTCTAAATCCAGAAACTAATGAATACGAAGAAGATCCAAATTTTGTCCCTTTCCAAAGTCAAACTTTTGATAAGGATGGGAATCCGGTTGATGAAGAAGAAGTTGCTGCAATTCGTAGTGCTGTTTTAAGATTAGGTCTTACAACAGGACAAGTATTTACTAATATTACTAATGATCAACTTAGAACTGCTCTTGCTTTAGAAGAAAACAAAGATGTTGATTTAACTAATATTCGTGAACTTAAAACAATTAAAGTTAGAAATACAAAAGGTGAAATTGTTGATTTTAAACTAAGAGCAAATAGATACTTTAACCGTTTACAAAAAGCAAGTGTAGCTAAAGGGTCTGATGTTGCAACAACAGATCGATTACTTCGTCACTGATTATTACCAAGTAACCGGTTTGAACTTTTAGTTGAATTCGAAACATATGCTCCATATCCAAGTGATACTGCTGCGTTTAATGCATTCCATGGTAAACAATCATTCTTACCAATTAACCGTAAGTTTGTTGAATTAAATGGTGGGATTCATGAATTTGGTTCTACACCACAAAAATTCTTAACTGCAGGTCCTTTTGTTATTGAAGATGCAATTCTAGGACCTGAAGGTTATATCTTATTAAGAAAGAATAAAGATTATCTAACTGCTAACTGAACACTTAGTGATACAATCAAGATTTGATTCAACTCTAAGAACGAAGTTAAATCTTTATATTTTGAAGAAGGATATATTTCAACAACAAATATTCCAGCTTCATACCAACTTAAGTTCTGATCGCAAGAAAAATATCGTAAGTTGATGAAAAAACAACAAGGGATTGGTAACGTTGCAATTCAATTTAACTTAGATCCACAATCACGATATGATTCATATGAAGAATATTTAGCTAATAAAGATAAACATATTCCAATCTTAGATCCAGATCTAAGACGTGCACTTGGGTTTGCTACAAACCGTGAAAGCATTTTACGTTTAACTGGATGAACTGCTTCATTCCCTGTTAATAACTGGACTGCTTTTGGAGATATTAAAGATTCAAGAGGAAAAAACTTAGAACTTTGATTTGAAGATAAATCATTTGCAACAGAATATAAAGAAGATGGTAGTGTAACTACTAATCAACAACCATTAGTTGATCCAACAGGAAAAAATGGTTCATTAGCTAATAGTGATGTTAATATCCAACAACTATTAAAAACTAAAACTGATTTCTACAACAAATTAGAACAAAATAACCGATTTGGTTATAAAGAGTTCCCATTAGTTAATAACTCATTTGTTGAGCATAGTTCAAAACACTTAAATTTTGAAAACATCGATCGAACTGATAAAGCTTATGATGTTGATGTAGCTAATTTTTATTTAGATCGTTACAAAAAGAAACATCCAGAACTTAATAAAGTTAAACTAACATATGTATATGCTTCACAACCTGCAGAAAATACAAAAGCTGCAATTGCTTTCCAAGATTTAATTCACCGTAACCTTGGTGGTTATGTTGAAATTGAACTTAAAGCTTTACCACAAAATACATATGTATCATTCATCTCATCTGGTAAATTTGATATTACTTATCAAAACTTAGATAAGTATGCAGGGGCTGGTTTTGATGGTTCAATGGGTCCATTCTTTATTAGTGATGGTATTGATTTAGCAAATAGTAAATCAAGCGGTTATGAACTTAACCCATCAGGTGCTTGAGTCTTTAAAAACTTCTTTGATGCTTATAAAGATAATCCAGAAGGATTAAAGAAAACGCTTGAACGATTAAAAATTTCAAACGAAGATGCTGAAATTATTCGTGAACTTGCTTATACATCAAATGTAAAAACAACAATCCCATACAACCCAACAAATAAAGATGTATTATTACATGGTAAACAATTATCTTTATTAGATGAAGCTATTCCAATCTTCTCATATATTGTTAATGCTGCAAATGAACAAGCTTATTTAAAAGAAAAAGATGAAACTAAAAAAGCAAACCTTGCAAAAAGAAGAATCTACCTTCCTAAACAGCTTGCTGATCAATTAAGTGATAACGATGGGGTTGCTATAATTAAAGGTTCTATTTTAGGTCAGATGCCTGTTAAATTAACTAAACTATCAACTCCGGTTACAAAAGAGATGATAGCTAAGGATTTTGATCAAGAATTAGCTGATAAGTTAATTAAAGAACATAAAGATCGTGTTGCTTTTGAATTCGATTTACTATCACAAGCCAAATCTGATACTTATGAAGTAGTTGATATTCAAAAACTTATCCCACCACAAAAAGAAAACGAAAAACCAACTCTTAAATCAATAGTTACTAAATATAAAACTAAACTAGTTGATAATAAAGAAGTAAGTACTGATCAAGTTAATGATCTATTATTTACAACAAAACATGAAACAAGAGAAGATCAGCAAAAACGAATTAAAGCGTTCTTCTCTTCTCAACGGGTGGGCTGACAAACAGAAAATGAAATCTTTAGAATCATTACAGATTTAGAAAAGATTTTACGTGAAGAAATGCCAATTTTACCAATTATGGACACAGATACAAACTGAACAATTTCATCTCTTGGTGGAGTTGGTAATGTGTATACATATTACTTACAATTTGCATACGATTACAGAAATCCACCACGTCCTGGATTACCACGATCTCCTGATGAAGAAGCGAATTAATTATGAGTTTAGTATTTAGAAGATTATTATTCATTGTTAGTTCTAATTGCGTTGAAGCAATTTTATTAGCTTTCTTATTTTTAAGTGCAGGACTTTGAATTGGTTTTAGTGTTGAACTAAATGCACTTGATGTAGATTCAACAACTAGAATTAATCAACTTAATGAAAGCATTAAATATGCATCAGGATTCTTTGCATTCTTTACTACTGTTTGAGCATTATTGTATTTAATTAAGAGTTTTGTAACAATTGTATTTTTAAGTAAATATACAAAACGATTTAAAATAGATGTTGATCGTAAAAAAATCACAGCTGGTCTTTACTTAAGCTTTTTAACTCCATTATTATTCTTATTTGTTGCTTTATATACTTTAATTCTTTATTTACTAGTATATAGTTGAAACAGAAAAAGTAAGCGTGAAAACGTGAACTATATTAATGGGTATGAAAAAGCAGCTGTTGCTTAATTAATAAGACTAAACAACCAAGACTTTTGCTTGGTTGTTTTTTTGTTGTTTTAAATCATATAATTATTAATAACAACTAAAGGATAGAGTATGAAACAATTTGTTTATGATTTAATCATTATTGGAGCAGGACCATCTGGAGTATATAGTGCAATTCATTCAGATCCTAATGCTAGAGTATTGTTAATTGATAAGAATAAAGAAATAATGAAGAAGTTTATTCAAACCGGAGCTGGACATTGTAATATTACAAATAATATAGCTTTAGATCAATTAGTTGATAATATGCTTTATTCTAAAAAGTTTATGTATTCAGCATTTTCTTTATATGGACCAAAACAGATCTTAGAGTTTTGTGCAAAACATCGTATTGATACTTATCAAGTAGAAAATTCTACTAAGATTAAAATTACTTGTAATAACACAACCTTTATCAAGAAAATGAATCAAATCATTGAATCTAAAGATAACATTGATCTAAAGCTTGATTGTGCTATTAAAAGTGTTCATATAGTTGATGATTTATATGTAATTAAAGATCAAAATAATGAATTATATTACTCAAAAGCATTAATGATTGCAACAGGTGGATTAAGCTATCCTAGAACTGGATCAACTGGGGATGGATATAAGTTTGCTTTAAGTTTAAATCATACCCTTTTAAGAACCTATCCAATGGGATTGGGAATTGTTATTAATGATCAATTTAAAATTACATCTAATCTTCAAGGAACACCATTTAGTAATGTAATTGGATCAATTATAGATTGTGAAACTAATAAAGTATTAGTATCTGAAAAAGGAGAATTAATGATTGCTCACTTTGGGATGGGTGGAACTTTGATTCGTCGCTTAAGTGGGTATGTTAGCTATCATAATC
>NZ_JFDP01000017.1 GCF_000731915.1 Ureaplasma diversum NCTC 246
AAATGACACGGATCGCATAAATATCATGGATCTGTTTAATTTCGTATCCAGATTGCATCTTTTTATAAGTTGAATAAACTCCTTTGATCCGACTTTCAAAACGAGCAGGAATATTATTTGCTTCTAATATGTTTTTAAGTCTTAATAAGATTTCGTCTCATTTTTTCTTATTGGTTTCAATTAAGTTAGCAATTGCTTCTTTAGTTGATTTATAAGCTTCTGGATCAATGATAGCAAAGGACATATCTAAGAGTTCAGTTTTAACTTTATACATCCCAAGACGACCTGAGATACTTGCATAAATATCTAATGTTTCTTGAGCTACTTTTTTAGCTTTTTCTGGTTTAACATACTGGATCGTTTGCATATTATGATAACGATCAGCGATTTTAATAATCATTGCTCTTAGATCATACGACATTGACATAAAAACTTGAATCGAATACTTTTCAGCTAAATTCGTATAAAGGTTATTTTTACGGTTGTTTTTAGAATAAACTGATACTTTAGTTACAAACTTAACTAAAGTTGTTACTTCTTTACCAAAGGTTTTAATCATCTCTTCTTCAGTACAATATGTATCTTCTAATACATCATGTAGCATCCCAGCAATTAATGTATTCTCATCCATATCTCATGAAGCTAAGATCTTAGTTGTTGCAATCGGGTGAATGATATAAGGTTCACCAGATTTACGAACTTGATCACCATGGTGATAGTTAGCGAACTCAAAAGATTTATGAACTAGATCAATCGTATGTGTACTATACTTTTTTTCTTTAAGAAAATTTAACAAATCTCTTACTTGTCTTTGAACTAAATTTGGCATAAATAACTAACTTTCAAGCTCTTTGATATCTTTAAATTATACTAAACTTAATAATAACAAAAGATAAGAAACCACATAAGTAGTTTCTTATCTCTATATTTTATTGATAATTAGTTTAATTCTTCATCTTCTGATGGAATGTATTCATCTACGAATTCATCTTCACCATCAAAATCTTCTTCTTCATTTTCAAGCATTACTTGACCATCATCAACGATAATTCCAGCATTAACGATTTCTTTAATTCCCTTAGCAAAAGCGAATTTAGGGATATTTTTTGCAGGAATAATGATGTGTTCATTTGTAGCAGGGTTGATTGCTTTACGTTCTGCACGCTCAGTAACTTTAAATTTACCAATAGATCCTAAACGGACTTCTTTAGCTTTTGAAAGTTCATAAACTAATAAAGCCTCATATGTTTCCATAAAGTGTTTTGTCGTCTTTTTGTCTTGACCAATCATTTTAGATAATACATCAACCAATTGGCTTCTTGTTTTAGGTTTGTTGTTGTTTTCCATGCGTGAACCACATCTCCCTATCAAATAAATAATTAACTTATATTACTAGATTATAAGTGATTTTTAATTAATAATGCGAAAATAAACGATTTTAAAAAATTATTAAACTAGCTTGATCGCTGTGTTTAGTGCTAATTCTACCATGTTCTTAAATGTTGTTTGACGTTCTTCAGGTGATAGTGCATCTCCTGTTACAAGTGAGTCAGAAACAGTTAATAAACAAGCAGCATTTTTTTGTAAAACTTGTGCATTTGCAAATAAAGCTGTTGTCTCCATTTCAACACAATCAGATGAAGTTCTTTTAATTAATTGGTCTAAACTTTCTGAATCATTGTTATAGAATACATCAGAAGCATGTGCTGTTACTTCTTTAAGAGCAATGTTATGTTCTTCTGCAGTTTTTAGAATTAAATCATTAATTGCTTGTGTTGGATATAAGAATTTATCCTCCCCAACTTCAGCCCCCATAAATTTAGGATATGTTGAATCAGAATATGAACGTTTAACTAAAACAACATCATTAACATCTAATTCTTTTGTATAAGCCCCAGTTGAACCAATTCTAATGATTGTTTGAACATCATAGAAAGCATATAATTCATGGCTATAAATTCCAATTGAAGGAATTCCCATTCCATGTCCCATTACTGAAACTAATTTGTTTTTGTATGTACCTGTAAAACAAAGCATACCACGAACATTGTTTACAAGTTTTGCATCTTTTAAAAATGTCTCAGCAATTCACTTAGCACGAGCAGGATCTCCAGGCATTAATACAACCTTGGCAATTTCGCCTTTGTTTGCATGATTATGTGCAGTCATTTAAATTCTCCTTAATGTCTGTATAATTAAATATTTTATAGCTTATTGATTAAAAATATTGAATTATTTAAATTTAATTTTATTAAATTCGTTTTCATCAAACACTTTTAAGAATTCATAAACAAGATTAAATGCAGCCATTACATCTTTCATATTAGCTACTCCAAGTGGAGAGTGTAAATAACGTTGAGGAATTGAGAACCCAATTGTTAATACACCACCATCAGGTCCAAACTGAACTTCAGCAGCATCAGTTCCCCCGCCCCGTGCAACATATCGATAACAATCAATGTTGTGCTTTTTAGCAAGAGCTTCAAAGTATTCTAATAAACCAGGGTGAACTAAAGTACCCCCATCATTAATTCGAATAGCAACTCCACTTCCAAGTTTAGTTGTTCCTTCTGGACATTTATATGTATCATGTGATGCTGTTGTATCAATGATAATACCAACATCTGGTTTAACTAAACTAACAGCAGCTTTTGCCCCTCTTAATCCAACTTCTTCTTGTACAGTTGCTGCAAAATATGTTTCATTAACTAATTCTTGATCAGCTAAAGCATTAACTAATAAATCTAAAATTCCAACTGAAACCCGATTATCAATTGCTTTACCAACTAAATAATCTTCATTTTTGAAATTAAGTTTTGGACTTATAAAACAAACTTCTGTCCCAATTTTAATTCCAGCATCAACTGCTTCTTGTTTACTTACAAATCCACAATCTACATATAAGTCTTTATTTGGATATGCTTTTGATCGATCTTCAGGACTTAGAATATGAATTGATGTATGACCAAATACACCATCATAACTTGTATTTTCATCAACAATTACCTTAGCTGCTGTTCCAATTACAGCATTTGGTCATACTCCACCAATTGGTGAAATACTTAATTGTCCTGATTCAAGAATTTCTTGAACTACATAACCAACTTCATCCATATGTGTAGCAATTAAGATCTTAGGTCCTTTTTTAGCATGGTTGTGCTTAAAAATAATTGATCCTAATTGGTCTCTTAAATAAGTTACATTAGCATCTTTTAAATTAGTTTTTAGACGTGAAGCAACACGTTCTTCATGACGTGATATCCCATCTATTTCCATATATTCAATAACACGTTCTTTAACCTGTTTTTGTGTGTATTTTGACATATCTATTTTTCTTTCTTTTATATGGTTAAATTATAAATTATTTTAGTTTACTTGTATACATGTCGTTTAATTGGTTGATCTTCAATTGGATCAATCCCATGTAAAACGGATTCAGCAATATAAGCTAAACTAGCTCCCCCACCAGAAGAGATGAAATTAATCCGTTTATCTAACCCTAAGAATTCAGCATGGTTTGAAGTATCAATATCACTAATAATTGTATAAGCACCCTTATCAGCTTGCTTAGCTACAGCTTTAATGATTTCAGTTGTTCCTTGAGCATAATATTTAATGTTTTCAATCACACCAAATGGACCATTTCAAAGAATTGTTTGAGCATGTTTAATAGCACGTTTGATGATCTTTAAACTTCTTTTACCAATATCAAGAGCATATAATCCATCTAAGTTCTCATCGATTTTACGATAAATTGGTCTAGTATCTGAGAAATCATTATTACATAAAAAATCAAAACAAAGTGTGATCTTATTTCCATAGTTGTTAAGAATTTGTTTACAATCTTCAATTGCTTCTTTTTCAACTAAATTAAGTCCAACATCAAATCCTTGCACATGTAAGAAGGTAAAAACAATTCCACCCCCAATAATCACATTATCAGCTCTTTGACAAATGACTTCAATCACATCGATTTTATCAGTGACTCGATTTCCCCCTAATAAAGCTAAATAAGGACGTTTTGGTAGATCTAAAGCTAAATCGATGTGATTAGTTTCATTAATGATTGAAAAACCAATTGCACTTTCTTTAGAGTGTGATGCTGTTTGATAATTACTTGCTAATAGTCGATGTGCAACTCCAAACGCATCTTCAATAAAGATATCTCCTAAAGAAGCTCAGAATTTACCAAGTTTAGCAGATGCTAATCATTCAAGACCAACATACTCCCCTTTTTCATTAACATCACAATAACGTGTGTTTTCTAGAATTAAAACATCTTTAGGTTTAAGTTCTTTAACTAAAGCAACAACATTATCCCCTGTATTCTCAGGTGAGAAGGTTACTGTTGCACCTAAGCGTTTTAGTTTTCTTGCTAAAGTATCAGCTACTATTCTTAAACTATTTTTACCAGATGTTTTATCTTCAAGCGTATTGATTCTACCTAAGTGAGAAATCACCACTACTTTAGCATTATGGTTAATTAAATAACTTAATGTTGCCATCGAAGCTCGAATCCGTTTATCATTCACAATTTGGTGATTATGAATTAAAACATTTAAGTCTAAATGACAAACAACAGTTTTATTTGTGACATCAACATCACGTAATACTCTTTTGCGTAAATTATTCATAATATTTAAAACATACTATCATATGGTTGAATTTTCATAATAGCTAAACCATTAGCAATTACTTGTTTAACACATCATACTAAACTATATCGTTGTGCACTAACAGCTAAATTGTTTTGATCATGGATTTTAACATTAGCGTAGTAGTTATGAAATAGTTGAGCTAAATCATATAAATATGTAGCAATTTTATGTGGTTCATATAATTGTGCAGCATTTGCAATGGTGTGCTTGAAATAGTGTAGTTGATTAAGTAACTCTTTTTCTTTTTCATCAGTTAATAAATCAGCACTAAAATCAAATTCTAAATGTTGTTTATTTAATACTTGATTAGCTCTAGCATGAGCATATTGAACATAATAAAGTGGGTTGTTGTTTGATTTAGATAAAGCTAAATCAACATCAATAACAACATGAGAATTCATCGATGATGAACCTAAGAATCATCGTAGTGCATCAGCTCCAATAATTTCAACTAACTCTTTAATTGTTAATGATTGACCACTTCTTTTTGATAATTTGAATTCTTCATTATTTTTAGTTAATTTCATCACTTGAGCACAAACAACAATTAAATCATCAGGATTATGTCCTAAAGTTTGCATTGCTGCTTTCATTCTAGCTATATAACCTAAATGATCAGTTCCTCAAATGTTAATTAATTTATCAACTGTTTTATTATCATGACTAAACTTATAATCATGGTATGCAATATCTGGGGTAAAGTACGTGTATGAACCATCTGATTTAACTAAAACCCGATCTTTATCATCACCAAATAAAGTTGTTTTTAATCATTTAGCATTATCTAATACATAAGTATATGGTTCGATTTTTTTAAGTGTTTTTTCGATTAATCCAGAATTTCGAATCATTAATTCTGAAGTATATGTTTGAATATTAGTTATAATTGAAGCTAAATCTTTTTTAATTTCAGCTAACATAAAATCAATTGAAAATTGTTTAATAAGACTATTAACTTCTTGATCAGATATACATTCATTTTCATTTAATGTAGCATTAATAAATTGATCATTATATTTAGCTTTAAGTTGTTCTGCTACTAAATTAATTTCATTACCATGATATGCATCAGATGGTAATTGGATTGATTGATTAAATAATTGTAAATATCGAACTAATACAGACATTGCTAATTTATCAATTTGATTACCAGCATCATTAATGTAGTATTCAGTTTCTACACTATATCCATAAGTGTTTAATAAATTAGCTAAAGTATCTCCATAAATTGCATTAGCAGCATGTGCAATATGTAAAAATCCTGTAGGATTAGCTGATACATACTCAATATTGATCTTTAAATCTTTTTTAGTAAAATTACCAAACTCATTTTTTTGTTGATAAATACTATTTAATAGTTGAGCGTGGTCAGTTGGTTTGATTTTAAAGTTTAAAAAACCAGGAGCTTGGACACTAACTTCTAAAAAATCATCACTTTTAATTTGTTCTTTAATTAAGTTAGCTATTTCAAGTGGATTTTTCTTAAGTTGTTTACTTAAAACTAAACAAACATTAGAATAAAAATCACCAAACTTAATGTTTTTAGTTTTATCAACTACAAAGTTTGAAATATCAATCTCTAGTTTGTTTAATGCTTCTATGATTAAATTATTTATTTTAGAAAAAATCATAACTGCTCCTTAACTTTAATCTTTAAATTTTACCATTAATAAATAACCTTATAAAAAGAAAAAAATCCAATCGCAAATGCGACTGAATTTATAATATATCGTTAGTATTAATAACGGTATTTATTGGCCTCTTTAGTTTTTTCTTTTCGACGTAGGCCTGGTCTTAAATAGTATTCATGACGCTTAGAGTCACGCTTTGTTTCATTAGAAATTCGTTTAAATTTCTTAAGAGCTTTTTCTAAGTCGCCTTCAACTACTACTCCTCTTGACATAAACTCACCTACCATCTTGTAAAAAATAAATTATATTTTATTATACTCCTATTTATACTAAAGTGTTGCAACTTTTTTATAATATAGTACTTAGCAATTACTATTTAGGATTTTTAATTTAGCTTCTAAACTATTTTTAGATGAATTAATTTCAGAGATTTTATTAGTTATTGATCCTAATATATCATTATATTTAATAGCATTATTCTCATCCATAATCATTTGATTAGTAATTTCTACTAATTTCTTGTTTTCTAATTTAAGTTCATAGTTTAAATATTGCTTTTTAAATTCAACAAAAGCAATATTAAACTTATTAATTAAAAACTCATGCCCTCTTTTAGTATAGTTAGCTTTTAGATCAACAATTGATTGATCAATTTCTAAAGAAATTATTAGTTCATTAGCAAATTGATGAGTAATATTATTAATTGATTTAAATTCATTAAAGAAAGCAATTAGTTCTTGTTTATTGTTATATAAACTAATAGTTTTAGTTTGATTAACATTTAAAAGTTCATGTAATCATTCCAGGATCTCTAAGAAAACTAGTTCATTACGTTCTGATAAAAATAGTAAACATTCATTGATTTCTTCACAAATAATTTTAAAAATCATTACTTTAAGTGGTTGGTTAATTACTACTTCATTGATTTTTAAAATTCATAATAAATAAGCATAAAAAGCTTTTTCTAATTTCTTTTTAGCATCATTGATTGGATCTTTAATCTTAGTAATTGGTTTTTTGTTTTTAGTATACTCTTCTGTTACATTTTTATAACTAATATCTTTAGCTAAATTCTGATTAAATGATCGATTAGTATCTTGCTTAATTGATTTAGTATAAGTTTGTTTGTTAAATAATCAATGTTTAACATCTTCTTGGCTTAGTTCAATCTTTAAATAATCTAAAAAAGATTGTTTATAAAAATCAAATTGAGCCATTTCGCCATAATTACTAATAATCTTTTTTCAAGCTTGTTGTAAATTGATTTTAGTAATTGAATTTAAATTATTATTGATTTTTTTAAGTTCATTTAACATTAAATAAACACTAATGTGCAATGGTTCATTAAAACCATTGATTAGTTGAGCAATCTTTGATTGATCATTAGCATACTTTAGAATGTATTCATCAACGTCTTTAGTGTTTCAGAATGATTGATCAACTACAAAGATATTAAAGTTATAATCAGCTAATTTATTGATTTGATTAATGGTTGTACTAATACCGGCTTGATCGTTATCAAAACAAAAAATAATGTTTTTGAATTGATGCTTTAATAATAATTCTAAATGGTTAGTTGTTAAAGCTACTCCCATTGTTGCTACTACATTTTTAATACCAACTTTATATAGTGCAATAGCATCCATAAACCCTTCAACAATGATTATGATTTTATTAGTTTCTTGTTCACTAAGTTTAAGAACATTATTAAAGTTATATAATAGTTCTTGTTTTTTAAAAACATCACTATCTTTTGAGTTTAAGTATTTAGGAGTGTAATTACCAACTGATCTTGCACTAAAACCAACAATGTTATTATAAGGATCACAAATGGGAAAAATGATCCGATTTTTAAAGAAATCGTTTCATTCTCCTGTTTCATTTAAACTTAGTAATGATCAATTTCCTAGATCATTAGTTCCAAACTCATCAACATCATCAATTTGATGATTTAAAAAATAATCATTGATAAAGTTTTCTTTTGGAGCATAACCAATTTTAAAATAATCAATAATTTCTTGATTAATCCCTCTTTTTAATAAATAAGCTAAAGCATCTTTATTTTGTTCAGCTTTAAGAAAACGAGTATATAAATTAGATACAATTTGATTGATTTTATATACTCTTTCTAATTTTTTCTGTTCTTTAAAAGCTTTAGATAAATTTTGGTTAATACTAATTCCTAAATTAAATTCTTCATTGATTTTAATAGCTGCTTGATAATAACTAATTTTTTTATAGTTAGCATAAAAACTAATTAAATCTCCAGCAGTATTACAAGAAAAACACTTATAAACACCTTTTTTATCATGAATTGATAAAGATGGGTTGCTATCAGCATGAAAAGGGCAAAGAGCTCGAAAACTACCGTTTGAACCAATTAGTTGAACGAAGTTATTAGCAATTTGAGAAACAGTTAATCGTTCTTTAATTTCTTTAAAGAAACCATTTAGTGATTTATCATTTTGATTCATGAGCAGTTTGGTTTAGATATGAAGCTAAATCACTTAGTTTGATTCGTTTTTGAGCCATTGTATTACGCTCACGAATTGTAAATGTTGGATCATCTGATTCTAAATCGGTTTCAAAATCAACTGTTAAACAATATACTGTTCCAATTGCATCTTGTCTTCTATATCTTTTACCAATACTTCCAGCACTATCATAAGTAGCTGAAACATTTAGATCTAAGACTTTTTCATAAAGCAAGTTTGCTTGTTCTTTAAGTTTGTTAACTAATGGTAGTACACAAACTTTATAAGGAGCAAGATCATATTTTAAATCTAATAAGATTCGTTCTTCGTTATCTTCTAGGGTTTGGATATAGGCATTATTAGTTAAAATAGCATATAACAATCGTTCTACACCAACTGATGGTTCAACAACGTGTGGCGTTATTTTTGTTTTTGTAGCTTCATCTAAATAAGTTAAATCCTTTTTAGATAATTCCATATGCACTGATAAATCAAAGTCTGTTCGATAAGCAATTCCGTATAATTCAGAGAAACCATGTAAAAACTTATATTGGAAATCAACTGTTTTCTTTGAGTAGTGTGATAGTTCTTCAACAGGATGGTTATGTAATCTTAAATTTTCTTGATCTAAGCCACAATCATTAACTAATCAATTAGTGATCTTATCTACAAATCAATCAAATTTCTTATATGCTTCTTGTTCATATAAAAAGTATTCGATCTCCATTTGTTCAAATTCACGAGTTCTAAAAATAAAGTTACCTGGTGTAATTTCATTTCTAAATGCTTTTCCAATTTGAGCAACACCAAAAGGAACATGTAAACGCATTGACCGTTGCACATTTTTAAAGTTAACAAAGATTCCTTGTGCTGTTTCAGGACGAAGATAAACTACATTTTTAGCATCTTCTATAATTCCTTGATATGTTTTAAACATTAGATTAAACTGACGAATTGGTGTTCAATCAAACGCTTTACAATTTGGACATTTAATGTTGTTTTCTTTAAGAACTTTTGCAAATGTTTCATTATCTGTATTTTCAGCAATTTGAATTGAACTATCAAAGTCTTCAATTAATTTATCAGCACGAAAACGAGCATTACAAGCTTTACAATCAGTTAATGGATCTGAAAAATTATCTAAGTGTCCACTTGCTTTTCATACTAAAGGATTGTTAATGATTGCAGAATCAAGACCAACAATATCTTTTTGTTTTGTAACAAATGTTTTTCATCAACTTGCTTTTAAGTTGTTTTTTAATAAAACACCAAGTGGTCCATAATCTCAAGCATTTGCTAGTCCATTATAAATTTCAGAGTTTGCAAATACAAAACCATTAGTTTTTAGAAAATTAACTAATTCTTCCTGATTTTGATATCTTTTTTTCATAATCTCAATCCTTTTTGTTAATTAATATGTTTTAAACAAAGTAAATAAATACCTAATTTATCATACAAAACATGACCTAATATTTTTAAAAGTGCTTTTGCAGTATTACTATCTACTTCATCCTTATTAGTAATATTACTAAGCTTTGCTAGTTTATGTCACAACTTTAAACATTTAATGTTATACTGGATTAAATCTGGGTTTAATTCAAAACAATCATGACAAACTAAATGTTGTTGATTTAAATCAAGTGTTTGTAATTGCATCCTACTATTACAAACACCACAACTATTTAAATTAAATACAATCCCATTCATTAACATAAATTTAATGATTAAAAAACAAGCTGTATAATAATCATCTATCTCTAATAAAACATAACCTAAAATCATTTGATAAAAGAGATAATAATCATAGTTAAATTCAACAACACTACTAACTAATTGACTTAAGATAATTAAGCTATATGTGTTCTCATATTTATAATCAATTTGATCTAAACTAACTACTTTTTTGAGTTTGCTCATTTTATTTTCAGCTCTCGCATGAAAGAATTCAAACTCTAAATAATTACCAAAGAATAAACTTCGTGCATTTTTAGATGAAATCCTTCTTGTACCATAAGCAAACATTACAAACCGGTTTCCGTGTTCATTAATAAAAGTTAATATTTCATCAAAAACATCGTAGTCTGATCGTGCAACCAAATAACCTTTTGTTACTATTTCAGCCATCTTTATTGATTAATTTTATAACCTAATCCTTTAACAATTGTGTTATTGTCTCGTCAGTTTTTTTCAACCTTAACAAATAATTTTAATGTTATGTCACAATCATATGTAGCTAATAGTTGTTTACGAGTATTCATCCCGATTTGTTTAATAACTTGCCCATCTTTACCAATCACAATTGGTTTGTGTGAATCTTTTTCAATGATGATTGTTGCATTAATTAATCAGTGATTAGTTGCACTATCATACTTACTTTCATTGATTTCAATACCAATACCGTGTGGCACTTCATATTTTAGTAGTTCAAGACATTGTTCTCTAATCAATTCTTGAACTCAAAACTTATCGGTTTTATCAGCTTTTGAACGAAAATAATCAGTTACTACATCACTTTTTAAATATTGTTTAATTGTGTTTAGTAATTTATCAATATTAATGTTATGAGTTGATGAGATCTGAATTACATCTAAAAAATCTAAATGTTGTTTTAAACTAGCTACACGTTGATCGATTAATTCTTGTGTTTTTGCTGTTTCAGCTTTTGAAACAACTAAAATGATCTTTTCTTTTTTATTTTCTTTAATATGGTCAATAATTTTATAATCATCTTCACTTAATGGTTTATCCATACTTGTTAAAAGTAAAACCAAATTAGCTTCTTTATAACTTACTTCAACTTCATGATTTAAGAAAATATCAAGTTTGTTAGCTTCATTATGATACCCAGGTGTATCTGTAAAAATAATGACACTATCATCATCTTCATACAATTCTTTAATCGCATTTCTTGTTGTTTGTGGTTTAGCTGAAACAATTGATACCTTACTTTTACTAATGGCATTAATAAGGGATGATTTCCCTACATTTGGTTTACCAACAATTGCTACTATTCCATATTTTTTATTTACTATTGTTTCCATACTAACGGCTAATTTTTAATTCTTCTAAAATTTCATCTTGTAATTTAAACATTACTTTTTCATCTGCTTCATTTTCATGGTCATACCCTAATAAATGTAATAAACCATGGGTAAATAAGAAGCAAATTTCACGACGTAGTGAATGGTTATATTCTTTAGCCTGTTCAATTGCTTTCTCATAACAGATATACATTTCACCTAATAGTGGTGTAATGATTTCTGAATCATCAAACGCAAAAGAAATAACATCGGTCACATAGTTTTTGTTTCGATACTTAGTATTGATATCTAATATTGTTGCTTTATCAACAAAGTGACATTCAAATAAACGTTGATGTTCTAAATTTAACTTAACATTAATTAAATCAACAATATCATCGAAGTCAGATTGATACTCATTTTCATCAAATGTAACAACTTCATTATTAACACTAAATTGCACTACTATATCCTCAAAGTTCCACTTATTAATTAAAATGTATAAATTTAATTATATTATTTAA
>NZ_JFDP01000018.1 GCF_000731915.1 Ureaplasma diversum NCTC 246
AATTTAAAGCTAGTTGTTGTCTTTTTTTATAATTATCTTTAATCGTTTAAAATTCGAATAATCTTAACTCGATAAGGAGCAACAGCATGAACTGTTACAGTTTCATTAACCTTGCTTCCTAATAAAGCTTTACCAAGTGGAGTTTCATTTGAAACCTTACCTTCAAAAGGATTAGAATCCATTGAACCAACAATTGTAACTACTTCTTTTTTATCACTTCGTAAATTAATGATTTCAACAGATGAACCTAGTGTAATTTGTCCATCAATTCGTTCAATATCTTCAATTAATTCATAGTTTTCTAGAATTGCATCAATTTCTTCTTTACGCTTACTTAGTGCAGCTTGTTCATTTTTAGCAGCATCATAATCAGCATTTTCAGATAAGTCCCCTTGTTCACGAGCATCTTGTAGTTGCTTTGTAATTTCAGGTCATTTAACTTCTAAAATGTCACGTAATTCTTCTTTTAATTCTTTTAATGCTTGACGAGATATTGTATATTTCATTATGTTTCCTTTATTAGTAAACCTTATTTACATTATTTTATTATATCA
This sequence comes from Ureaplasma diversum NCTC 246, assembly GCF_000731915.1. GTDB lineage: Bacteria > Bacillota_I > Bacilli_A > Mycoplasmatales > Mycoplasmoidaceae > Ureaplasma > Ureaplasma diversum. Next base: position 555 of record NZ_JFDP01000018.1, read on the forward strand.
TTTATGATAATAAAAAATAGTTGTTAATTAGTTTAAGATAGTTAACTTTACTATTATTAACTAGATAGATTAGTTATTAGTTTAAAATAAATAACTAATTATTTTAGATCTTTAGTAGCTACTAATAGTTTAATAACATCATTAAGATGTTGATTAAACCATTGATCAATTAATGTTAGATTCTTTTTAAAAGTATCATTGTTGTTAGGATGATAGATTTGATCTGAAATCAATTTAATACTTACTAGATCACACTTAAAGATTTCACATACATGAGCAATTGCTGCTAATTCCATATCAATAGCATCAATCTCTTTTTCTTTTAGTTGATCAATGTTATTAACATTAATAAATTGATCACAAGATCCAACTCTTGCAATCACTGTTTGTTTATCTTGTTCAGCTAATAGTTGAGTAAGTGAGTTAATATAATGATCTTTAATATTAAATAATTTAGAACGTCTTGGTATCTGGTTTTGTTCATAATTAAAAGCAACTAGATCAACATCTAAGTATTGAGTTTGTTTAACTAGTAATAAATCAAGTGGTTTTAAATTAGGATTAACTGCTCCACAACTTCCAACATTTAAAATTAATTCTACCCCAAAACACTCAGCTACTAAACTACTACAAATAGCTGCATTGACTTTTCCTACATCACAAAAAGCTAATACACAATTTATTTTTTGATCATTTCAATCTAATGTAAATAAATAAAAATCATTGTTTTTTACATTAACAACTTTTTTATTAGTTAGTTTTTTAAAATAGGTTTTGATTTCATCCTTAAGAGCAACTACTATTCCGATATCAAACTTCATCTTTATTTAACCTCTTTATTTTGTAATTGCTCATAGATTTCAATAAAAGCTTGATCAATATTTTCTAAAACTAGATTTCGGTAATGATCGATATTGTCTAAATCAATTCCTTCCATACGTGCTGGTTCAAGTTTATCAGCACAATATAATACCTTATCTAATAAACTAATTTCATTAGCACTATTATAATCAAATGGTCTAGTGTGTCTTGCTATTGCATTAATTAACTCTTGGTTTTTAAAATGGTATTTAGTTTGTAATAAGTGTGCACCATTATTAGCATGTAAAACTCTTCAAGATACAAAATCATTGATTTTAAGTTCTTTTTGATGTTGTTTAAAATAAGCTAATGTTTTAGGTTCAGAACATTTTTTTAAAATATCATGATAAACCCCAGCACTATAAGCTAATCGAGCTTTTGATTGATCATAATGTAACATAATAAAATGAGCATATTCACCAACCCGATAACAATGCTTAATCCGGTTGATATTTTTAGATTGATCATCTAAATCACTTTCATTAATTAAATATTTCTCAAGTAAATAAATAGCATATAGTCCATTATCATTAATAAAATCAAATACTTCATCAACTAAATGATCTGGTTGGTGGACTTGTTTAATAACTGTTGATGATATATCAACATCAAAATCAATAATAGAATAATTACATTTAAGTTGATCAAGTTTAGATGCAATAGTTTCTTTATCATCCTTATTTCTTAAAAAACATAAAAAAGTAACTTTACAAACAATTGATTCAATGTCTTTTCAATCTTTAAGATTAGCTACTTGATCACTTCCAATAATAAAGTAGTAATCATTATTATTTCCATATGTACTGTAATAATAGTTAATAGTATCAATACTGTAAGCTTTACTTACTTGATTAAGTTCATAATCACAAATTTGAATAGGATATGCTAGATCTTTAATACTAGCTTTAATCATATGAACTCGATCTTCTTTAATACTTAATAATTGTTTTTTCTTAGCTACAAAATCTAGATTATAATTATCTAAGAAAAACTTAGTATTACTTGGAGTAATAATAATTTGATCATAATGATCTAAACTGATTGCTTTTTTAAGGATTGCTAAATGTCCATTATGAAACATATCAAAAGTGCCATGGAACAGTAAGTATTTCATTTTAAATAATCGCAGCAGACGCTAGCTTCACTCCTACTTTTTCATAAACTCTAATTTTGATCTTAGATGCTTTAGCATTAATAACTAATAATCCAAGTCCAGCAATATTAATATTATTCTTTTTGTTTGGATCTAAATTAAATTCATAATCTTTGAAATTAGTACAATCATCTAAATATTGGTATTTAGCTAAACTTGATCGGTTAGTTCAGTTTTTTTCAAAGTTTTCTAGTTTTGATCGTCTTATATCAAGTTCATTAGAAAGATATAAAGTAATAGTAGTTTTCTCTCCTTCTAAATACATAATCCCAACAAGTCCTGATATTAAAAGACTTTGCTTAGGTTCTAGTTGATAGTTAACAAATTTACTATCATAACTAACCATTACATATTTATTATCTTTAGGATTAATATAGTTAAGAATGTTAGCAGTAAAACTAATCCCAGGTGAATCTAAAATTGTATTCTTATTAATCATTACTTTGTTTAAATGTAATGTAGTGTTTGTAAAACTACTAACAGTTAGTGTTGGATCTTGTTTGTTTAAAGTTAATAAAGCATTAATTAAACTAGATTTACCAACATTTGATTTACCAAAGAAAATGCTTTTTTGTTTATGTTTAGTGGCATCTTCGATTTGATCATAAATTCGTTTTAAACTTGTTTTGTTCTTTGTTGAACAATATAGAATTTCAGAATGTTTAAAACCATGATTAGCTAAAATCGTTTTAACATTAGCATGAATTAAATCAGCATTATATTTTGCTGGTAATAAATCAATTTTATTGATTAAGAAAACAATTTGCTGTTCATAAGCTAATAATTCATCAATAATGGTATGTTCTAAATCTAAAATATCTAATACCATAAAGATTTTAAGATTACTAAAATCAATGTTTTGTATGATTTTAGTAACACTATGATCTAGATCAATATGAGCTAGATTATCGACTTGATTATAATTTTTTAATTTAAAACAACGAGCACAGTATTTAGTATCTTCTAATAGTTTTGGAGTATATCCTAAACTATTAGGATCATTAACTAGATAAGCTCCACACCCAATACATTTACGATTCATACTCTTTATCTCCAATCGTACTTAATAGATCAATTGTACTTTCAGTTTCTTCTTCTAAATTAACTATTTCAATTTGTGATGCAACTATAGTTGCTTTATTAATAGCTTTAGAATCAGCTAACTCACTTATAAAGTAATCATAACTAACTTGTTTAAGATCATTAAGTTCATTATTATTAATTGGTTTAGTATCAAAACTAGCAGCTTTAGGATCAACTAATGCAAAAACATTAACTGATCCGTCATTTTTAAGTAAATAAAATCCATTCCCTTTTGTTAATAAAAATGATGCTAAAACTGGTTTGATTTTTTTGTTTGATAAAAATAAATTAGACGGGGTTAAAAACCGGTGTGATAATTTTAGATCATTTAAATTAACTATTTTAAGAGCCCCATCTAAAAATAAAGCTAGATTATGATTACTATGTTCTAGTGCATAAGCACTTATTAAATAATCATTTAATTTTAGCTTACAAGCTTTAATTCCTTTAGCAGTTCGACTTAGTAAACTAACTTCATGACTACTAAAGATCATTCCAAGTCCATTAGATGTACTTATAAATACTAAGTAGTTTAAATTAGCTTTTAGTAATTGAGCACTTATTAGCTGATCATGATCAGCTAGTTTCATTACACTAATACTTTTAATTGGTTTATTAAGTTCACACTCAGCTAAATTAATCTTTTTAATAATATTATGTTTAGTAGTTAATAAAAGTTGATGACTATTAAAATCAAAGTTTTCATCTGAAATAAAAGCATAGATAACAGATTCATTACCTTCACACTTAACAAAGTTGTTTAAGTGTTCTCCAATATCTTTTCATTTTAAAATAGGTAATTTATGTGCAACTATACTGATTAATTTACCAAGTGAGGTAACTATATTAATCTTATGGTGTGAATTAATATGATTAATATAAACTAATAAATCATTAGTTTTAATACCTGCTTCATTATATTTAGAACTTTCAAAAGATTTTTTACGAACTGTTTTAATATAACCTTGGGAAGAGATTGTAATCATTAAATCTTGTTTTTCAATCATATCATCTTCATTGATTTCAATTTTACTTAATTGATCAACTAATAAGGTTTTACGAGCATATCCAAATTCTTTTTTAATGTTTTTAATTAATTCTTTTAAATATTGTTTTCTTATATTAATATCATCAATTCGTGCTTGAATAATTAAAGCATCAGCTACTAGTTGTTCATACTCAGCTTTTAGATCGTTTATATCAGTTTTAGTTAAACGATATAAACGCATCATTACAATTGCTTCTGCTTGATTAATAGTAAAATCAAAAGTAGCTACTAATTTCTCTTTAGCTTCTTGTTTACTAGAAGAGCTTCTAATTAAAGCAATGATTTGATCAATGATATCAATTGCTTTAATTAATCCTAAAACTACTTCTTTTCTTAAATTGATTTTATTTAAGTCATAGATATCAGTTTTATTGATGATATCTAATGAGTGTTTAATTTGAGCATCTAAATATTGATCTAAAGTTAATAAAACTGGTGCTCGATCAACGATTGCTATAAATCTAGTACTATAGTTGATTTGTAATAAAGTTTTTTTGTATAAATAGTTTTTGATGTTTTCTAAATTACTATCTTTTCTTATATCAATAACAACACAAACCCCTTTAGCATCTGATTCATCTCTTACTTCTAAAAGACCAGCTACTTCTTTGTTGTAGATGATTTCATCGATTTGTTTAACAATTTGTGATTTGTTAGTATCATATGGAATTGATGTAATAATTAATTGATCAATTTTAGCTAAATCAGTTTTAGTTGTAATTGATGCTCTGATCGCAAATTTCCCAGTACCAGTTTTAGCTGCATTATAACATCCATCTAAACCATGGATCTCTCCACCTGTTGGAAAATCAGGAGCTGGACAGATTTTAATTAAATCATCAATACTACAATTAGGATGAGAAATCTTATAAACTAAAGCATCACAAACTTCGTTTGGGTTATGGGGTGGAATATTAGTGGTATATCCACTTGCAATTCCAGTTGCTCCATTAATTAATAGATTAGGAAAAATAGATGGTAGAACACTTGGTTCTTTTTCACTATCATCAAAGTTGGGCATAAACTTAACAGTGTTCTTGTCAAGGTTTTGTAACATTAAATTAGCAACTTTTGAAAGACGGGCTTCTGTATAACGCATAGCAGCAGCAGCATCCCCATCAATTGATCCTTTGTTTCCGTGCATATCTAATAAACAAAGGTTGTTTTTTCAATCTTGACTCATTCGCACCATTGCTTCATAGATCGAAGAATCACCATGGGGGTGGTATTTACCAATTACCTCACCCACACTACGAGCAGATTTTTTATATGGTTTATCATAATGGATATTTAGATCATTCATTGCATATAAGATCCGTCGTTGCACTGGTTTAAGTCCATCACGCACATCTGGTAATGCTCGATCTTGGATAATGTATTTTGCATACTTACCATAACTTTCACTAACCACTAAGTCTAGTGGGGTTTTTATTACTCTTTGTTTTTCCATTATGATTTATCCTCTTGTTGTAGCATTTGATCAATAACACTAAAATCAATGTTGTTATTGATTCATTCCCTTCGACTTTCTACATCCTCACCCATTAGTAAACTAATTTGTTTTTCTGCTTGTAAAATATCATCAATATTAACTTGTAATAACAAACGGTTATCTGGATCCATTGTTGTTGTATATAATTGATCTGCATTCATTTCTCCAAGCCCTTTGTATCGTTGGATCTCATAGTTTTTATGATTTGCTTTAAGTTCTTCTAATTGATCATCATCTCAAGCATAATAATGTTGTTTAGTTTGTTTATTAGTTAATTTATATAATGGGGGTAAAGCAATATAGATGTTGCCATTTTCAATTAATGGTCGCATAAAACGATAGAATAAAGTTAATAATAAAACTTGAATGTGACTACCATCAGTATCAGCATCGGTCATAATAATAACCTTATGGTATTTAAGTTTACTTAAATCAAATTCTTTACCAATTCCCGTTCCAAGGCAAGTGAAAATAGAAGCAATTTCTTCGTTTTTAAGTACATCAACAAGTCTTGTTTTTTCAACATTAATCACTTTTCCACGAAGGGGTAAAATTGCTTGGTATTTTTTATTTCGTCCTAATTTAGCAGATCCACCCGCAGAATCCCCTTCAACTAAGAATAGTTCATTTGCTTTTGGATCTTTAGATTGAGCTGGAGTAAGTTTTCCACCCATTCCCCGCTCTTCTTTAATTTTTTTAGTTTTCTTAGTAGCTTCTTTAGCTTGCTTAGCAGCTAATCGAGCATCCCGACTTCTTATTGCTTTATTAACGATTTCAACTGTTTGGTTTTTGTTTTCAACAAACCAAAAACTTAAAGCTTCTTCAGAACATTTTCGTACTGCTTCATAAGCTTCAGGAGTAAATAATTTGTTTTTAGTTTGTCCTTCATAACTAATTAAACTTTCAGGGATTTTAACTGAAACAATAGCTACTAATCCCTCTCTTATATCTTCCCCTTCAAGATTTTTCTCTTTTTCTTTTAATAAGTTAAATTTTCGAGCAATATTATTAAGTGCAGCACTTAATGCATTTTTAAAAGCACTTTCATGTACTCCACCTTCAATCGTTTTAACAGCATTTGCAAATGAAACAATGATTTCATTTTCTTCTTGAGTATATTTAAGAGCTATTTCAACTTCAATTCGTTGATAGTTTTGTTTAAAATAAATAACATCACAAATTGTTTTCTTATCTTTAGTGATGAAGTTAGCAAAATCAACAAGCCCATTTGGATTGTTGAATTCATATGTTTGATTGTTAATTTTATCTTCAAAAACAATATTAAGTTCTTTAATTAAAAAAGTCGATTCTTGTAAACGATCACGAATTGTTGTTGGTGAAAAATGTAAATTTTTAAAGATTAAAGGATCTGGAAGAAAATGGATCAGAGTTCCTGTTTTTCTTGTATTCCCAATCACTTTTAAACTTTGATCAATTTTTCCCCCATTAATGAATTTAGCTTGATGGATTTGATTGTTACGATATACTTCACAAACTAATCAACTACTTAGTGCATTAACAACAGATGAACCAACCCCATGTAATCCACCTGCACTTTTATAAGTATTCTCATCAAACTTTCCACCAGCATGTAAAATAGTTAATACTGTCTCTACTCCTGATAAATTAGTAGATGGATGTTTTTCAACCGGTATCCCTCTACCATTATCTAGTATACTAACACTATAATCCTTATGTAAGGTTACTACTATATTATTTGCATACCCATTTAATACTTCATCAATTGAGTTATCTAAAATTTCTCATACTAAATGGTGTAGTCCATTACTATTAGTAGAACCAATATACATCCCAGGACGTTTACGAACAGCTTCAAGCCCTTCAAGAACTTTAATATTTGTTGCTTGATAATTATTACTCACAACTAACGTCCAATCTTGATCCAAGCTTTATCACTATATTGTGGATCATCCTTATTGATATGATCATAGTAAACTTTACCATCTAAGTGGTCTAGTTCATGTTGTAAACACATTGCAGCAAAACCACTGAATTCTTCTTCAATTTCTTTTTCTCTAATTAAATCATAAGCTTTAACTCTAACTACACTATGACGTGGTACATTCCCAGCTTTATCTGGTTCAACAGATAAGCATCCTTCACCACAAATAATGTATGCAATCTGTTCTGATTTATAAACAATTTCTGGATTAATTAATAAGTATTGATAAACTTTATCATCATTCTCAAAATGAATATAAGTAGCACGCTTAGATCAGCCAACTTGTGGAGCAGCAATAGCAACTCCTGCTCTGATCTTAAATTTCTTAGCTTTATTAAAAAAACTTGCTTCAATATAGTTAACCATTCGTTTTAAATAATAAATGTCTTCATTACTAAATTCATAAGAATCAATTGGTTTTGCAACTGCTCTAATAACTGGGTTAGTATCCATATAGATTCAAGCTTTATTTGGCTTAGCATTTGGTTTAATTAAGTCTTTAAATTTAACGTTATACATGTGCTTTTCTTTTCTTCATCTATTTTTTAATTAATTGTCTTAGTAAATTATATAAAAGAAATGATTTAAGCAAAATAATAAAGTTATTAAACAAGCTAATTAATTAAAAATTAAAGATTTTTTAATTCCATTTAATAATCATTAAAAAGTTAATAAAAAGAAATTGAAGAAGAATTCAGTGGTTTTGCTGCAATGTGTTTACAACATGAACTAGACCACTT
>NZ_JFDP01000019.1 GCF_000731915.1 Ureaplasma diversum NCTC 246
CATTAAATGAACCTGAAGCATATAAATCAGCAAATACTTGTTTAACTTCTTTTCATTTTTTAGGAGTAGTGTCATCTTTTTGAGCAATGTCTTTGTCCTTTAAATTTTGATTAGCTCAAGCAACACCTAATTTGAAACCTTGAATGAATGTAGAAGTAGATGAGAATGGAAGACCAACAATTCCAGCTCATGTTAAGTCAGTAACACCAGATCTTAAGTAAGTTTTTTGGTTGCTATTTAAATGATAAGCACCAGCAATTCCAGCTAAGAAAGCAGCGTGGTCAACTCTAAATTGAACTGAAGCAACACGGTCAACATTTTCTTTTCCAGAGAACTTGTCATCAACATAAACAGCTACAGTGTTGTTTCTTAAACCATTTCCTTCCATCCCTTTAGCAAGGTGGTTGCCATGGTAGAAACCATAAAGAGCTAAGAAACGAGCGCCATCATTAATTAAAGCGTTGTAAGCTGATAAATATTCTGGAGTAGTTTCTCCTCTTGGAGCAGCATAAAAGTTTTTAACTTCTAATTTCTTGCTATCATTACAAGCAACAGCAACTGCACTCACACTACCAAGAGCTAAAACACTTGCAGCAACTGATCACAATACCTTCGTTTTAAATTTTTTTTGTTTTTGCATATCTCACCAAAATAATCAAAAATCTATTGATTAATAAAAATATAAAAAATATTAAATTTACCCCAAATTCGATTTGGTTATTATATTTTACAATAAATTAAATCTGTATGTACAAGAAAAAATGGCTTATTATAGTATAAAAAGAAAATTCACCACTTTTTGTGATGAATTCTTTATCTTTTTTGCTCTATTCTTCGTAAATTTCAAAGACTGAACATGTTTTATTGTAATCTAATAAGTTAATTAACATCCCAAGCTCAGGAATGATACCTTGTGTATCAAATTCATAAGTTTGAATCTCTTTACGATCACCAATATCATTCTCTAAAATTACTAGATCAGCTTCAATCGCTTTAATCTCATATATTTTTTCGTTCTTTTTGTTATTGGGTTGTATCAGCATAAACTATGTCTTTCTAATGCTTCTTAAAATTAATTATTTTGATTAGCTAAATCTTGATTAATCACATCTTTAAGAGTAGTAGCAAAATCTCCAAAGACGATTGAAAAAGTGCTATTGTTTTTCATTACACCTTTTGCCCCTAAACCAATTACTTGGTCTTGGTTAAAAAGTGATGGATCATTAAGCGTTATTTTAAGAGTGTTAAGTGTTGATGTTGTTTCTTTAATATTAAAGATTGAACCAACAGCAGCATAAAAATTATCAACACTAAATGGTAATTTCTTAGAAACAATTAAATTATCATTTTTGATTTGAGCTTGTTGTTTAGCTTTTTTTCGCATTACTCAATAAGCAATTGAGAATGTAACAATATATAATAAAATTATTTTTCAATTCTTCATTTCTAGCTCCCATTCTTAGTAAATGCACTCTTAATTTTAGCTATGTTCTTTTTAAAATCATCAAACTGATGAATTAATAAATTAGCTTTTATTAATTCGATATCAATTGATTCTATGAAAAGAAGATCATTAATAGAGCGATTATCAATCGCTATTAATAATTTTTTAGCATTTATAATTTTATCAATTTTTAATCTTTTATTATTATCTAAAAGAAGGGGAGCTTTGATTGAGTTGTAATAATAATGATTAACAGGTCCTATTTCAACTAAACTATAAATGTTTTTTAAACTATTAAAGATTGGTCCACTAAAAGCTAAGTTCTTTCCAGTTGATCCACTACTTGTACTTACTAATATTCCAGACCCTTTAAAGGTCTGTAAACAAAACTGATCAACACTAAGATCAAATGCTATTGTTTCATTAGCAACAATACTACACTCATTTAATGCATAAAACACTTGATCATTATTAATTGTTATTTTAAGAACATAAGGACTACTAAAGTTGTTATCATTTAAAATAGAAACTAAATCTAATTGATTAATTGATGAATAAGAACTATAAAAGCC
>NZ_JFDP01000020.1 GCF_000731915.1 Ureaplasma diversum NCTC 246
AAGAAGGCACTAGCTTTATCAGTTGGTGCTATTATGGCAGGGGTTAGTGTTATTGGAGTGGTTGCAGCTTGCGCACCAACGAAAGCAAAACCAAATAAACCTTCTCAAGGTACTCAAAATCCATCTCAATCTGGTGGAACTGAATCTACAAACCCAGGTAGTGGAAACACTACAAATCCAAGTGGTCAAGGTTCAAATAATGGTGGAACAACAACTACGCCAAGTGGTTCAAATAACAAAACACCAGAAACTACTCAACCATCAACTCCACAAAGTTCTCCTAAAGATGGAAATGGTTCAGATTCTATGTCAAAACCACAACAACCACAAGTTGAAAGTCAACCTAAAGATTCTGAAAAGAAGGAAGGTGATACTTCAACCCCAGGAACTAGTGATTCTGAGAAATCTAAAACTGAAACTGAAAAAAATGAAATGCCAAAAGTAGATGCAGAACCTAATAAGACTCCTGAAACAGGGGATACAAATCCTGATAAAAAAACAGGGACTGAAGATGGAACGGGAACTAACAAAAAACCAAAAACTGGTAATACTGATGAAACTAGTGAAAAAACACAAAGTGAAGAAGATAAACTAAAAGCCCAAAAGGAAGCAGAAGCAAAACAAAAAGATGCTGCAGTAAAAGCTCTACAAGAAAAGAAAGCTGCTACTAAAAAAGAAGTTGAAGAATTAACAAATATTCCTGAAGAAAGATTAACTAAATACACTGAAGATATTGATAAAATAGTTGATCCTTCTGAATCTGAAAAATTAACAAATATCTTAAGCGATGCTAAAAAAGAGGATGAAGAATACGGAAAATTTGAAGCTAAAAAAGAACAAGCAAAACAAGAAATTAGCAATTTAAAAAATATAGATCAACAAGAAAAAGATAAATTACTAGAAGAACTCCAAAAGATTAATGAAATTTCAAAAACTCAAGATATAGATACTATTCTTAATAAAGCTCGTAATCAAGATGCTACAAAAATTGATTCTGAGCTAACTATAAGCTTAGTAGGAAATAATTCTCTTGAGAGAAAAGCTGATAAATATCTTTATTTAACAGTAAAAACAAGTGTTGATAACTATCAAAAAATAAAAGAAAAGCGATTTGTAATGTCTATAGAAAAAGATGTAGGACAATTTCATGATGAAACAACAGCTACATTCGATGCCCAAGGAAAAACTATTTATCATGAAAATCCTAAAACAGAAGGTGGGTTTGTTACCTTTACACTTTCATCATCATTAGCGTATAAAGATAGTGAAAAAGGTAAATATAAAGTTGTTGAATTATATCTAGCAGGAGATACTAATAAGAAAAATTTACTTCAAGGTCAATCTAATACAATTACAATTTAGTTATCTTCTAAAAACCAATAATTACAAATTAAATACTAGTGAGATTTTAACCCCACTAGTATTTTTTATTTACTTTAGTTTAGAAGGTATTAATTAACATTAAGTATAAAAACCTTAATAAAATTAGAAAATTAAATCAATCTAAGTTTTATCTCTACAAACAGATCTCTTTAAATAATTCAATTACTAGACATAAACTAGTTAATTACCAACAATGTTTAAGTAATAAAATACCTATTTAAATAAGATTAATAACACTAATAACATAACAATACCACTAATGTAATGATTTAAAAATAACAAACCAATTAAGATATAAAACCCATCTAAATATAAAAATATAGGACCTTATAAATGTGGAAAAGAAACTTTCTTTTGAACACAATAAACCAATAAGTTTTATTTGATCAATAGCTGATGATTGTCTTAGAGATGTGTATGTAAGAGGTAAGTATAGAGACATCATTATACCAATGACAGTGATTAGGCGATTTGATGCGGTTTTTGAAAAATATAAAGCTGATTTTTTAAAAGAAGTAGAAAAATACAAAAATCTAGGTTTTAAAATGATGATTAAAACATTCTAGTAAAATAATTGATTAAAAAGCAAGTTGATATATACAAATAAGATATCGTATTTATGATCTTAATATAATTGATCAAGCACTAAAAATATGAAATCCTATTAACTGAATAGTAAAGAATCTAAATAAGAAGCTAAAAAGAAAATTAGTAGGAGTTTTTATGTCTGGATTTAAAATACCCATCTTGTTTTAAAGAATATACAATAACATTCGATGTTTATGGAGACCTATATAAGCTAAAGCTTTTACCCTTTGAAAGGATGAAGATCATCCTATATTTTTTCATCTTAAAGTAAGAATTATAGATAAAGATAATAAATAAGAAATAAAACAAACAGAATCAGAAATTTTAGAGATAAAAATAGTACTATAAAGGTACTTAGTGCAAGATTATACACGTATTTAATTAAGTAAAAAGGGCTATTCATTAATATGAAAAAATGTAGCTTATTTGCTTAATTTTGTTAAATTTATATGCTTTAATGCAAAGAAAAAAGCGGATTTCCGCCTTATTGTTTATAGAAATCAATTTTTATCGGTATATTACTTGATATACTTCTGCTTGATTGTGAATTCAAGATTATTTTTAAAACTAATTTATTAGTTAATATATTTAATATATATTTTGCTTCATCATAGCTTAAATTGTCATTTATATTTTTGCTATATGATATATAGCTTATATGCCCGTCAAATATCGGCATTTTTAGTTCATTTCAGTGTGTTTTTATCTTTGTTATGATTTTGGGATTTAGGCTAGTATTATCCCTTATGCAAACAAATATATCTTTAAATGTATATTCGCCAATTCTAAGTAAACCCCAGTAGGGTTTTATTTGTATTCTGTTATTATAATCAGAACCTTTTTTTAATTCATTTTTATTAAAATCAATCCACTTATAAATATTAGGGACTTCATTTTTAATAACATCTAAATCTAAAGGTTGTTTGTTACCAAATTCATACAAGAATAAGACATATAAATTGTCCCATTCTTCTTTAAGCATAGGACTTGTAATTAAAGGATGTAAATATTTTTTCTCTAATTTGATTTTTCTAGTTTCATCCACTTTATATAATTTTTTTTGTTTTATTACAGGGAAAAAGTAAGCTAGTTTGTCATCAATATCTTCACAAAAAACAAATCGCATAGGGGCTTTAGCTTCAACCCCTTTTCTAAATGTATAAGCACATTTTCCTATAACTTTTTCAATTTGATTGATATTGTCATCATCTTCTATTTCTAAAAAATTATTTTCATCAATGTATTTATCTAATTGCAATAATTTGTTCTTTTTATGAATTTCAAATGTATTATTAACCTTATTTAAAATGGTAAAAGGTATATATTTCTCTTTACTTTTATTAGAAATTATAAATAAAGAAAATTCTAAGTTTCCTGTACCTTCAAAAATTTCTCCACATTTAGAAAAGTCATATATCTCATTGAATTGCAGTTTTTCATTATCTCTTATAATAAGTTTTCTAAAACCCTGAAAAGATTTGTTGTAAATAATACTTTTTGGCATAAGATATGCTAGTTTAGATGACTTGTTAAATCATCTCTCACAACACTTATTTGTTAACAAAGCACAAAAGTTTAAATCAATACCACCGTGATTTTTATCAGAACTAAAAATATTTTTGATTTCAATATTATTTTTTAAATTATCTCTGTATGTTTGTGGCAAATCCCCCCATCTCACTCAAGCAGGATTTCCAATGATATAATCAAAATTATTATATGAAGCTAGTTTGAAATAATTTGAAAATATTTTTAATCATATTGAATTTAAATTGCTTTTTTCAAGCTCTATTAACTCCAAAAAATTTGTTTTTAGTTCTTTTTCAATTAAATTTATATTTTTAATATGTTTGCTTAGTTCATTCATTACACCATTGATATCTAAATCAATAATATATTCTTCTAACTTTTCTAATATATTAAAAAAATCATCCTTATTTACTAATTCTACAGGTAAAATCAATTGTATATTTTCTTTAAATTTAGATTGTAAAGATGTAGTGTATAATGAATAATGATAGCAATCTACATTGTTTATATTAATTTGCTTTGGAACATACAAACTATCACAATTATAGATAGGAATTTCATATTTTTTATTAACATCAAATTGCACTTTATTTATAGAATTAATGAAAATATTTGCTTTTGTAATTAATGTTGATATTGGATTAATATCTACCCCTACAACACCATTTAAAAACTCTTGAAAATCTATTTTTGATTTTAAAGCTTTCATTTTATTATTATATATTTCTAAAATAAATGTTCCACTACCACAACAAGGGTCCACAAAAGTTTTATTTAAGTAGTCGTCGCCTTTTAATTGCAAAGTATCTAACACAAATTTAACTAAATAGCTAGGGGTATGGTATTCTCCAAAAGAATGTCTTACTGCTTTTGGTATAAAATTTTCATAAAGAGACTTAAATAAATCTCCTAACATATTATTTTTTATTTCAATTTCGTTGAAATTATATGTATCAACCATCATTAATATTTCTTTTAAGTTTTTAAACAAGTTTTCATTTCAGTTTTCAGATAAATATCAAGAAAAAAATTCACCATCTACTAAATTTATTACATTTAGTTGTTCGAAGTATTTTCCCGATTCTACTTTTCTTAGTAAAGATTTTACTTGCAAAATGTCATTTGTTTTATAGTACTTTTCTAAATATTCTACATTAATAAACAAGTCTTTTAATGTACTGGTTGATTTAACCAAAAACAATTTGATAATTATATTTAAAGCAGTATGCAAACTAAATAAAACTTGATATTCTTCATCTCTTTTTACATCAGAACCTATTATTTCAGTAAAAATTTTTATTCTTTTTTCTATATCTAAACTTTTACCGGTATCGGTCTCAGATAGTTTAAATAATTTTTCTCACTCTAAATACAATAGTTCTGTTTTTTGGTTGTTTCTTTTCTTTAACAAATCATATATATTTCTTACTAATTTTGTAATAACGTTATCTTTAACAATTGTTCCACCATTAGATAATATAGAAAAATCCCTTTGTATATTAATAGGGGAAATTTGCCTAAGTCCATTTTTAAAAATTATAGAAATTAATTTTTGTGCATTTTCTATAGTTATTTTTCCACCAAAAATTTTTTTAACTTCGTTGTCCTGGGTTTTTACATAATGTTCTAATGTGCAACCATCAAAGACAAATCCAAACATTTGTAAATCTTTAAATTTATTATCTTGAATATATTCTTTTAGTTGATTTACTGATTTATCTAATTCATTAGGATTTGCTAATTTATTATATTTTTTATATTCAATTATTGTGTTTCCATATAAGAAATCACATCTACCTCCATTTAATTTGCTCTCATATCTAAAAGTTAAATGATTTTTTGTAAGATTTAATGCTCTAGCAATATGATTTAATTGATTTTGAAATTCTATTCTTAACTCTTCTTCATTATTAGAACCTTTGAATGTATCTTCATTAAGAAAATTAAGAATATCTTCATTTATAGTACCGTCTTCATCAAATTTCATATTAAACTCTCCTATTCAACATATCATAAACTCATAAATCAGTTGTAGCTTCGTTTTTACGCATATCTTCTCTCCATCTTTTATTTATAGTATAAACCCCACACTAAAAAAGTACCTTGTTTTGGTACTTATATTTAGGTTTTACATTCTCATTCCTTTTGGTTTTTGAACTTCTTGCTCTTCTTCTTG
>NZ_JFDP01000021.1 GCF_000731915.1 Ureaplasma diversum NCTC 246
TTTACTAGATTTGCTACAGATAACTTAGCTAAAGCTGATGATAAACTAAGTGAAGATGTAATCTCAACTAACTTCTTTACTAGATTATTAAATAACACACAGAAAAAAGTAGAATCACTTAACTACGATACTAGAAAAAACTTAATTGATTATGATTATGTACTAAGTAGTCAAAGAGAATTGATTTATATGCAACGAGATACAATCTTGTTAGCTCAAAACAATAAAGCTGTTTTTTATCGAATGTTAGATACAGTAATTGATGATATTTTATTTCAAGCACATAATCAACCAAACACTGATATTGTTGATAAATACAAATTAATTGAAATTGCTAATAGTACAATCTTCCATAGTGATTATTTATTAATAGATAACTATTTAAAAATTGATAATAAAGATTTAAAACAACAACTAAAAACTGATGCAACTACTTTCTTTGATGAAAAGGAGTCTTTAATGACACCTGAAATCTTTAATCAATTTTTAACAGAAATAATGATTAATAACATTGATAGTCAATGAACTAAACACTTAGATATAACTCAAAAGATCCGAGAAAGCGTTAGCTTAAGAGCTTATGAACAAAAAGCTCCATTGAATATTTATGTAGAAGATTCAGATAAATTATTTGAAGAACTAAAACATAATGTAGCTTGACTAACAACAAGTGCAGTCGGAAGAATTGCTTACTCACCACAAAATCAAATCACTCAAAGCTTAGTTGACGAAGAACAAATGCTTGATGGATTTAATATCTTTGATTTATCTAATGAAAATGATCAAGTTGATGATCAAGTTGATCTTGATGATCCTTTAGCTTTATTTGATCAACAATTTGCTACTAATGAACAAGTTGATCAACTAGAAGATCAAGTTAATGAATATAATCAAGATAATGATCAAAAAATAGATGATGATCAAAATATTAATAAACAACTTGAACAATTAGTTAATGAACAACTAGCTTATGAACAATCTTTTGATCAAATGGCTAATAGTAATGAAACAGCTAATCCTTGAAAAGATAGTGATAGTTATATTGATCCAAATACTGGTCTGATCGTTAAAAAGAAACAACAAGAAGATTAGTTATGAGTCAAAAAGAAAGATATCCTTTTGAATTAGTTAGTAATCATCAACCTGCAGGTGATCAAATCAAAGCAATTGATCAAATGGTTACTAATATTAAAAACAATGTTAAACGCCAAGTGTTATTAGGAGCAACCGGAACTGGTAAAACTTTTAGTGTTGCTAATGTAATTGCAAAAACCCAGCTTAAAACGATTGTGCTTGTGCACAATAAAACCTTAGCTGGACAACTTTATGCTGAACTTAAAGAATTATTTCCTAACAACCGGGTTGAATATTTTATTTCTTTCTTTGATTACTATCAACCTGAAGCTTATAAACCAACAACAGATACTTATATTGAAAAAGATTCAGTAACTAACTCTGAAATTGAAATGATGCGTTTATCAACGATTAATTCACTTGCAACAAGATCTGATGTGATTGTTGTAGCTTCTGTTGCTTGTATTTATGCATCAGTTTCACCTTTTGAATTCATTGATAACAACCTTTATTTATGTGTTAATCAAACAATTAACTTTAGTGAACTTAAAGCTAGATTAGTAGCTTTAGGGTATGAACGTAAAGATAATGATTTAGTACCAGGAACTTTTAGGATTCGTGGTGAGTATTTTGAAATCATGTACGGATTTAGTCAAGAGTATAAGGTGCGAATTGTTTTCTTTGGTGATCTAATTGAATCAATTAGTAATGTTGATCCAGTTACTAATGAAGTAATTAGTCATGAATCAAGAATCATTTTAAGAAGTGCTAATGAATATGTGTTTGATAAAAGCAAATTAGAAATTGCTATCAATAATATTGAAATAGAACTAAAAGAGCGAGTTCATTTTTTTGAAAAAGGAAATAAACTAATTGAAGCTCAAAGAATTTATCAACGAACTAAACAAGATATTGAATCAATTGTTGAGTTTGGTTTTTGTAGTGGAATTGAAAACTATTATAGACATTTAGAACACAGACAACCACACCAAACTCCTTGAACAATCTTTGATTTTATGAGTTATGGCGATGAACCATGATTGATGATTGTTGATGAATCACATATCTCCTTACCCCAAG
>NZ_JFDP01000022.1 GCF_000731915.1 Ureaplasma diversum NCTC 246
TTATTAGTTTTAGCTTTCTTTTGATCAACAGTTAATAGATTGTTGATTTTTTTAGTGTATGTTACACTTGCTAGCTGATCATTAACACCCTTAGTAATTTTCATAGTAACTATTACTGAATTAGGATTAGAAGTATCTTTAGTTATATTTACTAAACTATAATTTAATTCTTTATTATCGTTTTGAACTCTAATCTTATCACTACTTAATTTTAAAGCATCATCAACAGTTAAATCATCTACTTTAGTATTAACTAGTTCTATATTTTTAAATAATGTTGTTTGGTTTTTAGGATCGTTTAAATAAGTTTGATTTGCTTTTTGGATTCTATCATCTTTAGCATCTTTAAAACCACCATAGATCTTAGTATATGTTCTAGTATGTTCACTATTACTTACTTCTAGTTTAACGATTACACTATTTTCATTTTTAGGATCAACAGTAGCTGATTTGATTGTATATGTTAAATCTTGATGGGTTGGAAGATTAACATATTGATTAATGTTTTTAATAAAATCAGCTGCTAGAATTCTGTTTAATTGAACTTTTTCTTTTAAGGTTGGAATTTGTTCATATTTACTTAATTGATCATAGTTTAAATGACAAGCAGCTAATAAACTAGTTAAACCAAAGGTTGTTATTAAACTAGTACTAATTAGAATTTGTTTATGTAACTTTTTTAATTTCATATATCTAGCCTTATCTTAGTTCTTAATTTCTATTATTTTTATTTAGTTTAATAACAACTGATTTGTTATAAATTACTTTACTTTCATTCTCTCCCTTAGAAACTTCTAAGTTAAAAATTAAAGTATCAGGGTCATTTTGATTAAAGTCTTCGTATTTAATAATATCAACTAATTTAATATTAATTCCACTATAAGCTGGATTGTTTTTATGTAAATAGTCTGGATCATCTTTACTAAAAGTTATTAATTGATCCCCTTTAGCTTTCATTTGATCAATTGTTAGATCTTTATATTCAGGTTTGATTTTGATTCCTAAAAAATTATGTTTTTCTTTTTCGTTTAATTCAAGTGCTTTCATTAAACTTTCATTATTAGCTTTTTTAGCTTCAAAAATATCTTTTTGAGCAGAAGTTAAATAAGGTCCATGATATGTAACATATTCATATTTAAGTTTGTATTCAGCTAGTTCAACAACATAATTGATCTCTAAGTGTAAACCATTTTTATTAATCTTAGTAATCTTATAAACAGCTTCTGGTTTTTGATCATTTAAGCTAACGAAATTAGATGTTCCATCACTATTAATAGTAATTAATCCAACAGCTTCATCAGCTGTCATTTCGTTTGGTTTAAATATTTCATTATTATAAACTAATGATGGTTTAAAGAACTCTTTAGTATAGTTTTCTGGAGCGGTTTTATTACAAGCAACAGCAATTAAACTAATTGCTGATCCAAGAATAGGAATAATTATTAAACTACTATATTTTTTAAATTTATTGTTTTTAATTAATTTCATTATTCAACCAGCCCTAGTTTAATTTGTTCTTTTTGCTTATTAATTTCTAAAATAACTACATTTAAATGTTTGTTGATTTTAATATCTTGGTTTTTGAATTGTGATTGGTGTAATAGTGCTGTGTTTTTAACACCAATATCAACAAATGCTCCAAATTGAGTTAAGTTTCTAACAACTCCAATTATTTCCATTCCTACACTTAAATCATCAAAACTAATCACTTTATTTCTTAATAAAGGGAAATCATATTGATCACGTATATCAAGTAATGGATTCTTTAAGTTATTAATAATTAATTCTAAAGTATAAACATCTGTATTAAGATCATTTGCAATCTTATTAGGATCTAAATTATTTAATAAATCAAGATTATTAACTACTTGTTCATAAGGTTTGTTTAAATAAGTTAATAATTGATTAGCTAAATTATAAGATTCAGGGTGTACACTAGTTTTATCTAATCAATTATCTGAACAATTAACTCTTAAAAATCCAGAAGCTAGTTCAAATACTTTATCTGAAATAAATTTAATTGATTTTAATTCAGCTCGACTTTTAATTTGTTTATTCTCTGCTACATAATCAAAAATTGATTGTGCACTTCTTTTATTTAAACCAGAGATTCTACTTAATAAAGGAACTGATGCAGTATTTACATCAACACCAATTTGGTTAACACAATAAGCAACACTAAAATCTACTTTTTCAGTTAAAGTTTTTTGGTTAATATCATGTTGATATTGACCAACCCCAATTGATTTAGGATCAATTTTAATTAATTCAGCTAATGGATCGATTACTCTTCGAGCAATACTGATTGCTGATCTTCTTTCAACTGGTAGTTTAGGGAATTCAGCTGCAGCTATTTCAGAAGCTGAATAAATTGATGCCCCATCTTCAGATACTACACAATAATTAACATCTAAATTGTGTTTATTAATTACATTACTAACAAAAACACAACTTTCATTTGCTGCTGTTCCATTTCCAATTGCAATTATATTTACATTATATTTTTTAATTAGATCAACTAAGATTTGCTCTGCTTGATCAGTTTTATTTTGGGGTGGATGTGGGTAGATAATATTTGTTGTTAATAATTCATTATTTTCTTTTATTATAGCTAATTTACATCCATGAGCATACCCTGGATCAAATCCTAAAACTGTTTTGTTTTTAATTGGTTGTTGTAATAGTAATTGTTGTAAATTAGATGCAAAAATATTAGCTGATTTAATATGTGCATTTTGAACTAATTCTGTATGAACAGCATTTGTAACTGAAGGAACTAATAGCCTTTCAAACCCATCAATCACTGCTCTTTTTATATATTCATAACTATCTGATTCAACTTTTTTAGTGTATTTATTAATTGCAAAATCAACAATAAATGGTTTGCTAAATTCATATTTAACACTAATAACTTTTTGATCAACTGCTCGATCAATTGCCATTATTTGATAAGCTTCTAAATATTGAACTGGTTTATTGAAAGCATAATAAATTTCATAATTTTTATTAGGATCTAAATCTAATTTATTTGCTTTTGTAATTAGTTTCCCATATTTAATGATCGATGTGTATACCATATCTCTGATCTTTGAATCATTAGCTAATTTTTCAGCAATAATATCACAAGCACCATTAATTGCATCTTCAACTGTTAATACAGTTTCACATAAATATTTAACTGCTTCTTTTTGAACTATTATATCTTTTCTGTTTTTAAGAATAGTTTCAGCAAATGGTAATAAATTATTAGCAATTGCAACTGAAGCTCTTGTTTTTTTATTAGTTGCATAAGGATGATAAATGATTTCAAGCTCAATTAATTTACTACACTCTTCTATTGCTCTTTTAAGATCTTCAGTTAATACTTGTTTTTGTTCTAAATTAGCTAAGATTGCTTCTTTACGCTTATTAAGCTTAACTAAGTAGTTATATTCATCAGCAATCTTAGCAATTGCAAACTCATCCATATTTTTAGTTAAATGTTTACGATATCGTGCAATAAAAGCAATTGTATTATCATCAGCTAATAAGTCTAAAACATTACTAACTGGTTCTTGATCTAAATTTAGCTTATTAGCTAAAACACTAATTAAATTATTTTCCATCATAAATTCCTTATAGATAACCTTTAAATTATAAATATATTTATGAAATTAACATAACCTTATTGTTTTATTATATATAATAATATATTAAGCTAATTGTGTCTAGTATATGAAAAAGAAGATTTTAAGAAATAGTAAATTTTTATCATTAGGTTTATTAACAATAACAACAAGCAGTTTTGTAGT
>NZ_JFDP01000023.1 GCF_000731915.1 Ureaplasma diversum NCTC 246
AACATACTATCATGCTTGGTTGTTTTTTAATTAATTTGATGAACTAAAAACTTTAGTTTGTTGTTTCTTTGATTTATCATAAAACAGATCATCAGCCATTTTAACTAATGTTGCTTGAACATTAATTAGTTCAGATCAATTATTAATAGGATATTTGTTTTTAATGTAATCTAAATCAGATCCAGCTATTATTAAAGCATTAATTAATTCATTATAAAACCGTTTATATAAATGAGTTTGGTAATGAATTAAATTAATAATCATACTAAATCGTTGATTAATTAACTCACAAACCCGATGATTAAACTTAGTATCTAAAATTTCATTAAAATCAATTCTTTTCTTAAAGTGAATTAATTGATCTAAGTGTTCAATAAAATCAAAGTCTTCAACTAATCAATTTTGATCAATGCGACAGTTAATCATCTCTCTTTGGTTAGAATTACAATAAGCTTCTATTTGGTATTTTTTATTTTTAAGTTCAACTATTTTATCAACTAGATCATTGTAGATCATTAATCATTCAGCTAGATTGTAGTGCAGTTGATTAAGTTCATTTACAAAATAACTTAAATCTAAATAAAACTGGTGCGTTTTAAAAATAAAATCAATTGATTCAACAATTTCACTTTGATTGATAATTTGTGAACTAAGTTGATCTAAAATAGTTTGGATTTGTTCACACTTTACTAAAAGTTGATCAAACTTAAAATTGTTTAGTTCACTGTTTAGTTTTAATAAAAATTCTTTAGTTTTATTTAGTTGGTAATTTAGTGTTCCATAATCTTTTTTAAAGACATTTTTATATTGTTCAAACAATTGAGCTCCAATTGCATTTTGTGAACTTAATTTATATAAATCAATGATTTTAGCTAAGTATTGTTTTAATTCATTATTCAGATCATTAAACTGACTCTGATTGATCATTGTTAAGAATTTATTGTTCTTAAATAAAGCAAAATCAGCTATTGCATCTTTAATTTGTTGGATTTGACTTAATGTTAAAAAATTCTTTTTTTCAACATTTAAAGCTGAAGCATTGTTGTAATTATCAATTAATTGGACTTGTTTAATCACATTTAATAAGTTGTTTAAGATCCAATGTAAATTACTAATTTTATATAATAATTGAACATAGGTTTTAGAATACTTAAACCAAAGTTGTTCATTTTTTTGATTTCTTAAATCAATTAATTGTTGATTAAAAGCATCATTAACTGAATAAAATCTTAAACAATCAATATTATATTTATTACATAACTTAGCATAATGACTATTAAGTTGATCGATTTGATCAATTAATTGTTGTTCATTTTGATCATTAGCTAATGTATCTTTTCAAAATAGCACAATTGCATCATTTAATACATTAATTTGTTGATATAAATCATTGTTTTGTTCAACTAAAAGTTTATGGTACGTTTTTATTTTTTTAAAATTAAAACGAACAATACTTAATCGATAGTTTCTTAGATTAGCTAAGAAACTATTAAGATTATTACTAATTTGTTCTAAATAACTGTTAATTAAGTTACTATAGCTAGGATTAGAAACAAATAAATTAGATGTATTATAGTAGTAATGATTAAAATCACTTCTAGTGATGATTAATGCTTTTAAGCAAATGATCCGGAGTTGTTCATATTGCTTTTTATGTTTATTTATAATATAAAAAGCTCATAAATAAATAGCACTAAACCCTAAGGGTAATAAAAGTAAAATCAAAAAGTAATAGTACATAAACAACTCCTGTTGATTTATATTTATATTATAAAATGATTAACTATATCATTTGCATTAAAAATTAAAATCAAGTATAATATACAAAGCGATAATCAGCGTTATTGTATAGTCGTTGTCTATTACTGTCATAAATAACCAACTTTAGGTTGGTTATTTCTTATGTTTAATAGTAAGTTAGGCTGTGTCACTGAAATTATTAAAGAGTAATAAAAGCACTAGAACAATAAACATTGTTGATTGTACGCCAATAAAATAAAAACTATTAAAGGAGTCAATCATGAGTCGATATACAGGAAGTATATTTAAAAAATCTCGTCGTCTTGGATTTTCATTACTTGAAAATAACAAAGAATTTACTAAAGGAAAGAAACGTTCATACGGACCTGGTCAACATGGTAACAAGCGTACTAAGTTATCAAACTATGGTCAACAATTAGTTGAAAAACAAAAACTAATGTACTTATATGGTTTAAATGATCGTCAATTCCGTCGTCTTTATCGTGTAGCTTTAGGACGTGCTGGTGTTTTAACTATTAACTTATTACAAGTTTTAGAATCTCGTTTAGATTCATTAGTTTACCGTGCAGGAATTGCACCAACTCGTCGTGCTGCTCGTCAATTAGTTAACCACTCACACATTTTAGTTGATGGTAAAAAAGTTGATATTCCATCTGCTTTAATTGAAGTTGGTTCTGTAATTAGTGTTAAAGCAAATGCTTTAAACATTCCATTAATTAAAAACACAATGAACACACCAGCTCCATTTATGAAATTAGTTGATAAAGATACTAAAGCTGTTAAATATGACCGTTTACCAGAACGTGAAGAATTACCAGCAGATGTAAATGAAGCATACGTTGTTGAATGATACAACCGTTTAATGTAATTAATCATTTTATTACATACTCTAAAACACTTGCAAACGCAGGTGTTTTTTTGTTCTATATAAATTAGAACACAGGATTATAAATATTATATAGATTAGTAATAAAAAAGAAGAAGCATTAAACTTCTTCTTTAATCATTACTTTTTCTCTATTTAATTGAGTTGTTAATAATAATTTAAATTATTTTTAAATTTAGGGATTAAGATTGAGTGGCTGCTGAGTCAGCTGGTGAAGCGGGTTGGTCTGAAGTGTTGTCACTTGTAGTTGGTGAACCGCTTTGTGATCCAGCTTCGCCTGTTGGATTTCCACTTCCTGATGATGTATCAGTTCCTTGAGCAGAATCGTTTGTAGTAGTTGATTCAGTGCTAGTAGCAGAATCACCTGATGGTGTAGATTGAGAGTTTGAAGTTGCATTTGAATCAGTAGCCGATGCGCCACTATTTGAAGTGCCGCTTGAACCTGAAGATTCACTACCCGCAGTTGTTCCATCTGTTTGTGTTTTACTGTCTGATGTTCCACCTGTTGAAGTACCATCACCTTGACTAGCTGCAGAACCAGATGTTTCACCATTTTGATTGCTTTCAGCAGTGTTTGTTCATGAACCTTCAGTGTTTGAACCAGCTTCTGAACTTGTAGAACCAGCTGATGAACCACTATTACCTTGACTAGTTGTTGAATCTGAGCTAGCACCTGATGCATTATTGTTTGATTCGCCACCAGTATTTGAAGATTCACTTCCAGCTGCTCCATTACCTGAGCTGCTATTTCCTGATCCTGATGAAGCACCAGAAGCATTTCCACTTTGGTTATTTGAACCGGCTGAAGATTCACCTCCAGCAGCTTCACCACCTGGTTGGCTTTCTTTACTTCCGTTTTCTGTTGGTGGAGTTTGTGTTTCACTACCTGCTGCTTCTTTTTCTACAACAAATTCTTTAGCAGCTAAAGTTTCACTTAAAGCAACTTGTGTTGATTCATTAGCGTTTTCATTTGCAAAAACAGTAAGTGAAACTATTTTATAACTTGCTCCAGGTTCTAGTCCTTCAAAACTTAAAGTTGCTTTATTATTTTCTACTTTAGCTTGAGCTGTTTTCTTAACAGCTGTTTGTCCTTCTGCTACTTTTTTAGATAATTCAACTTTTAAGTATTTATCATTTGCATTTGTAACATTTAAAACCAAATCATATTTATTTTCGTTTTTAGTTAACTTAGCATTTTCATCCAAACTAACAGTTGGTGTAGCTTGAGTTATAACTTCTTCACCTGATCCTTGTTTAGATGGAGTTGTTGGTGTTGGATTAATAGGTTTTTTATTCTTGGTTGGTGCACAAGCTGCAGCAACCCCGATAACACCCGCACCTATTGCAAGTGCACTAACAGCTAGAATTAGTGATTTTTTATTTTTTAATTTTTTCATACTTTTAATAAATCCTTGTATTTTTAAAATGTATGAAAATCCCTTTTATGTCAAAAGCTTGAAATCACAAAATATATAATAGTATAAACTAATTTATAATATATTGCAAAACAAGAAAAAACAAGAGCTTTAATTATAGTTAACTTCTTATTAATTATTAATAATCATTAAACTAATTAAAACTCTTGTAATTAATCAAATAAGTAAACAATATTTTCTTACTTATAATCTCTTCTTGTATATCTAAAATAAACACCAATATATAAAGCTGTTAATAAAGCAACTCAGATTAAACTATAAAGTGGTTTAATAACAACTTGATTAGCTCTTTTAATTGAATAAACTTGATCAACTGCTCCAAATAAATAATTATTTGAAGGAATTAATTTATATCGATAAATTACTTTATTTTGTTTATTTTCTCTTTGTTGAGTCTCATATCCTGAATACCCACCAATGATATATACTTCTCCATCAATATTAACTTGATAACTACCTGGTGCATAATTCTTGCTAACAACACTATTTCTAAGTAAAGTTAATAAGATTGGTGAATTTTGATGATAGAAGTAAATGTAATAAATTAATGCTGTTGTTAAATATAATTTCTTTTCAATAATTGATTTAATTTGTGGTTGTCTTATTGAGTTCATCACAATTGTATTATCATCAACTAATAAGTGTAATTTATCTTCTAATCGATCATCAACACTATTACTAATAGCAGCTAATAAATTAGCTTTTGAAATACTAGGATCTAATTGTTTAAATCATTTATTAGCAAATTCAATAAATACTTTTGAAGATAGGATTTGATGAAGTAGTGGTCAAATTAATTCACCAACAACATCTTGTTGAACTGGTAATAATTTATCATCTTCTTTAAAACTAATATCAAAATTATCAGCGTTCTTACGAGCATAAATAATTTCTTTATCAACAAGTTTATTAGCAATTTGTTTAGAGTTAATAGAAGGATTATTAATTAAACTAAAGTTCTTTAAAGCATTAGGGACAATGTATTGTAGATTTTGTTGATCATTACTTGCTGTATTTAATTTAATTAAATTAGGATTTGGATTTAGTTGGTAATTACTTAGTTTTGAATCTTGATCATTGTAGTTTAAATAAGTACTAAGGGCTTTATCTTTTTTGTTTGTAATTACACTAATTGGATCTTTATCATTAACTGAAAACACATCAATTAATTGGAAAGGTACTAGTAAATAAGATAGTGATTGAGTTAGTTTAGCAGCTTGTTTTGAATCTTCAATAGCTTGGTTAATAAAAGCAATTTGTGCTTCATCAAACTTGGTTTTATTAACTATTTTAGGAATAATAAAATACTCATCTTCTTTATTAGCTAAATAAAATTTTTCAGCATTTAGAATTGTTTGTGAATCATTATTTCCAACTGGTAGTTTCTGATTAAAGATCTGAGCAAAAGTTTCAGCTCTTGATGTTGAATATAAACTAGCAACAGACCCACCAATTACAAGTGGAACAAAAGTTAGAATAGGAATAATTAAACTAACTTTTGAATTAGCTTTAGAAGCAATTAATATAGCTACAAGTCCAAATATTAAATAAGTTACTAATACTGAAAAAAATGAAGAAATAAACCAAAGATTTACATCATTATTATATTTAAGATTACTTAAATAAAAGATCATTAATCCAATATAACTAATTAAAGTATGAAACACACCCAACAAACTAAAGAACACTAATTTAGTACTAAAAATATTTCTTCTAGTTATGCTTTTAGAAAAAACTAAAATATCAATTCCTTCTTTAGCTAAATCCTTAAATAGATTTAATCCTTTTAAACACCCATAAATTAAAGCTAAAACTAAATTAATGACTAGATTAACATAACTAATAATTAAAAAAGTAGGGGCATCTTTAGCTACTGTATTAGCTACAACACCTAAAATAATACTAATTATTAAAGCAATAACACCAAGCACATAAGTGCTTGGTTTTTTAAAGATAATCCGAGCTAAAAAGCGTGAATAAGAATAGGCTTGTTTTAATGATGGTTTGATTAACATATATTAAAAAGACCTCTTGTAAAGAGTTAGCTATATTTTAGATGATTTACTAACTAAAAAATAAGAGGATTAATGCTGTAGTTGTATTATTTATTATTTTATTAAATTAAAGGGAACATCTAATAATATAGCTAATTAATTATTGTTTTAAAATTAAACTAAATTTATTATTAGGATAATTGTTGTAGCTTATTATAAAATTAATGAGTTATTACTAAACTTTAGATAATTAGATTTTTAAAAGAGAGACTTTGTTTGAATCTTTTTTTGTTTTTATTAAATAGATAATAAAAAGATAAACATAAAAAATACCAACAATGAATGTTAGTGTTTTGATCTTATTATCTTATCTTGTTTCCATAGAAACTAAAGATTGCGGCATTGAATTGACCACCGAATTGTGCACTATCTGCGTTATATGGTTGATTACCTGCAGGGTATCGTTGGTTTTGTTGAGCTCTTGGGTTTTGTGGATTAGGTGCTTGTTTTTTAATTGAACCAAAATAAACTGTTGGTCCTTTATTAATATTTTCTTTAGTGTAAAATAAAATAATTCCTGGATTATCAGCTTGATATAAATCAACTAATTTCTCTTTTTTTAAGTAATTATTTAAATACTTAACAACTTCTCTAAATTCTTCAGCTTGTTTATCAGTTCTAAAGTAAACTAGTTTATCATCTTTATCTCGATATTGTTTACTAACATCATATGAATAAGTTTGTGGTGCTGAAGCTGCTCATCTTTTATCAGCTTCAATTGTACTAGCTTTAGCTGTTGCTAATTTTTGCATATATGCTTGTTCAGCTAAGAATACATCATCATTTAAGAAATCAACAAAACCAAAGAATTGGGGAACTGTTTTATAAGAGTCTTTATAAAGCTTAGTGTTATTAATAACCTTAGCTAGATCGCCATTAAACTTAAGGTTGTAATTATTCTTTAAATCTTCAATTTTAGAGATGTGATTTAGTTCATTATTAAACATAAAGTTGTTATGTTGGATATTTGATTGTGAACCAAAATAAAGCACATAATTACCATCATTTACTTTACTAGTTCCTAGAATCAATTCTTTTAAACTAACCTTTGAGTTATTTAGATTGTTATAAGATAATGCTTGATTTAATTCACTAGTATTTAAATTTTTAGCATATGTTTTTTGTTTTGTATTTAGAGCTAAAAAAGTAGCAGTTGCAACTACTCCAGCTGCTGCACCTAAAATTGATGCAGTAATTAATATTGCTTTTTTCATAAATACCTCTAAACAAAGATTAGTGAACAATTAAAACAATTAATTGCTTAGTATATAATATGTTAACAATTAACAATAAATATAATTATATAATAGACAAATATAAAATATACAATTCTTTAAACCTAAGGATGTTTATTCATTCCTAAAATTTAGAGATTACTAAAATACATAGTATTATAGTTGTATTAATATACTTAATTATCACTTAAAATAAAATCAACTAGATAATATTAATTGATAAGGAGTAAAAGAGTTATGGCAGATCAAATTCAGCACGATCAGAATTACATTTTAGAAGTTAATGACTTAACTAAAGTTTACAAAGGTTCAACTCAAGGCGTTCGTAATTTAACTTTTAAAATTAAAAAAGGTGAAATTCATGCTTTTTTAGGTGAAAATGGATCTGGTAAGACAACAACGATCAAAAGCATTATTAATGCTTACTCTTCTTATCAAGGAACGATCTTAATCGATGGGTTTGATAATAAAACACCAGAATCAAAAGATAAACTAGGGTATGTGCCTGAAAATGCTCTATTCCCGTCTGAATTAACTACTTTTGATTATTTATACTCATTAGCTCTTTTATCTAAAGTACCTGCTAAAGTAGCAAAAGAGAAAATTCTAAACTATTTAGATAAATTTGGAATTTTATTCCTTAAAGATAAAAAACCAGTTAACTTCTCTTCTGGTCAAAAGAAAAAGGTACTATTAATCCAGGCTTTAATTCATGATCCAGAATTAATTATTTTAGATGAACCAACAGCTAACTTAGACCCTTCAGCTCGGTTTGAAGTATTTGATATATTACATGATCTAAACAAGCAAGGTAAAACGATCTTTGTTTGTTCACACATTCTTAAAGAAATGGAAGATTATGTTAACTCATTAACATTAATTCATAAAGGTAATCTCATCTACACTGGTGCTAAAACTAAAGATCTAGAATCAATTTACTACGAATTAATTATTAAAGATAATGATGAATATAAGAATGCTAAGAACCCATTTTCAGCTAATGACTCAATAATAAATTAATTTATTAAACAATTAAAAAATAAAAAATAATTGTCTGAAGTGTGTATAATTGTTAAAGTACTATTTACTTTAATACAAATCTAAATAGAAGCGAATAATTTTGAATTGAAGGAATTCTAAAAAATATATGAAAAAACCTTTTTTAATTCTTGTTGATTCATCAGCAACAAACACCATTGAGCTTGCTCAAATGGAAGATGTTAAAATATTGCCTTTATCAATCATAAGAAGTGATGATAAGGTATTTGAAGATGATAATAAATCAATTAATGCTAATGATATTTTTGAAATGTTAGATCAAAAGTATCACTTCTCAACAAGTTGTACTCCAATTGGTGTTTTGCACCAGGAAGTTGAACAAGGTCTACAAGAGTATGAAAAAGTTGTGATCTTAACAATTTCTGGTGGATATAGTAGTCAATTTAATAATGCTTTATCACTTAAAAAAGAATTTGGTGAAGAAAAAGTAATAGTTGCAGATACTAAATCTTTTGGGTATGCTCTTGAATTATTAATCAAACACCTTAAAGAAATGTTTAAAAAACAACCAACTAATCAAGAAATTGAAAAGTATATTGATAATTTCCATGACTTTACAATTGCTGTTTTTGCTTGTGAAAACACAGCTGGACTTGTTGCATCTGGAAGACTTCCTAAGATTGTTTCAGCAATGTTAAAGTTAACAAAAATTACTCCGATTATTAAATCAGAGTACAAGAATAAAAGCGGTGGGGTTGCTCGAAATATGAAAACTGCCCCTGAAAAAATGCTATCAATCATTGCTCACACATGACACAACAATTTAAATCCTGATGAGATTGAATCAATAGCTGTTTTACATGCTGGACTAAGCGAAGAACAAACTGAACCTTTAAGACAGTTAGCAATTAGAACTTTTAATTTAAGACCTGAACAAGTCGTTGTTCGTCATTCACCAAGTGTGTTTTTAGTTTATGTTTACAAAAACGCAATTGGTTATCAAATAGTAACTAAAAAGTCTAAAGTTTAATAATTCACTTCTAATAAATATAAACCACATCCTGGAGCAAGTTTAGTACTTGCTCCTTTTTTTGGTTCTTTTAATCATTGTTTTAGTTGATCTAACTCTACTTTATCTAAACTATAATCAACTGAAGCTGCTACAATCATTCGCACCATATTCTTTAAAAAACCATTAGCATTAATATAAATTTTAATGTACTGATTTTCTTCTTTAACATTAATGAAGTTAATGGTTCTTGTAGTATCATATAATTCTGAAGTACTATAAGATAAAAAATCAAATTCACCTACAAAAATAGCTAATGCTTCTTTTAATTTATTTAAATTAATTTGTTGATTGATTTGTCAACAATAGTTTCTTTCAAATAAACTAAAATGAGTAGTATCAATAACATATTCATAAGTTTTATTGATTGCATCATATTGAGCATGAAAACTATTATCAACAGCAACTACATCAATTACTTTTAAATCATCATCTAAACTAGCATTCAATGCTTTTTTTAATTGGTCTGAATCAATCTTTAAATTGGTTAAATGAACATTGAATACTTGTCCTTTAGCATGCACAAACCGATCGGTTCTTCCTGATCCATAAAGTTTAACTTCATCTAATTTAAACAGGTTTTGAAAATGGTCAACT
The DNA here is from genome assembly GCF_000731915.1 of Ureaplasma diversum NCTC 246. Taxonomy (GTDB): domain Bacteria; phylum Bacillota_I; class Bacilli_A; order Mycoplasmatales; family Mycoplasmoidaceae; genus Ureaplasma; species Ureaplasma diversum. The sequence continues at coordinate 10,038 of NZ_JFDP01000023.1, forward strand.
AAAGTTTGTTGTAAAGTTCTTTTATTAGGTTGAGCTGCTCAACCATAAAAGTTTGCTCCATCATATTGAATTGTAATCTTAAAGTTCATACTAAATACCTTTTAAAATTAATTATAAAGCAAAGAAAAACCAACTTAACAAAATTGCTAAGTTGGCATTAATACAATGGAGCGGGTGATGGGAATCGAACCCACACTAATAGCTTGGAAGGCTATAGTTCTACCATTGAACTACACCCGCATAATGGTGCTGGAAGAGGGACTTGAACCCTCACGACCTTTCGATCACTGGATCTTAAGTCCAGTGCGTCTACCATTCCGCCACTCCAGCAAGTATAAAAGTAATACACAAAGGTGTATTACCATTATAGAAATTATAAATGGTGCCCCATAAAGGGTTCGAACCTTTGACCCCTTCATTAAAAGTGAAATGCTCTACCACTGAGCTAATGAGGCAAGAAACACACAAATAAAATTATAGCATATTTCTATTATGTGTGATAAGTTTTTTAATGGCTGGCCTGGCAGGGATCGAACCTGCGCGTGGAAGAATCAAAATCTTCTGCCTTACCGCTTGGCTACAGGCCAATAATGGTGGACAGAGTAGGATTCGAACCTACGAACCTCTCGGAGCCGGGTTACAGCCGGATGCGTTTGGCCACTTCGCTATCTGTCCAAATAATTTTTTTTGATTGCTCTTTTAAGCACTAGATAATTATACAACAAAGTAACTAAAAAATACACAACTAAATTCAAAAAAATTATTTTTTATAAGCTTATTCTTACTCTATTTCTTTTTCTTTAGAAAAATTATTATTAAAATGAGTGATTGCAGCTAAAGCAGTTGCAT
>NZ_JFDP01000024.1 GCF_000731915.1 Ureaplasma diversum NCTC 246
GTAAGTCTAAACCACGTCCAGGTTTAAGTGCTTTATAGTTAGTTAATCTTGCTATTTACTATTAATGATCTAATAGGAATTTGCCAGGATTAATACTGCTAACTAAACAGGAATTAGTATTCAAATAACAGGCAAATCCGTCTGTTATTTTTATCTTTTAAAGGATTATTAAACATGGAATATAATAAGAAATTATTTGATGCTGTTAAAAAGGTAACACTTAAAGACACTGAACTAAAACAAGAATTAGAAACTTGTGCTTCAGATTTTAAACGTGTAAAAGAAATTAATATCCAACTTAAAAAAACATCAAAGGTTGCTGAAGTTTTTAGTGTTTATGAAAAAACGATTCAAAGTGGATTAGATGCTGAACAAATGCTTGCTAATGAAAAGGATGATGAACTTTTAGAATTAGCTCAACTTGAATTAAATGATGCTAAAGAAAAAATTCCAACCCTTGAAAACGATCTTAAGATCTTATTATTACCAACTGATAGTAATGATGATAAGAATGTGATTGTTGAAATGCGACCAGCTGCAGGGGGAGATGAGTCTTCAATCTTTGTTGGAAACTTGTTTGATACATATCGAGCGTATGCAGAATCACATAATTGAAAAATGAAAATTATTGAACTAGTTCCATCATCTGTTGGTTATAGTTTTATAAGTTTTATGATTTCAGGAGAAGAAGTTTATTCGCGAATGAAATTTGAATCAGGAGTACACCGTGTGCAACGAGTTCCAGCTACTGAATCAAAAGGAAGAGTTCATACTTCAACAATTACAGTTGCTGTTTTACCTGAACAAGATGAAGTTGATATTGTGATCAACCCATCTGATTTAAGAATTGATACATATCGAGCTTCAGGAGCTGGGGGTCAGCACGTTAACCGAACTGAATCAGCTGTGCGAATTACGCATATACCAACTGGATTTGTTGTTGCTTGTCAAGAAGGTAAATCACAAATTGAAAACCGAGAAACAGCTATGAAAATGCTTCGTTCTAAACTTTGAGAAGCTGAACAAGAACGTGCTAATAGTGAGTTTGCTAATATGCGTAAAAACCAGGTTGGAACAGGGGATCGAAGTGAGAAAATAAGAACTTACAACTATCCACAAAACCGTGTAACAGATCACCGCATCGGTTTAACTTTAAACAAGCTTGATCAAATCATGTTAGGTGATATTGATGAAATCATTCAAGCCTTAATTACCGAAGAACAAGCAAGTTTAATGACAAACTTAGGGATTTAATATGACTTATGAACAATTAATAGCATATGGTTACAAAAAGCTTAATGATTCTAATTTAGATCCTAATTTAGCATATAAAACATTATTTACTATTGATTTTCATATTAATGATTATGATCAATATATGAAATTAAGAAATAATGATGTTAGTGAACAAATAATTGCTAAATATCAACAAACTATAGAAGCTTTTAGTATTAATAACCAACCATTTGCTAGAGTCTTTGGTTTTGATTATTTTCTAAAAACTAAATTCTTTGTTCTACCAAGTGTTTTTATTTTTCGATCTGAAACTGAACTACTTGTTCAAGAAGCACTAACTTATCTTACTAAATATAATAGTATTAAAAAGGTTGCTGATTTTTGTGCAGGGACAGGAGCTGTTGGTTTAAGCTTAAAAAAAGCACACCCAGATATTGATTTAACTTGTTTAGAGTATGATCATACAGCAACTGAAAACATCAAACTCAATGCTTTATATCACAATCTAAATATCAATTTAATCCATACTGATTTAAAACAGTATTTAAAACAAAATAAAACAACTAAATATGATTTGATTGTATGTAATCCTCCATACATTACTCAATCATATCAACTTGAAGAATCACTAACTAAAAATGATCCAATCCAAGCCTTAGTTGATTTTGATAGTGAAAATGGTTTAAGCTTTTATGAGTTGATTATTGATCATATTGATCAAATAGTAAATCCTGATTTTGTAATCATCTTTGAAATTGGTTTTGATCAAAAACCACTTCTTATTCAACTACTTAAACAAAAAAATGTTTCTTATTATTACTACTTTATAAAGGATTATAATAACATTGATAGAATATTAGTATTAACAAACCTTAAATAATTATGAAAATATATAAATTGTCTGATTTAAATGCCATCTATGATGCTTTAGTTAAAAACCATTGTGTGCTTATCCCCACTGATACTGTTATCGGCTTATTAGCTAAAAACAAAGAAGTTATCTATAATATTAAAAAAAGAGATGCTAACAAAAAACTAGTAAGGTTTGTAGCCAATTATGATTTATTAGGCGATCTAACTGTTGAACAAGAACAATTCTTAGATTTAGTTTGACCAGGAACAGTTACGATCATTAAAGATAATGAAAGCTATCGAATGCCTAATGTTCCAACGATCATTAAACTTGTTGAAAAATTAGGTCCATTATATTGTAGTAGTGCTAATATTTCAGGCGAAGAACCAGTTAAAAACCATAAAGAAGCAATCTTTGTATTTGGAGCAAATAGTCGATTAATGTATGTTGAAGGACAACAAACATTATCAAGTCCAAGTACAATCATTGATATTGATAAATGAGAATATGTACGCAAAGGTGCTAATATCGAACTTGTTGAATCATTCCTTAAAGAACTAAAAGAAAATAAAGAAGGAAATAATAATGGATAAGAAATATATTTATTTTGCTAACGATCATGCTGGATATGAATATAAAGATCAAATTATTAACCATCTTAAAAATAAAGGTTATGAAGTAGTTGATCTTGGAGCTAATCAAGAAGATGGATCTGTTAATTATCCAGATTATGCATTTGCCGTTTCTAAAAAAGTAGTTGAAAATGAAACTAACCAAAATCAACCAGTTGGCGTTTTAGTTTGTGGAACAGGTATTGGGATGAGTATGGCGGCAAGCAAAGTAGCTAATAGTCGGGTTGCTTTAGTTTATGATGATATTAGTGCAACCCTTGCTAAAGAACATAATAATGCTAATGTTATCTCACTTGGAGCTAGAACTAACTCATTAGATCAAATTCTTTCTATGTTAGATCATTTCTTAGAAGCTAAGTTTGCTGGTGATCGTCACCAAAAACGAATTGATCTAATTAGTGAATACGAACAAAAACACAAGAAGTAAATAAAAACTTGTATAAATAGATTTTATTTAATCACAAATCTAGCAATTATAAATAAATCAGATTATGAAACTAATGTGCCAAGAAAATAAGCACATTTTTTTATTTTTTTGTTGGTTTTTTGCAAAATTTGTCTCTTTTTTGTTGTATCATTTAATTGCAATATATGTCTTATAATTAAATATCAATATGAAAAGAGATTAAACATTATGTCATCATTAGGTTACGTAGTGTCTGAATTGTTTAATGGGGCAGCTGCTTCTGACAAAGTCGCTTTAGAAGGTAAATGAGGCGAATTAACAGAAATCAGTCAATCAGATGTATCTGCAAGCGGAATTAGTATTGCCATTGCTGTTTTCTCAGTAATTGGTACTCTAGTTATTGGGTTTAGTGCCTTACCACAAACAATCAAGACTTTAAAAGATAGAGATACAGTTACTGTTAACTTTGCTTTATTCTTCATTACAGGGGTTGCGACAGTATTCTTAACAATTTATGGTATTGGATTAGTTGCTGTTAATCCAAACTCTGCAGCATTCTTAATTCAAAACGGAGAAAGCTACTTAATGACTAAGAGTGGAGAATACGTTCTAAACAATTCTGAATGAGTAGCTGGATACTTAATTCCTGGTATCTTCTTAATCTTCTGTGAATTCTTATGTGCTACAACTTCATTCATTGTTGCATTCTTAAAATTATCAAACATGAAAAAAGCAAAACAAAATGGAATGAGCGAAGCTGATTACTACGAAAAAATCGTTAAGCCTTCATTAAACTTAAAAACAAAGGGGGCTAACTAGTTATGTTAAGTGAATTACAAGCTTTTACATTAGCTAAAGCGGCAGATGTAGATGGTTTAGATGGTGCTAAACTTGCTGAATCTGCTAGTCGTTATGGATGACCAACTTCTGAATGAGGGGTTGCTTTCCAAGTTATGGGTGCGGTATTAGTATTCGTTGCATTCATTCCAGTTGTAATCCAAATTCTTCGTTCAAAAAGAACTGAAAGTTTATCTGTATTAATGTGAATTATTACTGTTATCGGGCTAGGATTATTAGGTGTCTTCGCTTGATTAGGGGTATCTGTTAACGTTGGTGGTTTCATCCTTGTTGCGTTATCAGAAACATTATCATGTTTATTAAGTACAATCGTACTTATCTTCAAACTTGTGAACCGTTCACGTGCAAGAAAAGCAAACATGAGTGAAGTTGAATACAACAACATCAACTACCCAATTAAGTAATCACAATACAAATTAAACACATATAAAATCAAGAATAAAATAACAGGCAATTAGTTGCTTGTTATTTTTATTTATCTTTGATAAAACAATATAAATAAGATATTTTTACTAAACTTTCTTATAATTTAAGTTAGTGAGTAAAAACACTTATATATTAAGGATTAGCATATTTATGATATTTCTAAAAAAGTTTGAAGCAGTTGGATTTAAATCGTTTGGTGAGCCGATTAGTGTTGAGTTTAAACATCCAATGACTGGTATCATCGGACCTAATGGAACTGGTAAATCAAATGTTGTTGACGCACTAAAATGAGTGATTGGAGAGCAATCATCTAAAACGTTGCGTGGACACAAAAACGATTTATTGTATGCAGGAAGTAGATACACACCTAAAGCAACTGTCGCTAAGGTTAGTTTATATTTTAATAATGTTAATCAGATTCTTAAATCTGAAGAACAAGAAATTAAAGTTACTAGAATTGTTAATACTAAAACTGATGAAAGTAGCTATTTTATTAATGATCAAGTTGTCCGTTTAAAAGATGTTATTGAAATGTTTTTAGATAGCGGACTATCTAAAGGTTCATTAGGAATTATTAACCAAGGAGCTGTTGCTTGATTTGCTGAAGCTAAACCAGCTGAACGTCGTAAAGTTTTTGAAGAAGCTGCAGGAATTGGTCGATATACAAAAAAGAAACATGAAGCCAACAACGCACTTGATAAAGCAAACGAAAACTTAAACCGAATTGCAGATACACTTGCAATTACACAAAAAGAATTAGCTAAACTAAAACACCAAGCACAACGATTTGAAGAATACAAACGAATTAAAAACGAATTAACTGAACTAGAGTTAACTATCTTAACAAGAAATATCACCCACTGACAAAAAGTGGTATCACAAATCAAAGACCAACTAGCTAATAATGATAAAGAATTAGAATTAATTAGGCCACAAGTTGAAGTTGAAAAAAATTCAATTCAAGAAATTAGAGATCAATATGATCATTTCAATAATATGTGAAATGATTTATATAATCAAAAAAGTAATCTTGAAAATGAAAGCAAACATGCAGCTGATCAATTACATGCTCTTGTTAGTGATATTGAAAATGCAGCTATTAATGCTAAAACCGCTCAAGAACGTTTAGATGCATATCAACAATTAATTGCAAAAAATGATTTTGATTTAAACGATTTAGATCAACAACAAACAAAACATAAACAAGAAGTAGCTAATCTACAAACTACTCATACAAAAAACTATGAACAAATTAGTTCATTAACAAAATCTGTTCAAAACCTAAGTAGTGAATTAAACAAACTAAAAACAGCTAAAGAATATTTAGAAGCTGAAATTAATAGTCGAAGTAGTTATGATCGAGGAGTTAAAGCAATAGTTGATACTAAAAATGCTTTACCTGGAGTTTATGGTACTGTACTTGATAACATTAAAACTCATAAAGATCACGAACTAGCAATTACAACTGCACTTGGTAAAGCAATTAATAATATTATTGTACGTAATAATAACGTAGCTATTAATTGCGTAGAATTCTTAAAGAAAAATAATGCTGGATCAGCTACTTTTTTACCTGTTGAAAACTTAGTAGCTAAAACAATTAAACCAGAATTTATTGATGCTCTTAAAACCTTAAAAGGTTATGTTGGAGTTGCTAGTAGTTTAGTTAAAATCAAAAATGAATATAATATTTGTATTCAAAACCTATTAGGAAACATCATTATTGCAGAAGATATAAATGCTGCAGCAGTTTTAAGTGAATACACTTATAAAAACTATAAAGTAGTAACTTTAGAAGGTGAAATCGTTTTTGCAGGGGGAGCTATTCAGGGTGGTTCTTCTAATCATAAAAAAATTATTATTAACTTAGAAGAAGAATTAGCTAATATCTCTTCTAAATATGATCAAGTTAATAATAATTTAATCAGTCAACAAAGCCAACTTAATACTATTCAAACTAATAATATCTCTATTCAAAACCAAATCAATATTCACCAAACCCAACTTGCTTCAATTGAAGGTAAGATCATAAGTACTAAAGAATTAAGAAACAACAATATTGCTAACTATAACTCTTTATCAACTAAGGCTTTTGATCCAGATTCAGCAAAAGTTAAAATTGATGATTTAAACTTAGTTGTTGCTAATAAGAATCAACAAATTAAAGATTTAGAACAACAAATGTTAGTGGCAAGAAATAATGCTAATGACTTCTTAAAATTACAAAGAAGTAAAGAAGAAGCTTTTGAAACACTAAAAACAAAGTTTGATAAACTTAATAATGATTCAACAATTAATAAGATGAATTTAGAAAAACTAGATTTAAGCATTAATAATGCTGCTTCACGAATTGTTGAAAACTATGAAATGACTGTTGAATATGCAACAGAACTTTATGCTAATAAAGAATTAGAATTATCAGAAGCTCAAGCTAACTTTAGAATTGAAAATCTAAAAACAGACTTAGCTCAGTTCAAAAACATTAATTTAAATGCCTTAGCTGAATATGAAGAAAAACAAAAAGAGTTTGATCTAAAACAAGCTGAATTTGATCAAGCTACACAAGCTGTTGAAGCAATTAGATCAACAATTGCTGAACTTGATAAAAAAGCAAGAGCTGATTTTATGCATATTATCAATGAAACAAACAAACTATTACCTGAGATTTTCCAATATCTATTTAATGGTGGTTCATGTGCTGTTGCTTTAGAAGATAGTAATAATATTTTAGAATCAGGAATTGAAATCTTTGCTAATCCACCTTCTAAGAAAAATGTTAAATTAAATGCTTTATCAGGGGGAGAAAAAACACTTGTTGTTTTAGCAGTACTATTCTCAATCTTAAAAATTGCTAACTTCCCATTAGTAATCTTAGATGAAGCTGAAGCTGCACTTGATGTAAGCAATGTTGATAAGTTCTCAAAGATTATTGAAAAATATAGTGATAATACTCAATTCTTAATTATTACACACCGTGAAGGAACAATGAAAGCTTGTGGTCGTTTAGTTGGTACGACAATGATGAACAATGGTATTACATCATTGCTTGAAATTGATCTTAAGGATGCAAAAATTAAATACGAAAGCGAAATCAATTAGTTATGGGTTTTTTTAAAAAATTATGAAACAAAATTCGCGGTAAAAAAGATGTTGAAGAAAAAGTTGAACAGATTGCAACCAAGCTTGAAGAACAACGGATCTTAAAACTTGAAAGTGATTCTAGTCAAAAGTTTGATGCAGGATTACGTAAATCATCATCAACCCTTGCTAATGCTATTAATGAATTAGCTCATAATTTCATTGAAATTAATGATCAATGATATGAATCACTTGAAGAATCATTAATTGGTTATGATGTTGGATATGTAGCTACAACTAAAATCATTGATGCAATTAAAAACGAAATGCTTTATCAAAAAGTTGATAATCCTGAATTAATCAAACAAATTATTATTGATAAAATCTTTTTATATTACATCCAAGATACAACTATTAGTACTGATATCAACTTAGAAACTAACCGTACTAATGTAGTTTTAGTGGTTGGGGTAAATGGTGTTGGTAAAACTACATCAATTGCTAAAATTACTAAGAAATTTGTTGATGAAAACAAAAAAGTTTTATTAGTAGCTGGGGATACTTTTAGAGCAGGCGCTGTTGAACAACTTACAGTTTGAGCTAACCGACTTAATGTTGATATTGAACTTCCATCAAAAGAAGGACAAGATCCAGCTTCAGTAATTTATGCTGGGGTTAAAAAGGGTTATGAACAAAAATATGATTTAGTAATTTGTGATACTTCTGGAAGATTACAAAATAAAACTAATCTAATGAATGAACTAAAGAAAATTCATGATGTAATTCATAAATTTGATCCAACTGCACCTCATGAAACTTTATTAGTATTAGATGCAACCCTTGGTCAATCTGGTATTAACCAAGCTAAAGCATTTAATGAAGCTGCTCAGATCTCAGGAATTGTTTTAACTAAAATGGATTCAACAAGCCGGGGTGGGATTGTATTAGCAATTAAAGATGCATTTAATATCCCTGTTAAATTAATTGGTTTAGGTGAATCAATTAATGATTTAAGTGTTTTTGACTTAGAGTTATTTGTTGATGGAATGATCAAAGGTATCAACACAGATGCAAACACTAGATAATCTACTATATTGAATCGAACTATTTGATTCATATTTCAACTTATTAACAAAAAGACAAGTAGAATACTTCCGTTTACACTTCTTTGATGATCTCTCTTTTACTGAAATAGCTGAACATCTTAATGTATCAAAAGCTGCAGCTTTTGATGGTGTTGAAAAAGTTAAAAAACTATTATTAAAGTATGAAGCTGCTTTAAATCTAACTATTAAAAGAATGAAACGAGAACAACTATATTTAACAATAGAAGATAAAGAACTAGTAGCTAAACTAAAAGAGCTTGATTAATAGAAATAATACATTTATAAACAAAGAAAAAATAACACATTGCTGTGTTATTTTTTAAATATCTTAATGGTGCACTCGAAGAGACTTGAACTCTTATGCGATTAAGCACTAGATCCTTAGTCTAGCGTGTCTACCATTCCACCACGAGTGCTTTTTATATTTAATAATTTTACTCTTTTTAGTAAACTAAATCAATACTAATTAATAAAATGTACTAATTATTTAAACATCATATGTTTACATAGTATAAGTATTTTGTTAATTTATATGTTAAATGAGTTAAAATAATGAGTACATTGTAAATATTATAAATATTTTAATATTATTTATCGAACATAAACATTTAATGAAAACTATATCTTAATTTAACTATTAACTTTAAACATTATTACACTTCAAATTATAAGTGTTTATTTGTTTTTATATATTCATAAATGGTTTTATTAAAATATATGAAATTATCCGTTGGAGTTGTTAATACAACAAAAAGGAGATGTTAATATGAAAATAAATAAGAAAAAGAGTGTTATTATCAAAGCTACTACAAGTGCAGGATTAATATCTTCAGTTGCTCTTGGAATAGGACTTGGAATTGGACTTAATAACAGATCTCAAATTTATAATTCTAAACAACATAGCTTAGAACAATCAAACCAGTACTTAGCAACTGGGAGTAAATTGATATATGTTCAACTAGACAAAAAGCAATATGCAAACAAGCGTGTAATTGCTGTTTTTTTAGACAAGTCACAAAAAGAAGTTAAGAATTATCAAATCATCTCATTTACAAATGCTAACGGATTAGCTAGTATAAGTACAGCTGATTTACCAAACCCTGGTATATATCAATTAGATCATATTATTGATCCAATTACTAATCAAAAAATAATCACAGCTAAAGATTTAACTGATCAACAAAAACAAGAAATAGTTAAACCTATTTTTGTTCAACTAATACCAAATGAACTAAACAAAGGATTGGGAACACTTATAATTGGTAGTAATGATCACAATTTCATTAATCATCAAATAAGAGTTAGTTTAGTTAGTGCACTTGATGGAAAACAAGTAGATATTAAAGGAATTGTTGATCAAAAAGGTAATATTGTTGCTAATGCTTCTAGTTTAATTAAAACAATTGAATACCAAATTATTCGTGTTACTTTAGATGAAAAAATTCCAACTGCAATAGTTAACCCTTATGATTTAGTTAACGATGGAAGAATTAATGTTCAAGGTAATTCAAGATCTGAAGTAGAAAAGGATTCTGTTGATCGACCAATCCTTTTAAAATATGAACCTAAAAGTAAACAAAATCAACAAACTAGTGTTATTCAAGATAAATCTTCATCATTAGAATTAGATTCACCAGAAGTTGGTTCATCTAATTCTCAAGCAATTAATGATCATAGTGGTTCAAATGTAAATTCTGAGCTTTTAGTTGGTAAAACTAATATTACTCAGGATACTTTTTCAGCTGAGCTTCCATCAAAAGTTAAAGATCGGGATTTTGTTGAAACTGAAAAAGTTGAAACTGTTAAACCTGAAAAAGAATCAGACCAAGAAATAGCTGATCGAATTAAACTAGAAAAAGAACTAGAAGAAGCTAGAAACAAACAACAAGAAAAACCAGAACCAAAATCATCAAAACCAGAAGAAAAAGAAAAAGCTCCTGAACCTAAAACTGCTGATAAAACACAAGAACAAAGTGATGAAGCGATCAAACTAAAAATCGAAGAAGATGCTAAGTCAATAATTGAAGCTGAAATTCGTCGGCTTGAAGAAGAAAAACAACGATTAATTCAAGAAGTTATTAATCGTGAAAATGCAGAAAAAGAAGCTAAACGAAAAGCTGAAGAAGAAGCAAAACGACTTGAAGAAGAACGTCTAAAAGCTGAAGAAGAGAAAAGATTAGCTGAGCAAGAACGAATCAAAAAAGAACAAGAAGAAAAAGAACGGCTTGAAAAAATCAAGAAGTTACAAGAAGAAGCTAAAAGACAAGAATTAGAGCTTAAACAAAAAATTCAAGAGCAAGAAGAATTACAAGCACTTGAAAAAGAAAAAGAACGACTTAGAAAAGAAGCTGAAGCCCTTGCTGAACTCTTAAGAAAAAAAGAAGCTGAAGAATTAGCTAAAAAGCGTGAACAAGAAGAGTTAAAGAAAAAAGAACAAGAAGCAATACTACAAGCTGAAGAGAGAAAACGACAAGAAGAGTTAAGAAAAGCTGAAGAAGCTGCACGTCAAAAAGCTCAAGAAGAATTGATTGCTAAACAAGAACGAATCAGAATCGAAACTGAGCGTAAAAAAGTTGAAGAACAAAAACGCGCTGAAGAAGAGAGACAAAGAAAAGAAACAGAAGCTGCAGCAGCTAGAGTTGCTTTAGAAAGAGCAGTTAAAGATAAAGAAGCACAAGAAGCTATCTTAAGACAACAACGTGCTGCTAAAGAAAAAGAAGCACTACTTAAAAAGCAGCAATTAGAGCGTGAGCAAAAACTAAGAGAGCAAAAAGAACAAGAAGAAAAAAGAAGACAGATAGCTTTACGTGAACAACAAGAAAAAGAAAAGAAAACTAACGAATTAAACAAGAAAAAAGAAACAATTTCTGATGCTATATCTAAATTATCAGAACTGTCAAAAGAAGAACAAGATAAATTTAAAATATTAATTAATCAGCACAATAATATTGATAACACTAAAAAGCTAGATGAATTGCTAGCTCAAGCAGAAGAACAAAACACTAAAAATCTGCAAGCTAGAAGAAAAGAAGAATTAATTGCTAGACAAAAAAGAGAAGAAGAGGATGAAAGAAAACGAAGAGAAGCTGAACTTGCTCGCCAAAGACAAATTGCTGAAGAGAAAAAACGACAAGAAGAATTAAATCGTAAGTTAGCTGAAGAAAAACGAATCCTTGAAGAAAAAGAAAAACTTAAACGTTTAGAAGAAGAACGAAAACAAAGAGAAATTGACGCTCAAAGAAAAAAAGAAGCCGAAGAAAAAGCAAGAATACAAGCTATTATTCAGCGAATTAATAAAGCTAAAGAAGCTACTAGAAAACATCTGGCTGATAGCTTCCTTACAAGTAATGAAAAAGATCGATTAAAAAGAGAAATTGAATCTTTACAAAGTGATCATAACAAAGAAAACGAAATTACTAAAAAATTAAACGATATTAAAACAGAAGCTGATAAATTAGCACAAGAAAACCAAAATATTCTTAAAAATAAAAAATATCTTTCTAACTATAAATTAAATGATAATAAAGTTCTTCTTTCTCAACAAGAATATAATTCAATTAAAAATAGAATCGATGGTATTGTTGGTAGAAATGATGCTGATAAAGCGTTTAACTCAATCAGTAAAATAAATGAAGAAATAACTAATAAGAATGAGCAAATAGCAAACTCTATAAGAGTTGTAGATGTGCGAACTTATGAAATTCACAAACAAATTCCTGCAAATGACAGAAGTACTGATAGCACAAAACCATTAGGAAACATTAGTGGTCGTGTTGGCGGTGAATTAGAAGTAGAATTATCAAGAGAAACACAAATACCTAGAATTTGAGTAACTATTCAAACTCCTTTTGGTGATCGTTTAATTGAGTTAAAGAGAGATGCAAGAAATGGTAAAAAATTCAAAAGTAATCTTGCAGATAATTTGACTCCAATTCAATACAAGGAACATGACAAACCAACAACATACAATATTAAAAATGTTTCATTCTATACTGATGGAAAAGATAAGAAATATAAATTTATTAATACAAGCGAAAGTTTTGTAGTTCCTAGTTTATTAGCTAAATATGATAATGTTAATGCTTATAGAGTTAGCGGAAATACAGAAATTCAGTTTAGTCTTAGATTTATTGACCCATCAAAATATATCCGTAATGAACTAGAAAACAAAAATGCTACATTTGCTGTTTTCCTTTCAGAGAACGGAAAAATAACATCATACTTATTCCACAAAAATAACATTTTAAGTAAGCTAAACATAACATATCATGATAATCACTATGCTACTGTAACTTTTAGAATTAAACTAAAAGATCCTAATGCTAGAGTTGAAATAAAAGGTCTTAGCTTCCTTGCTAAATATGAAGAAGATGTTGCACAATGATTAGCAACATTTACCGCAGTTCCAGCTGATGATAGACAGCGAGCAGTATTAAGATTATTAATTGATAAATTGTATGATAAGAGAGTTCAATATACTTTAGACGATCATAAAAATATTTATAATATACTTCCACATCTACCAGTATAGCAAACAAAAAACCACTCCGTTATCGAAGTGGTTTTTAATTATATAAATTTATTTGTTAATGAATTATTTCTTCATTACGCTGTTAACTAATTTAACAAATTCATCGTGGTTGTTGATTGCTAATTCAGATAACATTTTACGGTTTAAACCTTGACCATCTTTAGTAACTACATTAGCTTTTACTAAAGCGTTCATAAATTGTGAGTAAGTATATCCTAATTCACGAACTGCTGCATTGATACGAGCAATTCATAATTTTCTGAAATCACGTTTTTTGTTACGACGGTCTCTGTAAGCATATTCAGCAGCACGAATTACTGTTTGACGAGCAATTCTAAAAGATGTATGTCGTGTTCCTCATGAACCTTCAGCTTTATCTAATCAACGTTTGTGTCGTCTACGTGTTACTGTTCCACCTTTTACTCTCATATAAATCTCCTCTTGTTTAAATTAAAAATTCTTAAATTAAAGGCATTGCTTGAATCTTTTTACATCAGATGCATGCACAAGTGTATCTTTACGAAGTTGACGTTTAGCCTTTGTACTTCTTCCTAAAGCTAGGTGTGAACGGTAGGCGTGTTTACGTTTTAATAAACCACTTTTCGTTACACTAAAACGTTTTGAAACAGCACGTTTAGTTTTTTGTTTAATTTTAGCCATAGTTCCTTATCCTTTCATTATTTATTTTTAATTGGTTCAATAATGGTTTCGTATCTATAAACACTTACACGCTTGTTAGCTTGCGTAACATGACCATAGTCTTTAATCAAATCAATGAATTTTTCATAAGCTTGAGCAATGAACTCATCCTTAGTGCTCATACGACCTCTAGCTTCAATTACAAACTTAACATTATCTTTATCAGCTAATCAACGTTTTGCGTTTTCAGCACGAACTTGTAAATCATGATCACCAATTGTTGGTTTGATCTTGATTTCTTTTACTTTGATAATAGTTTGGTTTTTCTTTGATTCTTTTTGTTTACGCTTTTGCTCATATTTAAATTTGCCATAGTCAAGGATCTTAGTAACAGGTACTTTACCTTTTTTGGCAATTAAAACAAGATCTAAGTTTTTTGAAGCTGCTAGCTCTAAAGCTTTCGCTCGGTCCATTTCACCTAAATTAGCACCCTTATCGTCGATTACCACAACCGTTCTAAACTTAATGTTTTCATTAATTAAAGGTTGTTGGTTTTTACGAGCGTCATTGGTTTGATTTTGGTTTTTTGGTGTGTACATTAAATGCTCCTATATTGAACTTATAATTGTATAAAGAAACATATTAACAAAATATAAACAACCGCTAAGGTTGTTTTTCAATCTTAAAGCTAAAACCCATTACTACATTCAAGAGCAATCGGGTGAGTTAAAAACTACTTTCTTTATACGGGTATTATTATACTAAATTTTATTATAAAAAGCTAGTGCTATTTACTTTCATAACACTAAGTAATAATTTCTTTTTCCTTTTTTGATTAATGTATATTGTTGTTCATATGCATCAATCTTTTTAACAACAAACTCATTATCAACAATCTTTTGATTATTAATCATAATTGATCCATTACTGATTAATTCTCGACTAATTCGATTACTTGTTGAAATATTAGCAGCTATTAATAATTCTAATAAACTAATAGAATCACCTTCAATTGGTGTTGTTTCTAAATTCTTAAGAGCTAAGATAAAATCATCATGGTTTAGTTCATCTAATTTACCACTAAATAATGCTTGAGAAATAAGAACTGCTTGATTGTATTTTTCTTGTCCATGAATATTAACTACAACAGTTTCTGCTAATCTTTTTTGAGCATAACGTAATCCTTTATTAGTTTCATGCTCAAGCATTATTTGTTCAATTTCATCTAATGGTAATCTTGTTGTAAATAAAAGTAGTTTTTTAACATCAGCATCTGGTTGGTTTAATAAGAATTGATACATTTCATAAACTGATGTTAATTCTTCATCCAAAAAAACAGCTCCTTTTTCAGACTTACCAAACTTTTTCCCTTCTGAATTAGTTAATAAGTTGATGGTAATTCCACAAGCAGTGTTATCATCCCCATTACTTTTTCTTATCATTTCAATTCCAGTTGTAATGTTTCCCCATTGATCAGAGCCACCAACTTGAATACTTACATCATAGTTATTATATAATTGTAAAAAGTCATATCCTTGGATTAAGTTATAGCTAAATTCAGTAAATGAAATCCCGCTTTCAAGACGAGAAGCTATCACTTCTTTTTCAAGTAAATAATTAACATTAATTAATTTCCCAGCTACTCTTAAAAAGTGCATAAAATTCATATCTTTATAAAAGTCATAATTATTAATAATTGTTGACTGAGTTAAAGCAGTTAGTTGTTTACTAATACCTTCAACATTTTTTAAAAGAGTAGCTTCATCTAATAGGTTTCGTTCAGATGATCGACCACCAGGATCACCAATCATCCCTGTTGCTCCCCCTAAAATGACATAGGTTTTAATACCATAAGCCTTAAAGTATTGCAAAACATTAATTGCAACATAATTACCTAAGTGTAAACTAATTGCACTTGGATCAAAACCAATATAAATTGCTTTATCATTAGCTAGTGCTTGTTCTAGTTTTTGTTCATTTGTAATATTATTAATTAAGCCACGCTCTTTTAATTCTTTAATTAGTTTATGCATATTGTTTCCTTTAATCATTGTTAATTATTAATTATAAACATTTTTAAATGGTTAAGTTAAAGCAATAATGGTTATAATTTAATTTAACATTTAACATTAACCGGTTGAGGTGAAATTATGAAGGATAATAAACCACAAGATAACCAACCAGAAATTGTATCTAATCCTAAAAAACTCGAAAAGTCTAATTTCAAAAAACTTTCAAAAGAAGAACAAAAACAAATTAAACAACGGATCAAAGAAGTTGATAAACTTAACCAACAACACAAGGGTGAAATCAATATGCCTTTGCGTGATCCAAACAATATTATTGAGTTACGTGGGGTTAAGAAGATCTTTACAAACGGATATTTAATCAATGATATTTTAAAGGGTGTTGATCTAGATATTAAACGTGGTGAGTTTGTTATTATACTAGGACCATCAGGATCTGGAAAAACGACTTTAATGAATATTATGTCTGGTTTAGATCGAGCTACTGAAGGTGATGTTCGGGTTTGTGATCAACAACTAATTAATATGTCTCATACCAAACTAACTGAATTCAGAAAAAAGAATATTGGTTTTGTTTTCCAACAATATGGATTATTACCAACATTAACTGTTGAAGAAAATGTAGAAATTGAGGCAGACTTACAAGTTGATAAAAGTCGTCGAATTAACCCTGCAAAAGCACTTGATGCGGTTGGAATGTTAGATTATGCTAAAAAGTTCCCACATGAACTTTCTGGGGGACAACAACAACGTGTTTCAATTGCAAGAGCATTAGCTAAAAACCCGATTATTTTATTTGGGGATGAACCAACTGGTGCTGTTGATGAAACAATGTCTAAAGTAATTTTAAAAGAGTTTGTTAAAGTTAATAAAGAACTAAAAACAACAGTTATCATTGTTACGCACAACCCAATCTTTGCTGAGTTAGGAACTTTAGTAATTAAGGTTCGTAATGGTGAGATTGCTGAACTATATAAAAACGAACATCCAAAGGGTGTTGATGATTTAAAGTGAGATCAATAATAAAAGGATTTAAACATGAATATTTTTTCGCAAGTATCTCCTAAAAACAGAATCCTAATGCGTGCTAAAAACTTAGCTGATGAAGTAATTGCATTAGAAGAAGAATATGGTGCTTTATCTGATCAAGAATTAGTTAATCGTTCTGATGCTATTGTTGAATATGTCGCAAATAATAATCCTTTAGATGATAAATTAATTGAAGCTCTTGCTATCATTCGTGAAGTAGTTTATCGAGTCCACAACAAAAAAGCTTATCGTGTCCAATTAATTGGAGCGATCATTGTTTATTTTGGTGACTTTGCTGAAATGATGACAGGAGAAGGAAAAACTCTAACATTAGTTTTGGTTGCTTATTTAAATGCCCTTTATAAAAAGGGTGTTCATATGGTTACTGTTAATGAATACTTAGTTAAAGTAGGAGCAGATTTTGCTGAACCTGCTTTAAGCTTTTTAAATATGTCTGTTGGACAAATTAAAGCAAGTATGAGTGAGTATGAGAAACGAGCTAATTATAATTGTGATGTTACTTATACAACTAACTCTGAACTTGGTTTTGATTATTTACGTGATAACATGGTTACTAACTATGATAGTAAAGTCCAAAGGGGTTTATATTTTGCAATCGTTGATGAGGGTGATTCAGTTTTAATTGATGAAGCTAGAACACCATTAATTATTTCTGGTGAACCCCAAGAAGAAATTGGTAACTACATTAAAGCTGATCGGTTTGTTAAAACTTTAGATAGTGAAGACTATACATTAGATCCTGAATCACAAGCTGTAGCTTTAACTGAAAGTGGTGTAGCTAAAGCTCAAGAATACTTTAAAACAGATAATTACTATAACTTAGAAAACTCTGATTTAATTCATAAAACAACTAATGCTTTACGAGCTAATTTCACTTTTATGAATGGGCGTGAGTACATTGTTAAAGAAAATGATGAAGGTGAAGAAGTAATAGCATTAGTTGATCAGTCAACTGGTCGGATCATGGAAGGACGTAGCTATAGTGCTGGTCTTCAACAAGCGATTCAAGCTAAAGAATCAATTAAGATTGAACCTGAAAACTTAACAGTTGCTACTATTACATATCAATCATTATTTAGATTGTACAAAAAACTAGCTGCAGTTTCAGGAACAGCGGTTACTGAATCTGAAGAATTCTTAAACATCTATAACATGGTTGTAGTTACAATTCCAACCAATAAACCAATTGCACGGATCGATCACCCTGATTATGTATTTGATAACAAAAGAACTAAATGAAAATATGTAATTGCTGAAGTGATAAGAAGAAATGAAGTTGGTCAACCAATTTTAATTGGTACATCATCAGTTGCAGACTCTGAAACCCTTCACCAACTATTAGATAAAGTTGGAATTAGACACGAAGTTCTAAATGCTAAAAACCACGCACGAGAAGCTGATATTATTGCTAAAGCTGGTGAATTTAAAGCTGTTACAATTGCTACTAATATGGCAGGGCGAGGAACTGATA
>NZ_JFDP01000025.1 GCF_000731915.1 Ureaplasma diversum NCTC 246
GCTAATGATAGCTTTAGGAGCAGTTGGAGTAATTACTACTACATCTGTTGGTTTTTTAATTGCTAGTTGTACAACTCAGAAAAAACAAGAACCTTATAAAGTGATGCCGACTTATACTTCACAAGCTGATACATTACTTGCATTAGGAATTACTCCTGATTACTATCCACGACTATTAAATAGTAAAGACAACCGTCCATTTGCTTTTTTAGACCCGAATAGTAATGAGTTTAAAAACAACCAAGTTTTTGATAAACCTGAATTTAAAGCTGGGTTGGGAAATAGATTATTAGATCTAGAAAGCAAAATTAAAACTTATAATACAACTTGATGAAGTTTTAGTGGAAATCAACTTGGAGAGAATGTTAACGAAGAACACTGAAGAAAACATAATGGAAACTTAGTTTATTATGACCGTTATTTATTTGATAACAGTCACTTTGAACCACAAGTTGTACGACGTTTAAGCCCTGATCTAAACAATGGACCATTTGCTAAAGAAACATATCCAGTCCCTGTTGATTTTAAAGCAAGTAGAGACTTATTCTTTTCTTTAAGTAAAGAAATGATTAAAACTTTTACAAATGAAAACAACAATGATCCACTTGCAGTTGGTTTAAGAGCGGGATTGAAGTATAAAGATGAAAGTAAAGGATTATTAAATCCGCTTTTTAACTATTCATATTATGCTAAAAGAATCCAAGAAAATTACTTAAATGGTGAAACAATTGATGGTATTAATTTCAAGAATTCTAACTTCAGAAAAAGAGTGATAGAGGGTAATGATGTACCATTGTTTTATATTGAAAAAGATTGACAAACTAAGAATTCATTAAACACTATCATCTACAAACAAATTGAACAACTATTATTAATTAAAGACATCAAAAAAGCTGGTTTAACTAAATTAAATTATGATCCGCTAAACCAAAAACAAAAAGTATCATCAGAACTTCAACACCACCCTATTTATGAACAAAACTTAAGAAAAGATGGCGGAACACAACTTTATTTAGGAACAATGCGTGATGGAATGTTCCATTTATATGATATCGCTTATGCTACTGCTAAATTTGCTCATACAAAAGAAGCAGAAGAATTGTTTAAAAACGAACCAGAACGTCTAGAAATGATGAAAAAAGCATTAACTCATGCTAATGAAATAGCTGGTAATTATAATGCTCGAATTAAAGCAATGCGTGAATTCTTCCAAGCTGTTGGTGTAGTTGATAAAAACTACAACCCTGAACTTAAACAATTTGATAACACTAACTCAATCAATTTAGGTTTACTAACAATTTCATCAAAAAGTGGTGTAAGTACTTTACAATCTCAATCTAAATTTGGTTTCTTATACTATGATTTAGGATTTAAAGCTCCTAAACCAAAACTAAGTGATAATCTTGTTAACCCGTTACTTGAAAAAGTTGATGGAAAACAAGAAGGTTGTCATATCCATGAAGATGGAACAAGACACTGTCCATTTGGTGAGTCAACTAATGGTCTTCCTGAAAACTATACTGGTTCAATCTTTAACATGGATGATAATGGTTGATGATGAAACTTAGGTGAAAATGGTTTAAGTGAAAAGAATACAGCTAGATTCAACAACCAATTCGATGTTGTAATCAACATTGAATTCAACCCAGAAGGTGCATCATTATCTAATAAAGACAGAACACTTGTTAATAAATTATTTAAAGAAGAACATTTAAGTAACAACAACTTAAATTCTCCATCTAAAAAATTATTTAGGGATAATTATGAACTTTGAAACGAAGGGGTTAAATCACCAATTGGTTTAAACTTAATCTTAGATAATCTTCTTAAATATATTCTTAAATATGTTGGTGATGATAAGAAACAACAATTTGCAGAACTATATCAAAAAGCTAATAGCTGAGGTAGCTATTGAGAAAAATTTGCAAAAGTTAATAAATAATATTGATACAAAAAAAGAAAACTAAGAAGAGAAAATTAATAAATGAAAACAGAGTTGCATAAACAAAAACGTAAAGCTATTGTCAACTTTGCAATGATTAAATCACTAAACTATACAACAAAGATCACTCTTAAATTCAGTGCTCTTATTTTAATTGCTGCTTGTATTGCTTTTTTAGTGTTATCAATTTATCACGATGCTTCATATGGTACAGAACTTAGTACTACAAATTTAGACTTAAAGACTCGTGGTCCTAAACTACTAATGGCATTTTTCTCAGGTGGAGCAATTGCTGTTGCTGGTTTATTATTACAAAAAGTAACCCGGAACCATCTAGCAGATGTTTCTGTACTTGGAATTGGTTCATTAAACATCATCTTAATGACTTTTTATTTAATTAGTATTAAAGATAAAGTTGAATCTGCTGCTAATATTGAAATGAGAGTATTACCAATTGTTATGTTCTTATCAAGTGTAATTGGAACAGGAATTATTTATACTCTTTCTAGGTTTGGTAGTGCTAATACTGAAAAATTTGTAATTGTTGG
>NZ_JFDP01000026.1 GCF_000731915.1 Ureaplasma diversum NCTC 246
ACTACATTAATATAAAGTAATAGCTGATATTTGTTTATAAATAGTAGGTTTTTAACTACTCTTTTAAATATTAAAAAGAACGCTAAGAGTTAATACAGAGTATAAAATTAAGAAATTTAGCAAAAATAAATTTAAAGAACAAATGGTAAAAAGAAATAATACTGATGATTGCGAAGATGGATTATATTATATTGCAGATCAGATATTTATAGTTGCTACTAGAAGTAAGAAGTCTTTAATTAATTTATAGAATATATGAAAATTTGATTAATAAATACATCTTATTTATAAATGATTGATCCATTAATTAAAAACCTATAAAAGATAACAAATCATTTCTAAACAAAAATAGATAATCAAGAAACATAATTCATTATTGAAACAATATGATAAATTGCAGCATCCTTAAGTTGATATCAATAGTTATCTTGGTAGGGATAAAACAGAGAAAAAGGAATCAATATTGATAACATTCAAAATATAAAATTCAAGAATATGCAATGTATAGGAATATGATATTTCAAAGATTGTAGAATGTGTTAATGGTTCTTCGGAGGAAATATAAGATGAATTTAGTTAGCTTGTTTACAGGAGTTGGAGGATTAGACTTAGGTTTTGAAAAAGCAGGGTTTAATATATTAGTAGCAAACGAATTTGATAAAACAATTTGGCAAACATATGAAAAAAATCATAAAACAAAACTTATAAAAGGAGATATTTGTAATATCCCTTCAGACATGTTTCCTGAATGTGATGGTATTATAGGTGGACCACCGTGCCAATCATGAAGTGAGGCTGGTTTGTTAAAAGGAATAAAAGATCCTCGTGGTCAATTATTTTATCAATATATACGCATTCTAAAAGACAAGCAACCTAAATTTTTCCTTGCTGAAAATGTTGAAGGAATGTTGGCTAAAAGGCATAATGATGCTGTTAATAATATAGTTTCTCAATTTGAAGATGCAGGATATGATGTCTTTATTCATTTGTTAAATGCAAGTGACTATGGTGTTCCACAAGATAGAAAAAGAGTTTTTTATGTAGGTTTTAGAAAAGATTTAAAGGTTAAATTTGAACCACCAAAACCTTATAAAAGTAAATTAACTTTTAAAGATACAATTTTTTATTTGAAAGATTGTGCAATACCAGCATTAGAAAAAAATAAAACTAATGGAGATAATTGTAAAGTCTTGAATCATGAGTATTTCATTGGTTCATACTCACCTATTTTTATGAGTAGAAATAGAGTTAGACAATGGGATGAACAGGCATTTACAGTCCAAGCTTCAGGAAGACAATGTCAGCTACATCCGCAAGCTCCAGTAATGCCTAAAGTAGAAAAAAACAAAAATATATTTGAACCAGGAAAAGAAGCACTTTATAGAAGACTAACAGTGCGAGAATGTGCAAGGATTCAAGGGTTTCCGGATGATTTTAAATTTTATTATACGAATCTAAACGATGCTTATAAAATGATCGGCAATGCTGTGCCAATAAATCTTGCATATGAAATGGCTAAAGCAATTTTATCTGCTTTAGATAATTCAAGCACAAATGCTAACCTATTAAAAACAGGGATAGATAATTAATTAGATATTAGTAATGAGTAATAAAAGTAATAATCAATAAAGAACACACGAATTTTCATACTTAATTACATTATTTTTAAAATCTACAAGCGGAAACACAGAAGAAAAAGAGAATTATTGAATTACCAATATCAACACTTCCAACACGAATTGTAAGTTTAGAATATAAACCAGGAAGTAAAAACACCTTGGAATTATATCTTGATGGTGGTTGGCAATTTAGTTTCAGAATTCATAATGCTTCAACTATTGTTGAATCAAGTTTAAAGTTCGATATACAAATAATAGGTATGCCTACAACTATTATATCCATAGATTCTAGATGGAAGTAGGACCTATTATAAAAGAGAACAAATAGCCTTAGCTAGTTATTTTAAATTAGTGTTTATAATCAAAACTATATACTAAAACAACAAAGTTTTTAATTTAGTATATTATAATTACTTTACTATTAATAGATTAGTAATTAAATAAAGGTTATTATTTATGAGTTTTAAATTTAAAAAGAGTTTATTAGCTATTCTTGGATCAATAGTTGTTTCAGCTACTACTTTAAGTGTAGTAGCTTGTGTTTCAGAAAGACAAGAAACTAAGAACCAACCAGAGTCATCTAATCAAAAACAAGTTATTGATCAATCAAATAAACAAATAACTAATAAACCTAATCTAACTAAAAACCAAAGCCAACCTTTATTATTAGATCAATTACAACAAGATATAAAACTAGAAAACAATAAATATTGACTAAGGTTTAAAGTCAATAATTTTTATAACAATAAGTATTTAGTTGTTGAATTAAAATCAACAAGTAATAATGCTATTAAATCAAACAAAACTAAAATCAACAATGATGGATCTGTTAGAGTTAGTTTTGATCATTTAGATAATGGTTTATATTCACTTAATAAGATATCAATCTTTGAAAGTCATGATAGTGATAATGTTATTACTTCATATGATAATTTAAATTATAAATTAAATGTAAATCAAACAAGTAATTCATTAAATAATAATAATAATAATAATAATAATCCTATTGTAGACAATAAGACTGGTGAACAACCAAATCCTAATCCAAAAACAAACCCTGAATTAAATGGATCATTCAAACCATCTACTCCTAACCAACCACCAATTATTTTTGGTCCACCACCTCAAGTTGTTAAAGAAACAACAAGAGCACCTGAACTATTATTAGATGAGAAAACCATTTATAACAAGCTAAAGGATCGAACTTTTGCTTTAGGTTTTAATAGTAATGATCAATATTATACTAATCCAAATACTGGTCAACATTACACCATTTATTCTTATCCAATGGGTACAGCTTGACTTTTGGATTATGCTTGAAAAAACAATGATAAAAATAGTAAAGAAGTAATGTTATATCTTGCTACTAATGTTCACGTTTATCGTCGAGCTTTTAATACACTAGATCAAAAATATAAAGAAAAGTTCCCAGAATACTTTACTCAAGATGCTCAAAAGAATGCAAAAGTCCAAAGCTTTGTTTTAGGTGTACCTAAAAAAGATGCATCAGTTGAACCTATTAATAACTTCAAAGAATATGGTTTCAATAACCGAGCTCTTTATTTCATTAATGAAAATGTAAGTGATAATGTTTTCTTATATATTAATTACAAGAAAGCTCCTAAGGTTTTTGAAAACCCTAAAACAGTGTTTGCAGCATTAAACATTTTTGATGATAAAACCAATAAAGAATGAATAGATAAAGCTTTAATTAAACCAACAAAAGAATATAACCGAGTTCATTTAGGAAAAGATTTTGCTGTTTTTGGTGTCAAGGTTAATTTAGAAGAATTAGAAAAACTAACTAAACCTGAAGTTAACGAATGACCTGAATTCATGCAACTAAAAGAACACATTACAAAAGCAATGGCTTCAATTGATAATGATATAAAACGTTATTCTAAAAACAAATATCCTAATCATGATCAAAGTAGAGTACCATATGCTACTTTTGATTATCCATCACTTTATCGTGAACCTGAAAACATTAACAAACAAGCATTTAATTTAGATAAATACATAACAAGTCCAAATACTGATAAGATGTATGTTGTTGGTTTCCCAGGAACTAATCATTTCCAAACCTTATGAAGAAATAATCCTAAAGATTTAAATACACCAAAAAATTGGTTAAATTATCATAGTTTTACTAATTTATTTACTTCAGAAAATGTGTTTGATCAATTTAGTGCTTCAGCTCCATTTGGTTATGGAGTAACTATGATTAATAGTAGTTTATATAATGGAGCTTCTGGATCATTAGTAGCTAATGAATATGGAATACCAGTTGGTATATTCCACGCAACAAATAGTAGACAAGCTTATGATATTTCAAAAAATGGACACTATGTACCATTTGTACAAATAGCTAATTCTAGTGTTTATGGACCTGCTCATAATTTGATCGATGGTTCAGATAAAACAAAATTCCCTAAACAAGTCAAATCTTACCGTCAAAACTTAAAAGCATTAAGTGAGAATAATGGAGAGTTTGCAGAATATAGTAAAACAGCTTTATATCCAGATGGA
>NZ_JFDP01000027.1 GCF_000731915.1 Ureaplasma diversum NCTC 246
AGATCAACTGCCATCATTAAATTTTACTTTAATAATGTTGCAGTTGCTCTTGCAATCGAGCAACCTAGGAATGTCCCTAGGTTTTTGTTGTGTTAATATTAGTTAATTGTTATTAAATCTACTAATTAGTTGGGTGTGGTGTTTGGTTTTTATAGGGTTTTTATTTTATTGTTACTTCTTCACTGCTTTTACTTAATAGATTTTTCTTTGTATTATCCTTAGACAATCACACACTTGTAACTCGATATGTTCCTTTTTCTTCAGGTTTGACAAAAGGAAGGTTTGAAGAAATAGTAAATGTTACAAAATCACCATTCACTTTTTTCTCCACAAAGAAGTCCTTTGACCCAATAAAGGCTGTAGCTAATTGTTCAACTTCAGCTAGACCTTTTTCTAATTTAAAGGCTAATCGATCTTTTTCAATTTCTTTAAATGTTGTTGCTGATGTTCTTAATGTTAATCAAAAATATTTATCAGGAGCTACTCAAAATTTTACTGGAGTTATTTGGTTTTTTCTTTCAGTATCTTTTTCTTTTGCATTTTTAACAACATCATTAATTTTTTCTGCTTGTGATGGATCTTTAATTTGATCAATTTGATTTGTAAATGTTTCTTTATCTTTAGTTAATAAGTTACTTAATTTATTAACTTCAGATTTTGCTTTTTCTTTTTCTAATGCTAATTTTTGTTCAGGTGTTTGTTCATTAGAACCAGCTTGTTGTTGTTGTTGTTGTTGTTGTTGTTGTTGTTGTTGTTGTTGTGCTTTTCCATTAGTTTCAGCGTTATCACTAGATGAGCTTCCGGTTTGTCCTTTTTGTTCTTCTGAACTTTCTTTACTTCCAGCTCCCGTGTCTCCACCTGTCTTAGATTCTTCTGAATTTTTAGGACTTTCTTGTTGATTTTTATTTCCTTCGCTTCCAGGATTTGCAGACCCATTTGATGGATCAGAACCTAGGTTAGGGTTATTTCCATCCTTTTTAGAATCGGCATCACCACCTGAACTCTTCGGATCTTCTTGTTTGTTTCCTAAACTTGGGTTAGGTGTTTTAGGAGTTTCTGGAGATGCAGGCGGAGTTGTGCCTGGTGAAGTTGTTGTTCCGCCATCAGTTGATCCACCTTGATTTGATCCATCACCTTTTGGTGTTGTTGGAGGTGTGTTAGTTGAAGCACCTGGTGAAGTTGTATTACCGCCATCAGTTGAACCGCCTGACGGAGGTGTTGTTCCGTTGTTTTGAGTGCCTTGACCAGTTGGATTTGTTGTATTACCACTTCCAGGGTTTGTAGATTGAGTTCCACCAGATTGAGATGGGTTTTGAGTACCTTGAGAAGGTTTGCTTGGTTTTGCCTTTGTTGGTGCACAAGCTGCAACTACTCCAATAACACTAACCCCTGCCATAATCGCACCAACAGATAAAGCTAGTGCTTTTTTGTTTTTGAATTTACTCATATATTAATAAATCCTTTGATAGTTAAAATTATGTTGAAAATTCCTTTTTAAAAGTTTGGTTTCAGAAATATAGAGCAATTCTAAATTCAATTTTTCGTGCTTCAAAAAAAAAAAAAAAGGACTTTCTAGGCAAATGTTCCGGTTAAAGGTGTTTTGATAGATTCGTAATTTTGTTTTGTTTTAATAATTTCGTTTACGTGTTTTAATAGAATGTAATTGTATAGAAACAAAAAAACCAACATTTTTTGTCGGTTTTAATTGTGTTTTTATATGTTTAATTTTTATGCTTAAGTAATAAAAAGAGGAAATAAAGGGTTGGGTTATGATTTAAATTCAATAGTATCCTTTAGTAGGTTGTTCTTTTGAGTGTCAGTGTTAAATCATAGGCTCTTAATGTATCAATTACCATTGCCTTTTTCATTAGGATAAGGGAAATCAGTGAAAATTAGGAATGACGTTTTTCCATTACCTTGTTTTACTATTTCTGTTCATATAGGTGTACTATCATTAGGCTTTGTAGCAAAATGCGTCGTAGAATCTGTTCCTTTGGCATTATTTTCAATGCTAAACCCAAACTTTTTACCATCAAATTGACTATAAAGTTTAGTAGAAACTTCAAGAACTATTTGTGGTCAACCATCAGGAAGTCTTTGATATTGTACAAGTTTTAGTACTTTTGAATCAACACTAATTTCTCTATCATTCACTTTCTCAGATACATCAACAAACTTTTCATCTTCAGGTTTTGACGTTTCAAACAGTTTTATTGTTTTAACTTTATATTTACTTATTAGATTAATATTAGAAAAAGAAACAATAGCAGAATTATCTTTTATTTCAACTCTTGAATTTGATTTAATTGGATCTTTTGAACCGTTAACTTCTAAAAGCTCAACATCTACAAATTTCCCATCAGCATTTTCGAACTTTAAAGGTAAAACAAAATCTACATTGTTTTCAGTAAGTTTTACATTATCTTCTAAATTTACTGCTACAGGTTTAACAGTTTCACCTGTTTGTGGTAATGTGCTTTCAGTGTTAGGATCTTGTGGTGCTTCAGTTTTTTTCTTACCGTCGTTTTGCCCATTTGAGCTATCACCATTTTCTTTTGGAGAATCAGCTTGCATATCTGGTTTTTCAGCACTTCCTGGACTTGACGGGTCTACTTTTTGGGTTTCTGATGGATTCCGGTTATTAGTATTACCATCTTTTTCACCTTTTTGATCTGAACTTATAGAATCTTCAGATGGTTTAGAACCTAGGTTTGGTGTTTTATTATCCTTCATTTCTTCATTAGAACCAGAACCTACACTCGGACTATTTCCCTCAGTTTTTTCTTCACCTTTTGAATTAGTGTCACCACCTGAATTCTTAGGATCTTCTGGTTGTGCTTGCTTACTTGGATTAGTTGTCATTGGATCTTCTTGTTTAATTCCAGATTCTGGATTAGTTGCTCCTGGATTTGTATTAGTTGAACCTGATGATGGATTAGTTGTGTTATTTTCTGAACCTTGACCACTTGGATTTGTAGTGTTTCCACTTCCTGGATTTGTAGATTCTGTTCCACCAGATTGAGATGGGTTTTGAGTGCCTTGAGATGGGTTTTGAGTGCCTTGAGATGGGTTGCTTGGTTTTGCCTTCGTTGGTGCACAAGCTGCAACTACTCCAATAACACTAACCCCTGCCATAATAGCACCAACTGCAAGAGTTAATGCCTTTTTATTTTTGAATTTACTCATATATTAATAAATCCTTTGATAGT
>NZ_JFDP01000028.1 GCF_000731915.1 Ureaplasma diversum NCTC 246
ATTATAAATAAACAACTAAAGTTAATTAAATAACAAGTGGTACTATTTTTGATTAGTTTTATATTTATTGTGCTATATTGTAATATCTTAGAACTTTTCTAATTATTAATGGTTCTAATTACTAAAGGAGAATTGATTATGAAAACTAAAAAGAAAATCATTATCTCTACTTTATTATGTAGTGCTGTTTTAGTACCAATTATTAGCTTGATAGCAAGTTGTAAGAATGAACAACAACAAAGTGTTAATCAAAACCAAGTTCTTGTTAACAAAGAAGATAATAATAGAACTAAATCAAATGACAAGAAAACTAATTCTAAATTAGATGATCAATCTAAACTAAAAGCACAATCATTAGTTGATAAATCTACTTCATCTAAGCAAAAGAACAATTCTGTTGTAGATTCTCAACCAAAACAAAATAGTTTAGAAGCTAATAAGGTTGGTGATGGTTTTGATCCAACAAAAACTAATTCTGCTTTAGTACCTACTACACTTAGTGAACAAGAAGTAAAAACAAGAATTTTAAGTACTAAGCATCTAGCAGTTAATTATTATTCACATCCTGATTTTAAACTTGAAAGTAATTATGTAACTGTTTTAGGTGGAAATGATGATTCTAAAAAACAACCAGCTAAATTACAATTATTAACAAGTGATAATAAAGTTGTTGATGGTGTACGATGATTTATAAGAGTTAGATATCCAAATGATCAAGTTTTTAGTAGTGAAACAAAAATAGAAAACGGAATCATTGATCTTAAAAAAGATGGGACAGTTTATGGACTATCTTATGAAGGTAATGATAAAGTAGCTGAGGTTTGAGCTGAATATCAAGGATATTTATATAAAGCACAAGTAAGAGTTTATTCAAATAGTGAAACTATTAATGAACTAGAAATGATACAAACAAGAGAAGCCGCTAAAGAGATTACTAAAGATTGACATCATTTATCTGATTTTCAAAAAGCTCTTAAAGCTTATGAGTGAATGACTAAGAATGTTAAATATGTTGTTCGTGGTGATTTAGTTAGTGATCAAACACCATACTCATCACTTGTTGAAAAAGCTTGTGTATGTTCAGGATATGCTAAAGGTTATAAGATGTTACTTGATGAATTAAATGTTCCTTCTCGTTTATTAGTTGGACCAGTATTTAAAGAGTATCACATTTGAAATCTAGTTGAAATCGAAGGTAAATGATATCATGTTGACCCTACTTGAGGAGCAAAGAATGCAACAAAAAGAGCAAACAAAGAACAAGAAACAATTTATAATTACTTCTTATTACTTGATGAAGACTTTGCAATGGGTCGTCAATTTAACAACCCATTTACTAAAGAACAAATGGGGACAAAATATCGAGCAGCTAAAATGAAGAATTTTGCTATCGATGAGACTGATATTAAAAGAGTGGTCCACAAAACCTTTGCTAAAAAAGGTGAAAATGATAAATGAGTTTCAATTCTAACTCCTTGACAATTTAATAATAGTGAATATCTTGAAAAGATTATTAAACAAGAAACAGGCACTAATATCAAACCAAACCAAGGTAGATTTTCAATAAGAAAAAATAACTTTAGAGATTATCGATTCATCCTTGAAAAACCATTAAATAAAACTAACTTCAAACAAGAAAACTTATCTATTAGTACAACAGCTAATAGTTTTAGTGATTATATTATTAAAATCAAAGCTAATAAAGAGATTAAATTAGGTTTAGAAAACATTGAAGTTGAAAATGCTTTTGTTGATAAGTTTGAAGAAACAAATGATGGTTATTTAGTTTATTTAACTAATTTTGATAAACCAAATGGATCAAACAATGTTAAGATCGATATCTTTAAAATTGGATATGATTTTAGTTTAGATAAATCTGAATTAACATTTAATGTATTACAACAAGATACACCAAAAGCTGAATTTAATGCTACATCTAATTCATCTGCTATTTTATTTAATGTCGATTCATCAATGCAATATCGAACAATCATTGGTGATTGAATAGATATTACTTCTAATCAAGTTGAATTTAATAACATAGGGACTCTTGATATTTTAGTTCGTAAAAAAGCTGATGCTAAACATATGGCTTCTAATATTCAATATATTGATGTATCTAAAGCAAGAGATATTTATAATGATGTTAAATATGTTAATAATCAATTGATTGGTGTAGATAGTAGTATGGAATATAAATTAGTTAATAGTTCTGAATGAAAAGATATAACATCAAATAGATTAGTTGGTTTAAAAACAGGAACTTATGAAGTTAGAATCAAACCAAATGGAACACAATTAGCTTCAGATCCAGTCCAAGTAGTTGTTAGTTAATTTAGTTTTTATTAACACTTCTAAAAATTAATATTATTGGAACACTAAGGCACAAAGTGCCTTTTTTTTTTTTTTTTGGAAGGAAAATAAAAATCATAGAATTCGTTCGTATTTCAAATGAATCCAAGCTTTGATAAAAGGAATTTTAGACATAATTTACTATCAAAGGATTTATAAATATGAGTAAATTCAAATACAAAAAAGCATTAACTCTAACGGTTGGTGCTATTATGGCAGGGGTTAGTGTTATTGGAGTAGTTGCAGCTTGTGCACCAACAAAGGCGAAACCAGCTAAACCCACTGAAAAGAAAGTAGAACAGCCACAAACTAGTGGAACTGAATCTTCAAAAACAGGTAGTGGAAGTGGAAGCGCTACAACTGGAACTAAACAAGGTTCTGAAAATAATACAACTACTCCATCAGCAGGTTCAACTAATACAAATCCAGGAGCAACACAACCTACAACTCCTGAATCAGGTTCAAAAACTAAACCTGAAGATTCTAAAGGTTCTGGAACTGATTCAGAATCTAAAAAAGATGACAAAACTGAAAATAAACCTAATCTTGGTTCTGACCCTTCTAATGGTTCTGATGATACTAATAAAAAAACCGAAACTGAAGGAAAAGTTGAAGAAGGTAAGAATGATAACACACCTAAAACAGCTGAAGAAAATGGTACACAATCAGATACACCAACTGAACCACAAGCCCCACCAGCCGCTAATAGTGGAAGTGATTCTACAAAAAAAGATATGGAAGCAGACCCAGGAAAAACTGATGCGAAAAAAATGGAAGGTTCAGGAAGCGAAGATCCTAAAGCAATGGGTGATACAAGTGGTTCAAATAATGAACAACAAAATTCAGAACTACAATTAAAAACTAAAAAAGATGAAGCTAAAGCATCAATTTCTAAATTAAGTAACCTTTTAGCTAATGATAAAAAAGAATTCGAAAAACAAATTGATGCAATTACAAAGCCAGAACAAATAAACCAAATTAATGATATTTTAAAAGAAGCAACTAATAAAGACACTGAACGTAAAAACAAATTAACGCCTACTAATAGTGTCTTAAACTATGATGCAACAAATAAACGAAATTATCTACGATTTGAATTCAAAACATCTAAGGAAACTTTTGATAAGATCAAAAAGCAAAAACTAACCTTATTACTTCAGGTTCGTGGAAAAGATGGAAGCCAGTATAATCCAGTAACAGATGCTGCAGCTACATGAAACGATGGTTCAAATATAGTTTATATTGGCACTAAAGATGGACTATATATACTTAGAATTGAAACAAATAGTTATTTTGTTAAAGAATTAAATTCTCCAGAAGGATATTACAAGCTTATAAGTTTATTATATATGGAAAATGATAAAAAAATAGAATTATTAAACCAACCATCTCAAGAAATTGAAGTAAGCTATAGTAATACTGCTTCAGCACCTAAAGCATAATATTTTTTCTAAATGAAATATCAATAACCAAATACAATAAAATTAGTACACACTACTTAAAGGTGTGTTCTATTTTTATATCAAAGTATTTAAATTAGAAGTCATATTTTTTAAATATAACCAACAAAAAATTTTCAGCTATTAAATTAAATTTAATTTAGTAGCAACTTCAGAACCTAAATAAATCAGCTTATATAATTGTGAAATAAGCCATTTTTTCTTTTTACATTAAATAATAAATATCAAAGATAATTGATTAGTATATGGTAGTATTTTTAGCTATTTTTAAATTTATTGTGGTATATTGTAATATCATAGATATTATGTAATCAATAATAGTTTTATTTACTAAAGGAGAACTGGTTATGAAAACTAAAAAGAAAGTTATTATCTCTGCTTTATTATGTAGTGCTGTTTTAGTACCAATTGTTGGTTTGATAGCTAGTTGTAATAATGAACAACAACAACAACAACAACAACAAAGTGTTAACCAAAACCAAGTTCTTATTAAACAAGAAAACAATACTAAAAATACTAAAAATACTAAAACTAAATCAAACCTAAATAAAACTAGCCCTATCTCAAAAGAACAACCTAAAGTAAAGAGTGAAACTTTAGTTAAAAAATCTTTTGATTCTAACAACAACAATAATAATAATAGCTTGGAAGACAACTCTAAAACAAAGAGTAAAACTTTAGTTAATAAACCAACTACACCAAATCAAAATAACAACAGTGTTGTAGTAACTAAACCAGAGAATTCACAACCAAAACAAAATAATATACAACCAATTAAGGTTGCAAGTGATTTTTATCCAAAACAAACTCAAGAACCTTTAGCTTTTAGTACACTAAATGAACAAGAAATAAAAGCTAGAATTTTAAGTACAGATCAATCAACAGTTTCTTATTATTCACATCCTGATTTTAGACTTAAAACTAATTATGTGATACTTTTAGGTGGGAAAGATGATTCTAAAAGAGAGTCAACTAAATTAGAATTATTAACAAAGGATAATGAACCAGTAGATGGGGTGCGATGATTCATCAGAACAAGATATCCAACTGATGATGTTTTTAGTAGTGAAGCAAATATAAAAGATAGTGTCATCACTCTTAAAAAAGACGGAACAGTTACTGCACTATCTTATGATGGAAATGATAAAGCTGCTGAAGTTTGAGCAGAATATAAAGGTTATTTATATAAAGTTGTAGTAAGAGTTTATTCTGATACTGAAACACTTAATGAATTTGAAATAAGAGAATCAAAAAAAGTTGCAAAAGAAATCGTTAAAGATTGACATCATTTATCTAATTTCCAAAAAGCTCTTAAAGCCTATGAATGATTAACTAAGAATGTTAGATATGAAGAAAGTGAAGATCCATTTAGTGATCAAACTGCATACTCAGCACTTGTTAAAAGAGCTTCTGTGTGTACAGGATATTCTAAAGGTTATAAGATGTTACTTGATGAATTAGGTGTTCCTTGTACTTTTATAACTGGGCGATTAGATCATCAGTATCATATCTGAAATGTAGTTGAAATAGAAGGTAAATGATATCATGTGGATGCTACCTGAGGTGCTAGAAGTGCAAGTATATCACTTAGTAATGAGCAAGAAACAACATACAATTACTTCTTAATACGTGATGAAGACTTTGCAAAAGGGCGAACATTCACTAATCCATATACTAAAGAAGAAATGGGTACAAAATATCGAGCCGCTAAAATGGAGAATTTTACTGCTAATGATATTGATGTCAAAAGAGTAATTCATAAAACATATACTAGAAAAAATGAAGAAGTTAAATGACTTACAATATTAACTCAATGACAATATAGAGATATTGAACATCTTCAAAAGATTGTTGAGCAAGAAACTAAAGGAAAGATTAATCAAGATACCGGATCGCACTCAAGCATACCAGAAAACTTCAATCAATTTAGATTCATTGTTGAAAATCTACCAGATAAGAACACCTTTAAAAAAGAAAACCTAACTATTAGTGCAATCAAAAATAATTCAAGTAACTACATTATTAAAATTGAAGCTAATAAAGATATTGAATTAGGTTTAGAAAATATTGAAGTTGAAAATGCTTTCATTGATAAACTTGAAAAAACAGATGATGGTTATTTAGTTTATTTAACTAATTTTGATAATCCAAATGAACCAAATAAAGTTAAAATTGATATCTTCAAAATAGGTTATGATTTTACTTTAGATAAATCTGAACTAACATTCAATGTATTACAACAACCAAAACCAAATGCTGTATTTAAAGCTTTATCTAACTCATCAGCTATTTTAACTAATGTTGATTCATCAATGCAATATCGAACAACTATTGGTAAATGAATAGATATTAATTCTGATAAAGTTGAATTAAATGATATAGGAACATTAGGTATTTGAGTTCGTAAAAAACCAGATACTAATCATATGCTTTCATATGTTCAACATATTAATGTTTCTAAAGGAAGAGATATTGATAAGGATGTTAAATATTACAACAACCAAATCATTGGTGTAGATAGTAGTATGCAATATCGATTAGTTAATAGTTCTGACTGAAAAGAAATAACAACAAACCGATTAAGTAATTTAAAACCAGGAACTTATGAAGTTAGAATCAAACCAAACGGAACACAACTGGCTTCAGACCCTGTTAAAGTAGTGGTTAGTTAAGCTAACTTTCTAATACTTTAAAAATTAACTATATTGGAACACTAAGGCACAAAGTGCTTTTTTTTTTTTTTGGAACGAAAATAAAAATTATAGAATTCGTTCATATTTCAAATAAATCCAAGCTTTGATAAAAGGAATTTTAGACATAATTTACTATCAAAGGATTTATAAATATGAGTAAATTCAAAAATAAGAAGGCACTAGCTTTATCAGTTGGTGCTATTATGGCAGGGGGTAGTGTTATAGGGATAGTTGCAGCTTGTGCACCAACGAAAGCCAAACCGAATAAACCTACTGAAAAGAAAGTAGAACAACCACAAACAGGTGGTAATCAATCTTCAAATCCTGGAAGTGGAAGTACTATAGCAGGAAGTAAACAAGGTTCAGAAACTGGTGGTTCAACTAATACAAACCCAGAAACTGGAAGCACTACAAATACAACTAAACAAGGTTCTGAAAACAGCGGAACTACAAATTCATCAGGTGGTTCAACTAATACAAACCCAAATAACTCTGGTTCTGAAAATGGTGGTTCAACAACTGAAGCTTCTCCTAAAAATGAAGCAACTCCACCAACTGATTCTACTACTACAACTAAACCAAAAAACGACACTAAAGAAAACAACCCAAGTCTAGGTTCACAGGATGGCTCTAGCACTGATAACAAAGAGAAACAAAATACACCTAATCAAGGCAGTGGCGGATCATCTAACCCTACAGAAGAAACTAGAAAAGATAATCCATCAGAAAACTCTGATCCAAAAGATGGAATGAGTAGTCAAAATAAATCTGAAAAAGATGATAAGCCAGAAGTTGATAAAGGTTCAAATATGCAATCTGATGACACTAATGCTAACGGCAAAGAAACACCGATGACTAAACCAGCTCCAACTGCTAGTCTAGCTGAAGATGCTATGTTGGTTAAAGTTGAAGATAAATATCAATTAGTTTTAAATGTCACAAATGCTGATGGTAAATTCATAGAAGTTGAATTAAGAAAAAAAGATGCTAGCGAAGAAGAAGTTAAAAAATCAACAAAAGTAAAAGTTACATCTGATAAAGTTACTGTTGATTTTACATCTTTAGAACCATCAACTAAATATAAAATATCATCTATTAAATTCTATGAATCTGATGAAGCACAAGAAGCAACAAATATTGTTTTAGATAATGATTTAACTACAAAAGAATTAGTTACAGAAGCACAAAAAGAGATTAAACAACCAGAATTTAATAAGGACAAAATGGTTGTCACAGCATTTGAATATGAAAAAGGCGGGAATGATAAATATTATTTAGCCCTTACTCTAAAAGCAAATAAGGAATTATTTGATAAAATCAAACAAAAACACTTAAGACTAGAACTTAAAAATGGCAATTTATATCAATATGACGAAACTAAAACATCTAATTTATTACCAAGATGAATTAGTGAAAAAAATGGAGAAGTAACATTCAAAATTTTTCCATCATACCCATGAGGGAAAGTTAATTTCACAATAAATAAAATTTGAGAATACGATAAAAAAGAAGAAAACAATTTGCTAGCTACACCTTTTGAAATAATTAACAAAGAAGAAAATTAATACTAAAAACACCGCAATAAAAAAGACACTAAACCGGAATATTCGGAATCAAAGTGCTTTTTTTTTTTTTTTTGGAAAGAAAATAAAAATAATAGAATTCGTTCGTATTTCAAATAAATCCAAGCTTTGATAAAAGGAATTTTAGACATAATTTACTATCAAAGGATTTATAAATATGAGTAAATTCAAAAACAAAAAAGCACTGGCTTTATCAGTTGGTGCGATTATGGCAGGGGTTAGTGTTATAGGAGTAGTTGCAGCTTGTGCACCAACAAAGGCGAAACCAGCTAAACCCACTGAAAAGAAAGTAGAACAACCACAAACTAGTGGTACTGAATCTTCAAAACAAGGTAGTGGAAGTACTACAAATCCAACTGGTCAAGGTTCAAATAGTGGTGGAACAACTAATGCTAATCCAGGAAGTGGTAACACTACAACTCCAAGTGGTCAAGGTTCAGAAAATAACACAACTAATCCATCAGCTGGTTCAACTAATACAAACACAGAAACCGGAAGTACTACTAATACAACAAAACAAGGTTCTGAAAACGGTGGATCTACAGATTCATCAGGTGGTTCAACTAACACTAACCCAGGAAGTGGGAATTCATCAAATCCAGGAAACCAAGGTTCACAAAATGGCGGATCAACAGAGGGGTCAAATGGTTCAACTAACACTAACCCAGGAACTGGCGGAGAAAACAATGGATCACAAAGTGGTGAAACACCAGATTCATCAAATAGTTCAACTAACACTAACCCAGGAACTGGTGGAGAAAATAGTGGTTCACAAAATGGCGGATCAACTGAAAATACTAAAAATAAAGAATTAGAAAATAAGAAAAAAGAAATTAAAGAAAAAATTTCTAAATTACCTTATTTATCTGAAGCTGATAAAAAGAGCTTCAATGACCAAGTTGATACTATTACAGATCCTTCTAAGGCTAATGAATTAGATACAATATTCACTAAAGCTCAGGAAAAAGATAACGAAGAAAAAGTTAAAAAAGAAGAAGCTGAAAAGGCAAAAGCTTTTGAAACTAAGAAAAATGAAGCAAAAGACGCAATAACAAAATTAAATAGTCTTTTAACCAGTGATAAAGAAAAATACAAAGAAAATATTGATGCAGTTGTAAAAATTGAAGAAGCTCAAAAAATTGATCAAATTGTAAAAGAAGCCACTGATAAAAATAATGTACGTAAAAACAAATTCACTCCAACTAAAGCTTTACTTGAAGTGTTTAATGATCATAACTATTTAACTTTTGAATTTAATACTTCTATTGAAACATATAATGAATTAAAAAATAAAAAGTTAATTCTAGAACTTGAAGTTGCTGGAGAAGATGGTCTAACACATGTACCTAGCCCTGATAGTGCAGCAGTTTATGGTGAAGAACCAAATCAATACTATATAATTGGTGGCGTACAAAAAGATGGCTTAATTAATGTTAGAATTGGAACTCATAGTTATTTTGATGCTTCAACAAATTCAAAAAAAGGAAAATATAAACTTACATCTTTATACAGAGCTGATGACGGAAAGAAAACTAACTTATTAAACGAATCGTCTAGCGAAGTTAAAATAACTTGATAATTAAAAATATTTTAGTTAAAAGATTAAAACAACCTACTAACTTATAATATTGATTTCACTAATGATGTTAATTTCATATACAAAAAACCGACTGGAAAAGTTGGTTTTTTCTTTCTGATAATTTATATTTTTATCAAACAGATAACAGAGAACGGATTCATAAATAACAAAAAATACTAATCCTAAAAAATATCTTTAACCGGAACATTTACACACAAAGTCCTTTTTTTTTTTTTTTGAAGCACG
>NZ_JFDP01000029.1 GCF_000731915.1 Ureaplasma diversum NCTC 246
GCAGTTGGTGCGATTATGGCAGGGGTTAGTGTTATAGGAGTAGCTGCAGCTTGTGCACCAACGAAAGCGAAACCAACTAAACCTTCTCAAGGTACTCAAAATCAACCACAAACAGGCGGTAATGAATCTTCAAACCCAGGAAGTGGGAATACAACAAATCCAACTGGTCAAGGTTCAAACAGTGGTGGAACAACAAATGCTAATCCTGGAAGTGGTAATTCATCGAACGCAGGAAGCCAAGGGTCAGAAAATAACACAACAACTCCACCAAGCGATTCTTCAACTCCAGCTCCAAATCCAGAAACTACACCTAAAGATCCAAAAACTGATGGTGATAAATCAGATGCGGGTTCAGGTAACCAATCTGGTTCTAAAGATAAAACTGATCAAACTCCAGAAACTCAACAAAACCCACCAACTGATAAAGAAAAAGAATCTGAAAAGGATAATCCAAAAGTAGGAGAAACTCCAAAGGATTCAGGAACACCACAAAGTGATAGCTCTAAACAAGGTGAATCTACTGAAAAACCTGACAGCAAACAGTCTAACGGGCAAACAGGTGGTTCTCAAGGAGCTGGTTCAGCACAAAGTGACGGTTCAACTGGAGATAGTTCTAACAAAGAAATAGAAGGAAAGAAAAATGAAATGGTACAACCACAAAATGGAGAAGCTCAACAGGGTGAAAAAACTGAACAAGATCTAACAGCTAAGAAAGCTGAAGCTAAAAAAACTGTTTCTGAATTAACTAATCTTCTAGATGCTGAGAAAAAAATGTTTGAAGCTAAAATTGAAGAAG
Source organism: Ureaplasma diversum NCTC 246 (assembly GCF_000731915.1). Classification (GTDB taxonomy): domain Bacteria; phylum Bacillota_I; class Bacilli_A; order Mycoplasmatales; family Mycoplasmoidaceae; genus Ureaplasma; species Ureaplasma diversum. The sequence continues at coordinate 797 of NZ_JFDP01000029.1, forward strand.
TTAAAGAAGTTAGCAAATTAACAGAAATAGAAAAGATTGTAAAAGACGCTCAGGATGTTGATTCTAAGAAATTCCATTCTGTTGTTGTTCAAAGAGATCCAAAAAACGGTTATTTAACATTAACAATCAAAACGCCTTTAAAAAACTACAATGAAAATATAAAAAATAAAGAATTAATATACACTATTGAGCGTGAAGGTTTCCAACCTCTAACATCAGGCTCACAAACAGTAAACGTTGGCGGAAAAGATGTGTATACTAGTGAGTTAGCTGGTGACCCAACACCATTCCAAGTCTTCCCATCTCTTCCATTCTTAAATAGTGAACCAGGTAATTACAAAATCATTAAAATAACTTTAAAAGATAAACCAGAATTCAATTTATTAGGTGCTAAATCTAAACCTACATTCAAAATCTAATTAATAAATTTAGTAAATAATCAATATACAAATTATTAACTAAAAACCCATTAACAAGACAAAACAAAAACCAAGCCAAACGGCTCGGTTTTTTCTTTTTATCGATCCTTGTAAGCAGCTAAGACAGCTTCGTTTTGTTTGATTAAAGCTTTAATCTGCATACGTTTTTTGTCATCGTTTGTTTTTTCGAAGTCTTGTTGGTGTTGTGCAAGTTCTTTTTGAACACCTTCAACACTAACACTTTCTAAAGGAATAAAGTAGTCGCAAAACACACGAACTTGGTGTTTTTCTACATAAATAATTCCTTCTAAAAGAATCATTGGTTTTCGATTTGAACTTGGTGTTGCTCGAATGTATGCAACATGGTTAACAATGGGTGAAACTAATGGGTTGTGATCTGGTAAGATCGCAATTCGACCTTCAGATGTTTTCACTTCCACACTATATACATCCTCACTATAAAGTTGAGCTTGAGGAGTAACAATTTTTAGTGTTGTTAATTTACTCATTATTTATTACTATTTGCTTTTGCAAATACATCATCAATCTTACCAACATATAAGAAGTGTTGTTCGTGAATATCATCACACTCACCATCTAAGATTTGTCTAAATCCTTCTACGGTGTCTTCGATTTTTACTGAAAGCCCTGGTTGACCAGAGAATTTTTCAGCGACGTGACTTGGTTGACTTAAGTAGTTACGTACCTTACGAGCACGCATTACTAATTGACGGTCTTCTTCACTTAATTCATCAATCCCTAAAATAGCGATGATGTCTTGTAGTTCAACGAATCGTTGTAAAATTCGAATTACTCGTTGAGCAACTGTATAGTGTTTAACACCAACTACAGCTGGATCTAATAAACGACTTGTTGATTGAAGTGGTGAGATCGCTGGATATAGCCCAAGAGAAGCAATTGCACGGTCTAAAACCACTTTTGCATCTAAGTGAGAGAAAGTAGTTGCAGGAGCTGGGTCAGTTAAGTCATCAGCTGGCACATAAACTGCTTGAACAGATGTAATTGACCCTTTTTTAGTTGAAGTAATTCGTTCTTGTAATTGACCCATTTCAAATGCAAGTGTTGGTTGATAACCAACCGCAGATGGCATACGTCCTAAAAGAGCAGATACTTCAGACCCTGCTTGTGTGAAACGGAAGATGTTATCAATGAATAAAAGAACGTCTTGTCCAAAAGCATCACGGAATTCTTCAGCCATTGTTAAACCACTTAAAGCAACACGCATACGTGCACCTGGTGGTTCGTTCATTTGTCCGAACACTAGAGCAGTTTTATCTAGTACTCCAGATTCTTCCATTTCGTAGTATAAATCGTTTCCTTCACGAGTACGTTCACCAACCCCAGCAAAAACTGAAAGTCCACCGTGGTTTTTTGCAACGTTGTGAATTAATTCTTGCATAAGGACAGTTTTACCTACCCCAGCTCCACCAAATAGACCAATTTTACCCCCTTTAGCAAACGGAACAAGTAAGTCAACAACTTTAATTCCTGTTTCAAGAATCTCAATAGATTCAGCTTGTTCTGCAAAACTTGGCGCAGGACGGTGAATCGGCATACTTTTACCAATTGGTTTAGGTTTGTCATCAATTGGATCACCAATTACATTAAACATACGACCCAAAACTTGTTTACCAACAGGCACATTAATTGGTTTGTTTGTGTTTATGACTTCTAAACCACGTTCTAATCCATCTGTAGTATCCATCGCGATACAACGAGCAATATTGTCACCACTAAGTTGGGCAACTTCAAGTACAAGCTTTTTGCCATTATTATCAACCTCGAGGGCTGTATTTACTTTTGGTAAGGCATCAGATGGGAATCGCACGTCAACAACAGGACCTAAAACTTGGTGGATTTTACCTTTTTTTGTTTGTAACATATTAATATCCTTCTAGTTTTTGGTTATTCATCATCACTACCAGCGACGATTTCTGTAATTTCACTTGTAATTTTACCTTGGCGTAATGTGTTATATGTAAGTTTGTAGGTGTCAGCAAGTGATCTGGCGTTTTTTGTAGCTGCTTCCATTGCATTTCTACGAGACGCATTTTCACTAATGTTTGAATTCAGTAAAGCATCAAATAGCACAATGGCAACATAGCTGGGTAAAATCATTTTAATAATATCTTCCTTGTTAGGTTGGAAAATAATATTATCATGCTCTAATTCTAAACCAATGTTATTCTTTTTAATAACTTCATCCTTATTAAAAGGAAGTACACTAATAACTTCTGGCTCAAAACTAATTGCGTTTACAAATTTTGTATAAACCACTTTAATAGTATTAACTTCACCATTTAAATATAATTCAAGAGCCTCTTTACCAATAGCAAGTGCCATTTCAAAAGTCATATCATTATCATTTAAATTTAAGAACTTATTAACTTGGTGCTGGCGTTTTGTAATTCGCATATTATCATTACCTTTTCTACCAATTGTAAAGGTAATATCTTCTGATTTAATTAATTCATTAACTAAACGGTTAACATTAAAGTTATAAGAACCTGCTAACCCCATTGTTGAATTAATAGTAATATATAAAGTACGTTTTTTAGCATTAGGAATGGTTAAAAAATCAACATCTTTTACAACAGATAATAATAAACCGATAACTTCATAGTAGTTTTCATAATATGTTTGAATATCAGCTAATTTGTTACGTTGTCGTTTTAGTTTCGCAGTTGCAACCAATTTCATTGCATTAGTAGTTTTAGCTGTTGATTGGATAGATGCGATTTTACGTTTAATCATATCTAAAGACATATTAGTGAGCCTCTAGATTTAAATGTGAATTGTTTGCAAGTTTATTTTTCTTTTGGGCTTTTTTATCAGCTTTTGATTGCTTGATTGCATATTTCTGTTCTGCGCTTAGTTTTGGTTTTAAAACTGTAATAAGCTTAACAACAATAATTACAAGTGTAATCATTTGTGGCATCATGCAAGTTATGAATATCCAATAGTATGCATGATAGTTGTCTTGGTAAAGATCAATCATTTTCATACGTGTTTGAGCCATTTTACTTAGTGAGTTATTATGGCTGTCAACAACAGATGAATCAAGATTAGCAAATGCATTAGTGAATTTATAGAATCATGATTCTTGCCCCCCACTTAATACTTTAACAGCAAATCCTCATGTACCATTATGGTTAATAGAACCTTGTGAGTGAGAGTGCATAAAGGCATGAACAGCTTCATTAAATTCTTTAGGCAATTTACTTATAGCTTGATGATCGTGTTTAACTATTGCATTAATAGCATCTTCAAAAGCTTTATTGCCATATGTTGTTTTAAAGTTTTCAATCGCTTTAAATAAAACTTGATAGTTAGCATGAGGATCATACTCAACAAATGACATAAATGATTTTTCTTTAGCAATATTTGCTACATGTATTGGCTCAATTAATTCTCCATTTCCATCCACAGCAGCACGTGCAATTTCAAAACCAGGATTTAATAGACAAAGAACAGTAAAAGCAGCAGTTGCTGTAAAAATGCATACTACTAAAGCGGCAATAAATCAAGGTGTAAATATTTGCTTCGCCTTTGATTGAGATGTAAACTCATCAAATGTTTTATTACGCTTAAATTTCATTATTTTAAGTAAGTAAACCCGCTAGGGCCCCTTTTCATATCAAAACTTGCTAATTCCTTAGGATTACGATATTTATATACACGAGATGCAATCAAAGCATGTGCATCAGTATGATCCATAAAGTAGTTTTTAAATACTTTGTTTGTAGAAATAACTGAGTAATCTTTGTAGCTATCTCACATTCTTGAAACTTTACCCTTTTTAATATCTAGTAAATCAAATTCACCAAGAACTTTTTTAATTGGTGAAGTTACATAAACAACTACACGGCCAACAGGATAAACTGGGGTTACTTTAAAGAAGATAGCAGATTTTCCGTTGTCAAATAGTTCTATAGCTTCATCTGGTGAAACAGAAATCATAACAGTTTGTTTTTCAATACCTTCAATAGCTTTTTCTGATTTTACTAAGACTTGTTGCTCACGAGCTTGAACTTCATCTTCTGAAGCCGCTTGTGCCATCTTAATTTCTTCAGCAGCTTGTATTTCCTCAACTTCAAGTCTTAATCGCTCTGCTTCTTCTTGAGCTCTCTTAGCTTCTTCAGCTTCACGAAGTGCCCTTTGAGCTGCTAATCTTTCTTCTTCAAGGCGTTGTGCTTGTAATAGCGCTTCTTCTTGTTCCTTACGAGCTGCTTCTTCTTGTTGCATTAATAAAATACGTTGTTCTTCTTCAGCTTTTAAACGCGCTTTTTCCTCTTCTTGAGCTTTCAATGCTTTTTGTTTTTCCTCATCACTAATTACATCGCAGTGGCAAGGTTTACAACAGTAAGCACAAAAACTTTGATGTTCAGTATCACGATAAATAAACTTACTAATTTCTAAGTGAATTGCTTTAATCAAAGCAGGTTCAACTTCCATTGTAATACTTTCTTGGTTTTCGATTATATTATAAAGTTCAGTATTAGATAAATTCTTAATTAAATATTGATTAAATTCAGAACGCTCAAAAGCATCTACATTTTCAATCATATTTAGATTTGATGCATAAGCAATAATTGCTTCATTAACATTAAACGGTTCTAATTGTTCATCATGATTATGACTAGTTTTTTTAAATTTTAACACTTCTAATTCACCTCCATAATGATTAGTATTTGAGCAATTGTGGTGAGTACATTTATGTTCTTGCTCATTATTATTTAAACTATCTTTTGAGCAACAATCTTCTTTTCCACAACATTCGCTTACTTCATGTTCTTCGATAACTTC
>NZ_JFDP01000030.1 GCF_000731915.1 Ureaplasma diversum NCTC 246
GTACACAAGACATTAAAAGAGTTCGTATTGGAATAGGAAGAAACACCCAAATTCCACTTGATCAATATGTTTTATCTAATTTTAAAATTGATGAACTAGTAACTATTAAACCATTATTAATTAATGTTGCTTTTGCATGTGTTGAGTTTACTAAAGGAGAAAGCTTTGAAAAATTGATGAACAAATATAACTAATTTATTTAGTTCTAAGAAAGTTGTAGCTGCTGTCTCTGGTGGTCCAGATTCAATGGCAATGCTTGATTTATATAAAAAACACATTAAAGTCGTTTGTCATATCAACTATAACAAACGAGCTGATAGTTTTAAAGATAGCGAAGTAGTTAAAGCATTTTGTCATAAACACAACATTGCTTTAGAAATTTTAAATGTAGATCAATCAGTTTATGAAAAGTATGATCAAATCAAAAATTTTCAAGCACAAGCACGAGCAATTAGATATGACTTCTTTAAAGAAATAGCTATTAAATATAATTTAAAAACTTTATATGTTGCACATAATTTAGATGATTGAGTTGAAACAGCTTATATGCAAAAAGCAAGAAGCTCTAAAGCTTTATATTATGGAATTAGAGATACAACCGTTATCAATCAACTAATCATTAAAAGACCAGTTATTAACTATCGTAAATCAACCTTATTAAGACATTGTCAAACAAATAATATCCCTTTTGTAATTGATGAAACAAATGAAATGGATATTTATGAACGAAATACAGTTCGTAAAACAATAGCTACTTGAAGTTCACAACAATTTGAAGACTTTTATAAACAAATTAAAAAATATAACAAAGCAAACAAATGATTAGATGAGAATGTACAAATTGCTTGAATTGATTTCTTAAAAGCTAAATTTGATTATAGTTATTTCCATCTACAAAGTGATGCGATCCAGTATCATCTTATTTTTAGAATGCTTAATCATTTTGAAATCAAACGAGTTAGTGAAGCTAAAATTAATGCTATTTTAGACTTCTTAAGAAACAAAAATAGTAACTCTAGAAAATATCGAGTTCAAGAAGATTTCTTTATGACTGTTAATGCTAATAATAAAATTATCATTGATCAGTTTAAGAAAAGTGATGATTTCATCGATGATGAAATTCTTTAATTAATCAAATATCTATTTGATATTTTTATAAAATATATAAGCTTGCTTTATAATAATAGAAAAAAGTTGTAAGTAACAGTAAGGTTATAAATGGAAACAAAAAACAAATTGTTTGTAAGTCAAGTTGTTAAGAAATTTGATTTAAAAATTGTTGTTAATGAAGACTATACTGATCGAGAAATTCCATCAACAGGAATCATTCGGGTTGGTTTTGAATTAGCTGGTGAAGTTTTATTTAAAGAAATTTGATCAATTGTTTATTTTGGTTCTAAAGAATCAAACTACCTTAACAATTTTTCAAACTCAATTATTTCTAAGAAATTACGAACAATTTTTGAACTTAATCCACCAATGATCTTATTTGGTAAAAACTTTAAACATACTAATATTATGCTTAAAGTTGCTAAGGAATTTAATATTCCTGTTGTTAAAGTTGATTATAGTTTCTTTGAACTTAACTTTACTATTAACTCTTATATTTCTCAAAAACTTTCTAATCAAACAATGCACCATGGGACTTTGGTTGATATCTTTGGAATTGGAGTAATGTTAGTTGGAGAGAGTGGAGTTGGTAAGTCCGAACTTGCAATTGAACTTGTTAAGAAAGGACACATCTTTGTTGGTGATGATGCAATCAATGTTACTAGAATTGGTGGTAATATATATGGAAGTGCAGAAGAATCAACAAAAGATTTTATTGAAGTAAGAGGTCTTGGTATTATTAACTTCTCTCGTTCTTTTGGAATTGAAAGAATGATTGATTCAACAAGAATCGAGATCATAATTGAGTTGATTAAACCACAAAAAGAAGAAAAAATTATTTTTGAACGATTTGGAAAAGATTTAAATTATAAACAGTTTGCTGGTGCTTATGTTGTTCACTATAAGATTCCGGTTATTGAAGGACGAAGCATTGCTGATATTATTGAAACAGCAGTAACTGATTATAAATTAAAGATGTCGGGTTATAATTCAGCACAAGCATTTATTGAACAATTATCAAGGAAAGGAAAATAGGATGGATTTTATTACAACCGTTGGAGCCCAAGGTAGTTTAAATAACTTTGTTCATGCCCATCGTGAAGCCTTTAATATTGGTGGTAACTTCCCTGTTTACTGATATGGAATCATCTTCATGTGTGGTTTTGGGATTGCAGTTTTAGCTTATTGTTTAAGACTTAAGTTCTATTACAAAGTTAGTTGAGAACCAGCTTTTTATTATTTATTTTTATGTGTACCAGTAACAATTTTATGTGCACGGCTATGGTCATTAGCAATTGGAGATGCTCAAAATTTCTTTGATTTTAGATCTGGTGGATTAGCGATTCAAGGCGGGGTAATTGGTGGTGTAATAGCTGCTGCTATTTTCTTCCCACTAATTCTTAAAAAACCAGCTTATCATGTAGCTGATGTTGATGTAGATGGAAATAAAGTGATCCGTCAAGTAAGTATGTGAGTTTATGCGGATGCAATTATTCCAACAATCTTAATTGGTCAAGCTTTAGGTAGATGAGGAAACTTTATTAACGGTGAAATCTTTGGTGCTGAAGCAACTCCTGAATCACTTAATTGATTAAAGAATGCAATGCCTGCAGTTTTTGAAGGGATGAAACACTATTTAACTGATCTACTTCAACCAGGTTCAATTATTGACCCAAACACCCCTTATTTAATTTATCAACCATTATTCTTATATGAATCATTCTTTAACATTATTGTTTTCTTATTCATTTATTTAGTTGTACCATTGATTAAACAAATCAGAATTGGTGTTGTTGCTTCTTCTTATTTTATGTTCTATGGAATTATTCGGTTTGTAACTGAAAGTGCAAGAGCTAGTCAATTTACATTTGCTGGAACTTATGTTATTAACTCATTATTATTAGTCTTTGGTTTATTAGGAATAATCTTCATTCAATTTGTTGTCCCTAGATTTAGAAACCGATTTATTCTTGATTCAATTTTTGCATTTATGCTTCCTAAGAGTTGACGAAAAAAACTAACTGATATTCGTCAACCTAATGAATTCTTATTTTACTGCCACCGTTAGGATTTAAGTGATATGGATCAAAATAAAGTTTATGATATTGTAATCATAGGAGCAGGACCAGCTGGTTTAACAGCTGGTATTTATGCTAAAAGAGCTAATTTAGATGTTGCTGTTATTGAAAAACAATACCCAGGGGGTAAAGTAGCTACAACAGCTACAGTTGAAAACTATCCTGGTTTTGAGCAAATTGATGGTTATCAGCTTGCTTATAATATGTATGATCAATTGGTTAAACTAAATGCTACTTTTATTTTTGATGAAGCAATTGAAATCAAGATTAATAACAATTACAAAGAAGTTGTTTTAAAAAACCAAACTCTAATAGCCAAAACAGTAATTATTGCCACAGGAACAAAAAACAAAAAACTTAATATTCCTAATGAAATTGAGTTCGAACAAAAAGGGATTAGTTATTGTGCTATCTGTGATGGGGTTTTATTTAAAGATCAAGATGTATCTGTAATCGGAGCTGGAAACTCAGCTGTTGAAGAAGCTATCTATTTAGCTGGAATTTGTAATAAAGTTTATTTAATTTCAAATAAACCACATTTTGTTGCTGAAGAATATTCAATTCAACTAATGCAAAAAACTCCAAACATTATTCCTTTAATGAACAAACAAACTCTATCATTCTTTGGTAATGATAGTTTAGAGGGTTTAGAGTACGAAGACAAAGAAACTAAAGTTAAAGAAAAGATCTATGTTAAAGGTAATTTTACTTTTATTGGTCTTTTACCAAGTGGAATCAAATTACCAAACAACTTAGTTTATGATCCTAAAACAGGTTTTATTAATACTGATGAACATATGTCTACTCAAATTGTAGGTATATATGCAGCTGGTGATATTGTTAACAAAAACATTCGTCAAATATCAACAGCAGTTAATGATGGAACAATAGCAGCACTTCATGCAAAAGAATTTATTACAAGAAATAGTTGAGAGCCAACAAAATAACCAACTAACATTTAGTGAGTTTGTAAAAGAAGACTTATACACTAATGATCATTATTCAATTAGTGACTATAAGGTTATTTTGTACTCTTTTTTAAAAAATAATTTAACAATCTCACTTGGTAATCCAACCAAATGGATTATTAAATCTCAAAATGGATACATTATTGATTTTATTATTAGTGCACTTAGCGCTTTTAATAATATTAATATAGAATATGAATTTATTATTGAACCTGATAAATTAGCTACTAATAAAAATAACTATATTTTAGAAATTTATAATGGTTTAGATAAACTAGAACACTTAATTAAAATCTATGATCAAGTTAATGAACAAAACTTTCAACAAGAAAAGTATTGTTCTAATTTCTTAATAGGGGCAATGTTATCAGGAGGATCAATTGCCCATCCACAAGAAAACTATCATTTAGAGTTAAGATGTGATAGTGTTAACTATGCTTATTTATTAAAAAAAGCTTTAGCTAGGTTTGGTTTAGAATATAAATCAATTCACAGACACAGTAAAGAAATTATTTATTTTAAAAGATCAGAAATGATCTCTGATTTTCTAAAAGCAATTAAAGCTAGTAATTCTTTTTTTATGTTTGAAGAAATAAGAATTGCTAAAGATTTTAGTAATCAGATTCAACGTTTAAATAACTTAGATGTACAAAATATTGATAAGTCTTCTAAAGCTGGTGTTTTAGCTAAACAAATGATAACTAAAATCAAAGCAAAACACCCACTATATCAAAAACAAAACTACTCGTTTTTAACATATTGTGAAGTACGAATTAATAATCCAGAACTATCTTTAGTTGAAATTGCTAACTTAATGGAATCTGATTATAATATCCAAATCACAAAAAGCGGTCTTAATCACATCAACAACAAAATTAAAAAAATGTATCAAGAACTAGAATAAGTCTTTATTTGATTATTTTTGAACCTTTTTAAAAGACTAATTATTCCTTTTAATTTATAATTTAATTAATATGAAAATATTAATTTTAAGGAAATAACATGGACATTATTAAATCTTTATCAAAAAGAAGATCATATTACAATATCAACAAAAATTTAGAAGTATCTAAAGAAACAATTGTTCAAAAAATTAAAGAAGTAACAGAATTAATTCCAGATGCTTTTAATAGTAAAAGCACTCGTGTAATTGTTGCTTTTGATGAAAAGCACGAACAAATTTGAGACGAAATATACAATGCTTATGAAGGCAAAGTAGCTATTGAAAAAATCAATATGTTCAAAGCTGGAGCTGGAACTATCTTATTTTATTATGACAACAATGTAATTAAACAAATGCAAGATGCATTTGGAGCTTATGCTGATAATTTCCCAG
>NZ_JFDP01000031.1 GCF_000731915.1 Ureaplasma diversum NCTC 246
TTTTTAATTCTAGATTAACAACAATTTCTTCTCCTAATTCCCCTCGTTCATATAAATTAGGTGCTTTATTAAAAGCTGATTTAAAATGGGTATTACCAAATCCACCCATTCCCCCAGAAGCTATTAAATAAGTTTGTTTATCAACAGATACATCAGCAATTATTTCATTTGTTTTAGCATCATAAACAACTGTTCCAAGGGGAAGTTTAACATAAACATGTTCTGCATTTGCTCCATGTTGGTTTTTAATATTACCTTTAGTTCCATGATCAGCTTTGATGATTTTTTTAAACTTAATTGATTCTAAAGAAGTTTCGTTGTGATCACCAACAAAAAAGATTGAACCACCATTCCCACCATTACCCCCAGCAGGTCCACCTTCAGGAACATGGGTTTCACGACGTCATGAAACAATTCCATCTCCACCATTTCCTGCTTTAAGCGTAATCGTACACTTATCAACAAATGCCATAGTTACTTCTTCTTTCCTTCTTTTTCTAGTTTATATTTTGTTTTTGGATTAGATTTTCTTTTTAGTTCAAGTTGGCTTTTAGCGGCTTGTTGGTAATATTGTTCTGAATCTTTATATTCATTATATAAATCAATTGTATAATCAGCAAAGTGTTTTGAACGTGCCATTAAAGAGTTAGTAATCTTAACCATAATAATGATTGGAATAATAAAAGCAATCACAATGATTACAAAACGAACTAAATAACCCCATACTTCACTTGGTACAAAACCAGAGATGATTAAAATAAACATCCCAAACCAACAAGAAACAATTGGAGTTAGTATATCTCATCTTAGTTTAGGAACTTTTAAAACAAGAATAACAGCTACTAAAACAGATGCGAACAAGCATACAAACATACTTACTCAAACAGGATATGAACTAAGTGGACCAACTCCAAATTCCTGGTTATTAGTATGTTTAAAGTTTTCACTAAATTCAATTATCTTCTGAAAATCAACCGAGCTTGTTTGTGCTTTTAAAGTTGTAAAATCTAATGGTTTTCACTTATAAAAATTAGTAGCAAAAGTAACTGTTTGATCACTATTAATACTAAATCCAGATCCATATCATTTAGCATTTGATCCAACAATCCCATTTAAACCTAGTGCATTAATTTCACCCAATAAGATGAAAATAATAAGCATTGGTGTAAACACAAAAAAAGCTGTATATAAAAACTTAACTAAAAGTGAAGAACGAAAACGAGAATTAATACGGAACGGATTATTAAAACTATTTTTCTTTGAAGCACTAAATTCCATACTATCCCCTTTATGAAGTAAAAATATTATTACCGTTTAAGATTTGGTTTGGTTGAGCTGGATTTTTGTTTGGTAGTTGAATTAATAATAATTCAACATTAAAATCAACTGTTGCTACATATAGTTTTTTATCTTTAATAAAAACAGTTCCAGGAGTTTGAGTTGATTTATTTGTTGTAATAGCTATTTTATGAATCTTAATTAAGTTGTTTTTATAATCCATTAAAGCCATTGGTTTATCAAACATCCCATTTACAAATCTTAAAACCATTAAAGCACTTTGATTAAAATTAATAATCGTTTGTTCTTTTGTAATGTTATATGCAAATGTAACTAACTCTTCATCTTGAACATCCCCAACTAAATTTTCATCTAATAAATCAAAAAGATGATCTTCTATCATATCAGCTCCTAATTCAGCTAATTGAAGAGTTAAATCTTTAGTAGTGGTTTGATCATTAATAGGAATTGATCGTTGAAATAAAATATTCCCTGCATCCATTTTTTTAATGGTATGCATTAAAGTTATTCCTGTTTCTTTTTCATTATTAATGATTGCATAATGAATTGGTGCTCCCCCACGTAATTTAGGAAGTAATGATGCATGTACATTAACAATTTTATATTTAGGGATATTTATAATACTTTGGGGAATAAATTGACCATAAGCACAAGTAATAATTAAATCAGGAGCAAGTTCATTTAATTCATTAAAAATAGTACTAATCTTAGCTGGTTGAAAAATAGGGATATGATGATCTAAACAAAATTGTTTAACAGCACCATTTAAAATTTCACCTTTTCTGTTTTTCATACTATCAGGTTGAGCAACAACAGCTAATAGATCGATGTTTTTAATACTAAATAATCGTTGTAGCACTATTTTTGCAATTTGAGGTGTTCCAAAGAAAATAATTTTTGGTTTATTCATTTTACTTTTTACTCCTTATTAATACAAAATAACCCAGACTAATCTGAGTTGTTATTTTAGTTTGTTTGATTTTGTGCTTTATTTAGTTTAGCTTGTTTTCGTTCAATTGCTTTTTGTTGTCGTTTCTTATCAGCTTCTAGTTTCTTAGCATAAGCTTGATCATCTTTATCTTTAATCACTTTGATTCAACGCATTTCATGATCATAATCAAGTGGTTTAATAATATCGATTTCTCGACGGTTTTCTTTTTTGTTGATTTTAACTAATTTAACTTCACACTCAAATGCACGTGGTTCATCAACAACCTTTGTTTTAGCATTTCTTGTTGTAAATAAAACAACATATAATTCTTTTGGTTTAGCTCTTTTTTCTTTTTTGATTCTTAACATCTCTTGTTTATAAGCATTAGGATCAGTTGTTTTAAGAGCTTTGATTCTTTCAATTTCTTCTTTATATTCTTGTTTTTGAAGTTTAGTCATTTGTGAAGTATTATGTGGTTCAGGACGTTTGACTACATATGAATCAATTACTTCTTTCCCCTTATCATCAATTTGGTGTAAATACTTCTTAATTGTTGTTCATACTTCATTAGTATCACTTTTGTTTTGATTATTCCCAGTTGATGGTCCATCCCCATTTTGACGACGTTTTTTTCGAACAATAAAAACAATGATTAAAATAATGGGAATGATAATAATCAAGATTGTTAAAAAGTTAGAATTACTTCCACCTTTTGCTGCAGCATTTGTTGCTGCTTGGTGTAATGTTGAACTAATATCTGCTAATCAATTAGCCATATTATTGCCTCACTATCTTGATTTCTATCTTTTAATTATAACTTATTCAATATATAAAATAACTAACGGATTCTTATAATACTAAGTGTTTAAATTAACTAATTACTTTTATATAGATTTCTGTTTAAGATTTATCAACAATTTAGTTAACTTGTTAATTTAGTTTATTAATACTAATTCTAATAAAAACGATACTTATTTCAACTAAATTGTTGATTAGTTTAATCTACTTATTAGCTTTTAGTTTATTTATAACTATTTTGTTAACTAAACTTGGTACTAATTAAAGTTTGATTTGTTAAAATTTAAAAATATAATAATTGTACATAAACAAATAAAAAAGAAAGGTAAGAGATGAAAAAAT
>NZ_JFDP01000032.1 GCF_000731915.1 Ureaplasma diversum NCTC 246
TATCTTGTTCATTATTGGTTTGTTGGTTGGTGTAATATGAAATTGTTTTTTGTGGTTTATTTTTTCTAGTTTCCATACAACATCCCTCTATAAACATAAAACATTATTATTTAATTGTAGTGTAATCAATGAAGTTTGATAAAACTAATGGACGTTTGTTGAATTTCTTTTCAAACAAACGTGCTAATAATCGTTTTAGAGCTGCTTTTGTTTCTTTGATATCTAACTTTTTGTTTTTATCATAGAATAAACATTCACCCATTCGTTCTTTAAAAGTAGCTTCAATTTCTTCTACTTTTGAAAGTGAAAAAGGTCCATTGTTAACTACCCCATAGTATTTAAATTGAACACTATTAAGTAGTTTTTGACATTGTTTATCAAAGATAAAACTAATACTTACAACCCCGTTCTCACTCATTTGTAAACGTTCATAAATAACACCACTTCCCACATCAAGAGCATTATACATTGATAAGAATTTTTCTTCAATTGGAACTCTGTTTCTTTTTGGAAGTAAGTTTTTGTCTTCAACAAAGACTTGTTCACCATTATCAAGTGAGATTACTTGTTCATTTTTGATTCAAGATGAAGTAACAGCTTGTGTAAACTTCACTTCTTGTTTATAAAGTCCATTAATTGGAATTACATATCTTGGTTGTAATAAATTAACAACGTGTTTACAATCTTCATCAGATTGAACCATTCTTAAATAATCTTTTGGTAATAAAGAAAAATCAATGTCTTTTCTTCCTAATTCATCACATAAATTAGCAACTAACATTTCAATCCCTGCAATTACAGGAAACCCTAGTACAAAATAATCATTTGGATTAATTGTTAATAATTTATCTTCACCACCAATAATTTTCTTTAAACGATTAAATAAATTATCAGGATTATCAGCAATCACAATAATTGCCTTCTCTAATTTATTCATCTCAGCAATTGGAGTAGACATTAAATTCTTGTTGTTATATAAACCTTGCTTAATAACACTACTAAAGACATTAATAAAGTTGTTTGAATAAATAATAAATGGTTTAGTTTGTTGTTTAGCAATTGTTGCTAAAGTAAAAATACTATAAGCATCAGAACTATCAGAAGCCACAATTAAACGTTGATTAGCTTTATTTAAAGCATCTTCATAAAATGATTTGTTTTTATGACTTGGTGCTGTATATGCATTTAAACCAGATTGACCAGTTCCAATGATTAAAGCTAAAGTGTTGTTTTTTGTAATTGAATTTAAAAAGTTGATTTGTGAATCAAATGTTTTGTTTCGA
Organism: Ureaplasma diversum NCTC 246; assembly: GCF_000731915.1. Lineage (GTDB taxonomy): Bacteria > Bacillota_I > Bacilli_A > Mycoplasmatales > Mycoplasmoidaceae > Ureaplasma > Ureaplasma diversum. Next base: position 1,284 of record NZ_JFDP01000032.1, read on the forward strand.
TCGTTTGAAATAATAAACTCATCAATATAAACAATTGCTCCATCTTCTGTTTTAAGTACATACCCATATGAGTGTGGTAGTGAGTTAGTAATTTTAAAAGCAGTTGTAAAAATTGAACCAACCTTTTTATCTTTAATTGGTTCTAGTTCAATAATGTTTGGTTCAACTTTTTTGATGTGAGATTTTTGATCAAAAACACGCTTAATAATACCAGCTCCGATTGAACTTGTATAAATTGGTGTTTTTGGATTAATTTGACTTAATAATAAACGTAAACCAGTAACATTTGCAAAACTCGGCGTTCCAACAAATATCCCTTTAATTTTTTTTGCATTAGCTTCTAAATAGCTAAAATCTGCAATAATTGCATTGATCCCTGAAATATCATTAGGTGGTAGCTTTACACCAGCATTAAATACGAAAATTTCGTCATTAACTTCAACAACAAAGCATGACTTATCCCGCTCATCTTGTCCACCTAATGCCAAAAAATTAATTTTTGCCATTATAGCTCCTTTTAAATAAATATTTAATTTTAGTTATAGATGTGTTTCTATAAATTAAAGAAACGCTAGTTTAATTATACAAAATAACTCCTTATTAACTCAAAAAATCAATTATTTAATGGTTTGTACAAATTAAGCTAATGGAGGGGTTATGAAAATAGTTAATCAAATTATTAATAATGAGTGTGGGATTTGTGTTTTAGCAATGATCATTAATCATTACAAAAAAAGCAAAATAACTAAAAATGAACTATTAGCTAAAGCTAATTTAAGTGTTAATGGAATTAGTGTTTTTGAACTAGAACGTTTAGCTAATGAATATAGCTTAAATGCTAGTTCATATGAATGTAAAGCTGAAGAAGTTTTTGAATTAGCTAAAGATGATTATTATGTTGTATTAGTTAATAAAGATAACTTAGCTCATTTTAATGTAATTAAAGTAATAAGTGATCAAAAACTTAAAGTTTATGATCCGAAGGATGGAGTTTATTATTGAGATCTAGATCAATTTAGTAAGTGTTTTTTAGGAGTATTGGTTCAATTTAATAAACAAAATGATGTTCTTAAAGTTACTAGTTTTGATCAAAGCTATCTTAAAAGTATAAGAGTGATTGATTTAATAATCATCTTCTTATTAGAATTAGTATCGATTCCAATCAGTATTATTATAAGCCGATATTTAAATTATGTAATTAACTTCGTGATTGTTCATCAAATCTTAAAGAACTTATTACAACTAAGTCTAGTTTTCTTCTTTTTCTTTTTAATCAATAGTTTTAAACAACTATTGTTTGATCTGTTTATAACAAAGCAAACCAATCGTATTTATATTACAATCATGAACTATATTAATAACCAATTAATGTATAAACAACAAAGTTTTTATGCAAAGACTAATATGGGTGAATTAAGTCAGATTCCATCTCATATATTAAGTATTATTAACTTCTTATTAGTAGTTAGAACCAAGCTTTATACTAATGTTTTATATGCTTGTGTTATTAGTGTGATCTTAGGATTAAATGATTGGTTATTGTTAAGTATTAGTTTAGGGTTTGTAATCTTAAATGGGTTTGTTGCTTTATTTAGTTATTTATATAACAAGAAAATGGCATCAGTTTTATTAAACCATTCCCAAAAGAACTTTATTAAATACCAAACATTCTTAAATCTAATTAAAGAAGCATTCTTTATTAATAAGAGTACTATAGCTAAAAATGATTATGATCAAGTCCAAGCAAATTTAATGAATGATACTAATAAAAGTACATTAGTTAATAGTCATTTTAAAACGATTAATAATATCTTTAATGCTTTATCTTTATTATTAATCACAAGTGTTTATGTATATTTAAAAATTAGTAAAAACCAGCCAATTGATGTTGGTAATTTAACCTTTTTATTGTTTTTACACCAGAACGTAAGTTCAGGAATTAATACTATTTTTGATTATTTAAATAATCAAGCATCATATCAACAAGCTAAGATGATTGTTGAAAAAGTATTATTTATGAACAATATTAACAGAGATGGATCAAGTTTAACTAAAATCGATTCGGTTCAAGTTAGTTGTTTTTCTAAAAACTATTCATTTGATGAACATACCTTAATTATTGGTCATAGTGGATCTGGTAAAACAAGTTTACTAAAAGCTATTATTCAATTTTATGAACCACACTTTAATGTTTATTTTAATCAGCAAAGTGCTTTTGATTTTGACTTCAAACAGATTGTAGATAAAGTTATTTATCAACCATCAACAATTAGTAATGTTGATTTTGATTTAGCTTATTTTATGAACCAGATTCCAGATAGTCAAATCGATATTGTTTTTAAGAAATTATCACAATTTACTAACATCAACTGAGAATTAGCAACTTCACAAGAATTAAGTGAACGACTTTCAATGGGGCAACGACAAATTGTTTCATTTTTAAGTTTACTAAAATACAAAAACAAACTACTACTTTTAGATGAACCATTATCTCATGTTGATGGAACTACTAAAGCTTTTGTACTAGTTCATTTACTTCCTATTATTAAAGAGAATAATTTAGTTCTTTATGTTTCACACGATAACTTATTAACTGATCATTTTATAAAGGTAGTCAATTTAAATGCTTAATAGATGAATTAGTATTGCACTTACAGCTACAATCTCTTGTACTGTTTTAGGAATTGGAATCGCTTTTGGTTTTAAAAACCAAAAATTCACAAGTAGTTTTTTAGAAACCAAACATCGTGTTTTTGAACTTGATAATAAAACTTATAACAAGATTAAAAAGTTTAAGAAATTACATGTTAAAATCAATAACTTCTCTTATTATATAAGACATCAATTAGTGTATGAAAATAAGAATAAATCACTGATTGCTTTAGATTTAAAACTAGATAGTAAAGAAAAAATAGTACCAGTGCTAATATATACGCACTCAGTACCGTTAATCTATGATTTAATCAACTTTTTATAGTTGTATTTTATTGTTAATTATTGATTACAAATATATTTGCTTCATTAGTTGATCCATTAATAATTAGTGTAATAGTAAAGTGAACAAAAAAGACTAATGATAATGAATCGATTCGATCTAATATTCCTCCATGTCCTGGTAGTATATTACTAAAGTCTTTGATATTAACAGCTCTTTTAGCAGCTGAGAAAATTAAATCACCAGCTGTACTTAATAAACTAAAAATTAATAAGATGATTGCACTTACTATTCATCAACCAGCTAAGTTTTTAGCATTTAGGATTGTAATTATTGATTTACTAAAATCAATACCATACCAATTAAAAAGCACATTTTCATATTTATTAATGCTTTGGTTTGGAATTGTAGTTAATATAGCAAGAACAATTAGAATTAAAATGGTTGATGCAACTGAACCAACAATTAACCCTTCAACACTTTTCTTAGGACTAATTTTAGGAGCTAATTTATGTTTAGCTAATTTAATACCACCAAGATAAGCAAAACTATCTGAAGCAAACACTACTAACATTAAAAGTAAAGTAGTAATTCAACCACGAACATAAATCGTGTACATAAAACCAATAAAGAAAAAGCTTACTAATGTATAAATAATTAAAGCTAAGATGTATTTTCTAACTTCTTGGGTTTTTAATATAAACATTAAGATTAAAATGATTAAAAAACCAAAAGCATAACTAATTCCAAGTGTTAGATAAAACAACAATAAAACTTGTTTGTATTCATAATCTGTTTTAGTCAGATCATAAACAAAAACTAAATAAGATAAGGTTGGTAAAATTGTTGTAACTAAAAAGATCGTTGTAATAATGAAAATATAGCGTTTGGATTTTTTAAAGAAAGCTTTAGAAAATTCAAAGCTAGCTATACAAATTATTGGAATTAAAAAAGCTAGTATTAAAAAAGCACAAATGGTTTGAAAAATCGGAATCTCTAAAACTTGTGATGGGGATCATTTATAGTTTTTTTCAGCAAAAAGTGCTAGTACAAAAATGATTACTAAAAACCCAACAATGTATAAAACAGATCTTAGTCTTTGTTTTAGATTCTTTTTTTGGTTTTGATCTAATTTGTGAATTTGCACAGTAATTAAATAGTTAAAATATCTTTTTCTTTATTAGCTAATAAACTTTCAATGTGTTTGTTAATTTCTTTTGTTAAATTATCAAGTTCAGTTTGAAAGTATTTTTTATCATCTTCAACAAGACCAACTTCTTTTTTGAATTTGTCTTGAGCATCTTGACGAATTCGACGAACTTTAATTTTTGCATCTTCAGCAATTGCTTTTGCTTTTTTAACTAAACCCTTACGAATATCTTCAGTTGGTGCTTGGAAAGTTAAACGAATAACATCAGCATCAACTTGTGGATTAATTCCTAAGTTTGATTCATTAATAGCTGCAGCTACATCTTTAATACTTGAACGATCATATGGTTTAATTAATAAAACTCTAGGTTCAGGAACTGAGATATTAGCTAGTTGGTTAATTGGTGTTTTCTCACCATAATAATCAACTAATAAACCATCTAAAATAGCTGGACTTGCTCTTCCTGTTCTTAATTTAATAAATTCATTATGAATTCAAGTATAAACATGTTCTACTTCGCTATTAATCATTTTTTCATATGGTTTGAAATCCATAAATAAACCTTCCTTTGTTTTGCTTATTTAGTAACAATTGTATGTTTAATTTTTTTATTTAAAACATCAACAATTGCATCCTTTTGATCAATATTAAATACAATTAGATCAATGTTGTTTTCTTCACATAAAGCAAGAGCTGTTTTATCCATTACTTTTAGATTTTCAGCAAGTGCTTGACTAAAAGTAATCTTGTCATAAAACTTAGCATCACTATGTAAATTAGGATCTTTATTATAAATCCCATCAACCCCATTTTTACCCATTAAAATGATGTTAGATTTTGTTTCTGCAGCTTTAATAGCAGCACAAGAATCAGTTGTAAAATAAGGAAAACCAGTTCCTGCAACAAAGATCATTATTTGATCATTATTAATTGCATTTTCAATGTTAGCTGTGGTTGCTTCTAATACAACTTTATCGCACTTAATAGCTGATAGTACAACACTATTTACATTTAAAGAGCTAAGAGCACTTTGGAATGCTAAACCATTAATGATTGTTGCCATCATTCCCATATTATCAGCTCAATTTCGATCAATATCTAACTCTTTAGCATTACACCCTCGTCAGATATTACCCCCACCAAGAATAATTGAGACTAAATATTTTTGACTAATTGTTTTAATCTGATTAGCTAATTGTAAGATCTGGTTAAAATCAATTACTGAATCACTACCTGTTTTTAAACAAGCACCTGAAATTTTAATAACAATTCGTTGTTTTTGCATTTAATTTCTTCCTTAATTGATAAAAATAGAAAGTTTTTATCACTTTCTATTTTTCTTATTTCTTCATTTGAGCAGCAACTTCTTCAGCAAAGCTTAATTCAGGAGCTTTTTCAATTCCTTCTCCAACTTCAAAAGAAAAGAAAGCAATTGGTTGAGTTTTGTTTTCAGCTAAATATTGTCCAATTGTTTTTGAACTATCCAAAAAGAATGGTTGATCTACTAAACAGTTTTCTTTTAAAATCTTGTTTAAACGACCTTCAATTGTCTTATCAGCAAACTTAACATCTTTTCCTTGTTCTTCAAATTCTTTAGCAACAAGGTTAGCAATAATTTCACGTTCAGAGTTTAATCAGTTAGGATCAACTTGTTCACGACTTAAGTATTTAGGACGCATTGCAGCTGCATGCATAGCTACTTTTCTAACTACTTCTGGATCAACCTTACTATCTACTAAAACAATTGCTCCAACTCTTTTGTTGTTGTGAGTATATGAACCAAGTGTTTGGTTTTCATTTGCAATTAATACTTTACCACGACGGAAAACAATTTTTTCACCAATAAAAGCAGTTAATTCTAAACCAGATTCAGCAATTGGTTTATTATTAATCACAAGTTTTTCAAAACATCCATCAGTTGTTACATCAGCTATTGCTTGATCTAAAATTGTGTTTGAGTATTCTAAGAATTGTTCATTACGAGCCACAAAGTCTGTTTGGCAGTTAACTTCAATTAAAACTGCTTTATTATCAACTTGTTTTGTTAATACTACCCCATCAGTTGCAGCATTCATTTGTTTGTTAGCAGCTTTAATTGCTCCATTTTCTCGTAATCAAACAATTGCTTTTTCAATATCATTATCAGATTTATCTAATGCTTTAATACATTCAGACATTCCTGCTTGTGTACGTTTACGTAATTCTTTAACTAACTCAGCTTTATTCATTTGTGTCACCTTATCTTAAATATCTTTTTTTGTAAATTCTAAAAATTACACTAATATATATTATATAAATAATAGTATTAAAATACAATCATTAATTAAATTAATTAATAAATTGCTTATGGCTTAATTACTCTTCTAAAATTACTTAAAATAATTCCACTAGCAACTGATACATTTAATGATTGAACACTCCCATACATTGGGATATTAATATTAATGTCTGAATTCTTTTGAATTAATTGACTAATTCCTTTGTTTTCATTCCCAACAACAAAGCAACTCTTCTTAGCATAATCAACAGTTTCATAACTAACACTATTTTCTAGTGTTGTTGCATAAATTCAAAAACCATGATCTTTAAGTTTTTGAATAATCATTGATAAATTAGCTACTTCAAATAAATTTAGGTAATTAATTGCTCCCATACTAGTTTTAATTACTAAATCATTAACTTTAGCTTGGTTGTTTTTCTTATAAAAAACAGCATCAACACCAAAGGCATCTGCACTTCTTAATATTGCTCCAAAGTTTCTTGGATCTTCAATACTATCTAATATTAAAACTAAACCAACTTCTTTTTGTTTAATTTCTTTTAATCATTGATCTAAAGTTAATTTTTCTTGTTTTTGAATTAATGGTTTAGTAGCTATGTATTGATGATTAAGAGTTTGATCAAATTGATCAAATCAAGACTTAGAAACAGTCTTGTAGTTGATCTGATTAGCTTGTAGTTGATTAATGATTTTTATTTGATCAGCTGATAAGTAAACAACATCAATTTTTTGTTGATTATTAATTAAATCAGCTAATGCTTTTTTACCAAATAAATATTGCACTATAGTACACCTTTTTGTTGTAATTCTAATCGAAGTTGATCTGCACTACTATAATCATTAGCATCAACTTTAGCTTTTCATTCTTTTAATAATTTAATATTTTCTTCACTATGGTTATTAGTGAATTCAATCCCATATACATCTAAACAATAAAGTAATTGGTTTAAAGCTAATAATAATTCATTAGCTTTTTCTTTTTGTTTAGCTAAAGTATTAATTTTTTTAATTAATTCATTAATGTATAATACCCCTTTTACTAAATCTAAATCATCAGCTAAAGCTTCATTAAAAGGAGTGTAACTAACTAATTGGATTTGATTAAATAAGTTAGAGAAGACAAGAGCATTTTTAGCGTTTTTAATTGCTGTTGCTATTTTTTTAATCTCTTGTTCATTTTGTTCCATAATTGGAATTGAATATTTAATTGGTTGACGATAGTTAGTTTGATAGAAGAATCAACGTAAAGTTTGATAATCAAATTGATTTAATATATCTTTAACTAACACGAAGTTATTTAAAGATTTAGACATCTTTTCATCATTAATATTAACAAGTCCAAAGTGCATTCAAACCTTAGCTAAATTTTTATTATATAAAGCATTATTTTGAGCATTTTCGTTTTCATGGTGTGGGAATTTTAAATCATTTCCACCCCCATGAATAGTTACTTGTTCACCAATAAAATGATTAATTAAACAAGAACATTCTGAATGCCATCCAGGGCGTCCAACTCCTCATGGTGTGTTTCAAGTAATCCCTTGTTTTGTTTTTTTTCATAAAACAAAATCATTATCACTTTTTTTAGCTTCAACTTGTTGAATTCTTAACCCTGCTATATCTTTATCTAAATCTCGTTTTGATAAATGTCCATAATTCTTAATTTTACTAGTATCAAAATAAACATCATCTTCTATAAAATAACCAGCACCAGCTTTAATTAATCGATCAATATAATCAATGATTTGATCCATATGATCAGATACTTTAGGTTTAATTGTTTCTAAGATATTTAACTGTTGATTAACTGTTAAATAAGCTTGGAAATAAAATTCACTTACTTCTAATTCTTTTAGATTATTAGCTAAAGCATAGTTGATGATTTTATCATCAATATCAGTAATGTTTAAAATGTACTTAACTTCTTTTTTTTGATGTTTTAAAAATCGATGTAAAACATCCATTGTAATTAATGGACGAGCATTACCAATGTGAATATGATTATAAACTGTTGGTCCACAATTATAAATTGATATCAACTCTTCATTTAGATCAATTAATTGGTTTGAATAAGAATCAAATAATTTCATAATTTCTCCTTTAGTAATGAAAAGATTTATTAGTTCTATATGAGATATAGCTTAAGATCGTAGCTACAAAAGCAACAACACTATATTTAATTAAATTAAAGATGGTATATAAAGTAAAAATACCAGCTCAGTAATCAGGAACATAAAGTAAATAAAGATTAGGCTTTTGTTCATAAAATGTTTTAGCAGCTAATATTGATGGATTTTTAATTAAATTAAAACTATACCAATAAAGCGGAGTATATAAAATCCCATTCATTATTACATTAAATAATAAAGTAATTACACTACTAATGAAGAAAATAATGCTTAAATGGATCATTATCTGTTTTTTAACTCTTAAATAATAAAGATGATAAAACAAGATTAATAAATGCATAAACAATAAGTTGTTTAAACTAACAACTAATAATCCAACCCAGTTACTACTATGCATTAAGTTTGAAATACATAAAAGAATAGTAGCTAATAGTGCATATTTATAACGCACTCTAAAAACTAAAACAGATAAACAAGCTAATGAAAAATCTAAACTTAAAAAACTAAACTTTAAAAAAGAAGATCCATAGCAAACTAATATACTAATTCCTAACACTAAACTACTAGTTGTATATTGTTTAATAATTACCCCAACTGGTTCATATTTTTTATTTCTACTAAAAGCTAGTTTTAGTTTTCTTTTAGCTGTTTCAAAATTCAGTTTCAATGATTTTAACTCCTAAACTTTTAGCTGTTTCTAATTTAGATCCACCATTAGCTCCAGCTAATAAATAATCTGTTTTCTTACTTACTGTATTAGTTACTTTAGCATCATAATAGTTTTCTAAAATAGCTTTAATTTCGTTTCGATTAATACTAAATGTTCCTGTGATCACAAAGGTTTTATTTTTATATTCTTCAACTACAACAATCTTATCATCATAATTAAAATGATCAATGTATTTAGTGTTAACATTAGCACTAATTAATTTAGAAATCAACTCTTGATTATATTTATTAGAAAAGAATTGTAAAATCGAATTAGCTGCTTTAATTCCACATGCATCAATACTTATTAACTCTTCATAACTAGCATTCATTAAAGCTGCTAAGCTTTTGAAGTGTTTAGTTAATTTAAGAGCTAAGTTTGGTCCAACAAACCTAATACTAAGAGCAGTTATTAATCGTTCTACTGAGTTATGTTTAGATTGTTCAATAGCATTAATTAAATTATTAAAACTCTTGTTTCTTATTTTAAAATCATAAGCAAACACAACTTCTCGTTGTTCATTTAAAGTATAAAGATCAGCTGCATCACTGATGATATTAGTTTCAAAGAATTTATTAATATTAGCTTCACTTAAACCTTCGATGTTCATGCAAGGTCGTGAAGTAAAATAAACTATTTTATTAACAACAATACCTTTACAATTACGTTCATTTAAACACCGTTGATCTACTTCATCATCAAACTTAACTAATTCACTACCACATGATGGACATTTAGTAATTGGAATATATACTTTACTATTTTCATTTCTTTTTGATAAATCAACACTATCAACATAAGGGATTACATCCCCTGCTTTATATAAGTTAACATAATCCCCAATTCTAATATCTTTTAAAGCAATAAAATCAGCATTATGAAGGGTTGCAAACTCAACCATACTTCCATCTAATAAAATTGGTTTGAGTTTAGCAACATACGAGATTCTACCTGTTCGTCCAACATCACAAATAATATCTAATAATTGTGTACTTACTACATTAGCTGGGAACTTGTAAGCAATTGCTCATTTTGGAAACTTAGAAGTAAAACCAATCTCATCATAAATTGATAAGTTATTAACTTTAAGTACCATTCCATCAATCATATAAGATAAAGAGTCTCTGATTTGGGTTGTTTGTTCTATTTGCTCTCAAACTTCTTTAATGCTACAACAATGTTTTATTAACTCAGATACTTTAAATTTATTAGCTTTTAAAAATTCTAAAGATTCTTGTTGGGTATTAATATTTAATTCTTTAGCATTTACTAAATAATAACAAAAGGCTTTAAGGTTTCGGCTTGCTGCTACACTATTATCTAATGTTCTTAAACTACCTGCAGCTGCATTCCGTGGATTAGCAAACTTCTTATTAGTTTCATCAATACTATCATTAAGTTCTTTAAAGTCTTCATAAGCCATGAAGACTTCTCCACGAACTTCAATTTCATAATCCTTATATTTATCATCAATATATAATGGAATATCTTTAATCGTTTTAACATTTAAAGTAACATCTTCACCTTGAACACCATCGCCCCGAGTAATAGCTTTATATAAACGACTATTTTTATAAATTAAAGAAATACTTAAACCATCAATTTTAGGTTCAAGAATATATCCTTTTAGATCAAGATTGTAAGCTTTATTATCTTGATCAAACTTTTTTAAATCATTTAAATCAAAAGCATTAGCTAATGAAAGCATTGGATATTTATGAACAACTTTTTCAAATTTTGACGAAACAAAACCACCAACACGCACTGTTGGTGAGTTAGCTTGTTTATATTGGGGATATGCTTTTTCAAGTTCAATTAACTCTAACATTGCTTGATCATAAACATGATCAGGCACAGATGGATTATTTAAAGCATAGTATTCATAATTTCATTGGTCTAATTGTTGAATTAAGGTTTTAATTTGCTCTAGAATTTGTTGACTCATCTTCAGACCCTTTATTTTAAAAACATCATTACTTAAAGTAAGTATATTTTAAAATTTTAACATAATAAATAATGTTAAAATAGGATAAGAAAAGGAAATTAAAACCAATCTATTTTTAAGCTTATTTATATTGTACTTAAATGGATTTCTGTATCATTTAAAGATGTTAATTTATCAATTAAAATAAA
>NZ_JFDP01000033.1 GCF_000731915.1 Ureaplasma diversum NCTC 246
GGTTCATCAAATGTCGCTTCAGGATCAAATGGTTCAACAAGTTCAACTTCAGACTCTGCCGCATCATCAGGAACATCAACTGGTTCAACAACAGCAGCAACAGCAGCAACAGCCGGAAAAGCTTCTTAATCATTAATTAAGATCAATTTATTAACATTTACAAAACAATATAAAAATCAACACCATATCATCTCAGGTGTTGATTTTTCATCTCCTTAACCTACTATTAACCCCTAAAACCACCTACTTTATTCATCATTCTAACTATTCAATAACACCAATAACTATCTAAAAGCTTTATAATATATAAACATCATTGATAAGGATTAGATTATGTTTCATTTAAAAATAGCTACCAAAGATGATAAAGATATAAGTATCAAATTCATAATGGAAGCACGGAAAATCCTTTTTCCAATGCTAGATCATAGTACTTTACCAAAGGATCTAGCTAATTTTGAACAATCTTATATAGAAAGTGATAATGGTTGTTGAATCAACTATTATGATGAAGATAAACTAATAGCTACTATTGCTTTTGTAGAATTTGATTTTAGATTTAAAGATCTAGACTTAGATGTAAACAAACGAACAGTTGAAGTTTTAAAACTATATGTAGATCCATTATATCGAAGACAAGGGATTGCTACTTTATTATTTAATGAACTAAAAAAGATAGCAAAAGAACGATCAATACAAATCCTTTATTTACACACCCACGATTTCTTAACTGGTGCTCAGAAACTATGAGAGAAATGTGGTTTTAAAGTTATTAAAAAAGATGACAGTAACTGAGCTACTGTTCATATGGTTTTAGAATTAGCTTAAGCTAAAAATTAAAAGGGAAGAATCGAGAAGTATCAAACTTAGGAACGATTAGTTCTACTTCTTTAATTTGTGGTACTTCTTTTTTAAGGATTCTTTCTAATCCTTCTTTATAAGTAACATCTAATAACATACAACCAACACAAGCTCCTAAGATCTTAATATAAACACATTGATCTTCATATTTAACAAATTCAAAATCTCCCCCATCCATTCTTACATATTCTCTTAACATCTCTAATACTTCTTTAATCTTACTTAATTGTTGATTATAATCCCAATTAAGTCTATCATCTTCTTTTTGCATAAAAGTCCCCTTTATTAATTGATCGTTTTGTATAAGTTATTACGATATTATCTTGGTTAATTAAAAAGCTATAACCTTGGTTATATGGGTCAATGTATACTAAATATCCATTAGTATCTGTATAAGCTGGTCTAATGTTATTTAAACGTTGGTTGATATGAGCACTGATCATAATGTTGCTCATATCTTTAAATTTAGGTTCTCGTTGTTTAAGACGACTAATAGCATGATCTGTTAATTTATATTTAATAATTCCATAATAGCTCATACCTTATACCTTCTTTAAGATTCAATTCATGATTGTTTGTACAGCTACGCTGTTTTCACGAATTGTCATAATTACTAAATCAGCATTCTTTTTAGAAGGTTCTATGAACTTATCATACATTGGTGAAACATCATCTCTTCATTGTTTGATTACAGATTCTAAACTTCTTTTTCGATCATTAATATCTCTTAATAAACGTCTAGTTAAACATTCATCCTTTGGAGTATCTACAAAGATCTTAATATCAAAATAGTCATTAATACTTTGATCATAAATAGCATAAATCCCTTCAAAGATCACTACATCAACATCACTGTATGAATCACCTTGTTCTAGTCTAATTTCATTAATATAATCATATCTAGGAACATTAATCTTATGTTCTTGTTTTACTTTAGTTAGTTGTTCTTTAATTAAGTCTCAATCAAAAACTTTTAGGGTGATCATAATTAATTGATCTTCGTTGTTCTGCAGTTAATTGGTTGTTTGAAAAATAGTATGAATCTTGACAAACAACAATTGTTTTTAAAGATGGGGGCATTTTTGAAATAATCAGTTTAGCTAAAGTACTTTTGCCAGATCCTGAAGCTCCAGCGATTGCTATCATAATAACTTGTTTAGTCATCTTCTATTTAAACCTATAATCTTGTATGTATAAATTATAATATTTACAAACACACTTATTTAACTTTAAAAAGTAAATATATAAAAAACTATTTTATTACTAGTTAAATTAATGTATAATAATAAGGTTATTAAAATGCAAGAAAGAAATGAGGCGATCATATGGCTGTACAACAAAGACGAGTAAGCAAATCACGTAAGGGAATGCGTCGTAGCCACGACCATTTAACTGCACCAATCACAACATCTTGCAGTGACTGTGGGAAACCATTACTACCTCATCGAGCTTGCAAGCAATGTAAAACATACCGTAACGTGAAATTAGCAATTTAGTTATTATTTACTTAAGTATGAAACAAAAAAGTAAAGATTTAGTTCCTAATCAAGTATTAGAACAAAACACTAATCCGCTTGCTACGAATCAGGATGATCTAAAAAGAGAAAACCAACTAACTAAGGTTTTAAACATCCCAAGCGTGATTCATTTTACAGAAAAGAAACTTAAGAAACAAGGTAAAAACTTTATTATTAATATCCTTTTAACAGTAACAACAATGTTTATTTTGTTAGGGGTTATTATCACGATTGCGATTGCGATTGGAATTCGTTTAGCTTAAAAATATGAAGAAGTGCATTGCACTTCTTTTTTGTTCTTTTATTAAAACTTTAAGTCTTGTTGATGTTTTGATTTAATCGTTATGGAAATATTATCAAAAGAAATAAGATTAAAAAATAGTATAATTACATAAGGTAATATAGCTATAAAATAACAATATCAAATAAATTTATCTAAAACACACAAAATAATATAGATAAGTAGAGAATAAAAGATGGAAAAGTAGTAGGAAGGATATTAAATGAAACGATCTAATACAATTTTTTTAACTAAACAAGAAGCTGCTCTTTTAGGGATTAATGATCCACAAAATCAAGACGTTTATTTAAAAAATGAAAAAGTAAAATTACATAGCATTGATACATATAAAGATGAAATCTTTCTTCCTAAAGGCACTACTAAAGGGCATTTTTATCTAAGTGATCCATCAATTAAAGATGATGAACTAAAAACAATCAGCTTTATTTCAAACAAAGCTGCTAAAGATAGTTCACTTTTTGCTTTTAATGTTATTGATAAACCATACTTAAAAGATGCATTTAACAAAACAAGAGAATATTTGATTTCAAAAGGGATTTGAACTCAAGATATTTTAGCTTGATTTTTAGGTAATCCTAAAGAACAAAATTGAACTGAAGAACAAATTAAAACCTTAGATCAACAATGTTCAGAATGATTAGCTGAAGCTGCTTTTGATTTTGATAAGTTTAATGGTGAAATCAATAAATTTAGACTTGATAATGAAAATTTAATGTTTAGTGAACAAAGATTTAATGATATTAAGTCTTCTTTATTATCAAGACTTGATGTTATTAGTATCCTTGTATATTTAAAATCATTACTAACTGAAGCTGATTATAGACAAGAATTAGCTAAGAGTAATGAAACATTTGATTTCAATAGTATTAATCTTAAATACGAAGAATTCTTACCATTTAGTTTTGAAAGAACTGATTATAAACTTCGTCGATCAATGCTTTCTAATTCACCACAATGTGATTTAGATAAACTACTTTGAGATTCTTGTCCTGAATGTTATAAGACAAATATTCAATACCGTGATTCAATATCATCATACACTAATGAAGAATTAGATGAATCATTACTTAATGTAGCTAATAATAGTTCTATTTCTAGAACAATTATTTCTGAACTTAAACCAACTGATGATACATTATTAACTGCTGAAGAAATAGCTAATTTAGAAAAAGAATTCTATTCAGCTGGTCCTATTAATTATGTAGAACAATATGATAATGAAGACTATGAAGAAGCGATTGAAGATATTGAACACTACGAACAAGGACATTTAAAAGTATTAAATCGTCACCAAGCTCACGAACACGAACACGAACACATACACACTCACCACGAATTAGAACTTCATACAGAACAAACACAAAACAATTTAAACCAAGAATATGAAATTCAACCAATATCTGAAATTGAAGTAGTTGAAACTAAAAATAAAGTAGTTGATCCAACACTTAATCCAATTATTGATGAATTAAATGCAATCTATAAACAACACTCTACTAAAGAAACTAATTTTGATTTAGTTGAAGAAATTCAAGATAAACCAGTTGATGAAGTAATTAGTGATGAAGTTGAGTTTGAATTTATTCACCCATCTACACTAATTAAAAAAGCTAATAGAACTGGTTCATGTTCATTACATTCTGAATCAGATATTGATCCAATAGTTGCTCAACTTCTTAAACTTAAAGCTTATAAAGTTTGTCCATCTAAAAAAGAAGATGATCTAACTAAAGAAGAAAAGAAAGGTTTATATTACGCTTCTATTCTTCACCCAATTCCTACTCAACAAGAACATCAAGCTTGAATTAATCGAGATGATAAAATTCCACTTTGTTATGTTGATGATCACGAAGATGATGAACATAGTGAACATGAAGAAATTCATACGAACGAAGTATTAGCTGCTAACTCTTCTTGTGATATGATGTGTGATTATGAACAAGCTAAGACTTGTGAAATGAGTTCAGAAACTCAATCATCTTGTGAATCTAAACAGCCTGAAGTTTGTGAAATGTCTTGTGCAACTGAACAAACACAATCTTGTGAAATGAACTCAGAAACTCAATCATCATGTGAGATGACTTGTGACACTGAAAAATCATGCGATTCTTCACAACCTAAGACTTGTGAGATGAGTAGTTGTGAATCTAAACAACCTGAAGTTTGTGAAATGAATTCTGAAACGCAATCATCATGTCAAATGTCTTGTGAATCAGAAACAACTAGTGAATCTAAACAAGCTGAAACCTGCGATATGTCTTGTGATATGGCTTCACAATCTGAATCAACTTGTCAAACTCAATCTTCATGTTCTTCAAAACAAGAAGATGAAAAACAAGAACCAAGTTCAGATAATGAACCAACAATTTCTAAATTAATGCCAACAGATGATACATTACTATCAGAAAGTGAAATCAATAACTTAGAACAAGAATTCTATTCAGTTGGTGATATTAATTACACTGAAAAATATCAACATGAAGATTATGAAGAAGCATTTGAAGATATTGAACACTACGAACAAGGGCATCAAAAAGTAGAACTTCGTCACCAAGCTCATGAAATTGAAGAACAAACACAAAGCAATGTTGATTATCAACCAGATGATATCGATCTAAAACCATACAATGACACTGATCTTAACCAAGAACAAATCAACAGCTTAAAAACTGAATTCTATGCAATTGACAAGCAAGAAGATGTTCAAGTAGAAGAAAACACTGTATCTAATAAAACAGAAACAAACGATGATATTACTCACTTAATCAATGATTTAGATAGTAGTATCCATTTAGAAGATGAATCTAACCAACAACCTAAAAAAGCTAAAAAATGGTTCTGAAAGAAAAAATAATATTTAAGGGATGATAAGGAAACTAAAGCGATGAATAAAACAAAAACAACGATTCACTTAGAAACAGAACAACTTTTAGAACAAGGTTGAACAGGAAATCCTGAAAATGTTTTAATTAGAAGAACTGATGGTTTATTATTTGAACAAGATCATCCACATGTTTGTCCAAATGGTGGGAATGTTCATACTAGTGGTGTTTTATATAATAACTATGATGCTGAAAACATCTCATATTATGATTTAGATTATGGTTTTCAAGATGATAGTATTGTTATCTTAAACAATGATATTGATCCAGCCAAAGTTAAAGATTATGCTGATAAATTAGAAACTTTAGTAGATCAATACTATGAAACAATTTCAAAGAACTTTATGGATAATAACATTAAAGAGAATGCTGTTGAAATTGTCCAAGATAATGAAAATTGATTAAATTCATTCATCAATGAAGGGGAGAGAATTTGTTATAACCTTTTTGCTGATTGATACTTTAAAGATATTAAAGATTTAATTATTAATAAAGATCAACAAACAGCTAAAGAACATCAAGTTTATACTCAAAAAGCTAATAAGCTTAAAAATGGTGAAGATCTTAAAAAATTAAATAAAGAACACCAAGATAATTTAGAAAAAATTGAACGTAATTATTTTGATAGTGTTTATAGTCGAATCAATGAAATTAAACAAAAAATATTAAAAGATGATAGTTTATTTAATTCTTCTTCATCTAAAGAAAACTTCATTAAACTAACACTTGCTTTATCAACACAAATTGGTGTTATCTCTGAGCTTGAAGAAATTCTTGAAGTCCAAGAACAAAACAGAGTTTATCACATGCTACAAATCGTTAAAATCAACCGATTAAAGCTTAATAACTACTATGGTAATGAAAACCAATACTTAGCAGCTTTATATGAAAAACGAATCAATTTCTTATCAGCTCTTGGTTTAGAGATTTCAGTTTTAAAATTCTTAGTTGACTGATACACTTTATTTATTGATCTAAAAACAAAACTAACTACTAAAAACCATCCGCTTGCTAACTATGCAACTTATTATGAAGCAATTAAACGAATTAAAGCAAGTGTACGTTGAGCAGCTAAAAATAAAAAAGCTCTTGATTTTGATGATGAGTTTGATAACTTATATGATTTAATTGATGCTGGTGTTGGTGATAGTAATCTATCAGATTATGAATTCTTACAAAAGATTAATGCTTCTAAAAATGAAGTAGTTACTCATAAAGCATATAAAACAGTTTATCAACCAAACTATTCAGTTAATGCAACAGTTAACAACTCTAACATTGATCTTAAAGCATACATTAACAACCAAAAAGTACCATTAAAAACAACACTTGACAATAAATAAAAAAATAGAAATAAGTTAGATTAAAAAAGCAGGCTTTCTTGCTTTTTTGTCTTTTATATAATTTAGTATGAAAAAATACATTGATCTAATATATGAAATGAAACTTAATCAACTAAAAGAACTAAGTCAAAAAAACAAGAAACAAAAAGCTATTTATGTTTTTTATGATAGCTCATTAGTTGATGTTAATAGTGCTTATATTAAATCAAAAGTTAAGTATGGTAATATCTTTGATGTTAAGGTTTATGTTCATGATTTATATACTAATGATCTAGATACTAATCATAGATTATTAAAAGAAATTAAAGATCATCATTTTATGATGTTTGAATTTCCTATTTCTAAACCTATTTTAGATCAAAACTATTTCTCATATTTAAGTTTAGATAATGATATTGATGGGATAGTAGCACCTAATTATATTCAAAATGATTTTAATTTGATTAAATATCATCCAGCCACTGTTAGTGCAGTGCTTGAAGTAATTAATTATTTAAAACTAGATTTAAAACAAGAAGATGTTTGTATATTAGGTCGATCAATTTATTTAGGGAATTATTTATATCAACTTATTTTAAAAAACAAACCAAAATCAATTGTACAAATTAATTCAACAACAGTTAATAAACAAGAATTAATTAAAGGATCATCTTTAGTAATTTCTTGTATTAATAAAGCTTTAGTTTATCCTATTGATTGATTAGCTGATAATACTTATTTAATTGATGTAACAACCGAGTATGTTAACAATAAACTAAAAGGATCGTTTATTATTGATCAAACTTATGCTAATGAGCATAATATTAAATACACACCAACCCCTGGCGGGATTGGTAAATTAACAACCTTATTTTTATTTAATAATTACTTTCTAACTACTAAATAAAATAGTAATAAAAAGATAATTTAGGGGTATAATCTTATAATATAGATTGTTATAAAGGTTCATAAACAATCCTTAACTTTCTTTTTTAAGGATGATTTTATGTTTAAAAAACTAATTAAAAATGTCTATCGGTATTTAAACAAAAGCAAAGCCAGTTTTTTTGGACTTTGTATTTTACTTTTTATTACAATCTTCTCATTCTTATTATTAAATAATGTTTCACAAACAATTACTAGATCATACAACAAACTAGTAACTGAACAAAAACTACATGATGTGGTTGTTAATGAGTCGTATTCAGAAGAGGGCGGAGAAGCTAAAAAAGCAGCTTTTTATAAAGATTTAGATCAACTAAAAACTTTTTATGTATCTAAAGATCAGCTGTTTGATTATAATCCCCATCAATCATTACTAGTTAACTCAGCAAGTAATAATATTACTTATAAAATTGTTGAGTACTCAACAAAACAAAAAATTAATACTTTTAGTGCAGAAACTAATAAACGATTAGAAAGTGCTGGATTTGATAGTATTGATTTAAGAAAGATTTTTAATAATGCAAGTTCTGATGTTGTTGATTTTTTAATTAATAACAATAAAACTAATCCCAATCATAATTTATATAAAATTACTAATGAAACAGAACTTTTAGAAAGTAAAAAAGATCTTAAGCCTTTATCTAATATTTTAGATGTTGATCAAATGGATTTAAGTAGTGCTGCTAAAGCTAGGATCTATTTATTAAAGAATATTGTTAATGGTGCTTGAGAATTTGATGATGACGATTATCGTAAACTATTCATCAAAGCTTATGAATATGCTAAATCAGATCAAAACTATGATCCATTACTAGCTAATGTAGCTGATTTTTCAAAGTTTAGTGCAGCAGATGCAAATGCTGTACAAAAACAATTTATTGCTATCTTATATCCTTCTAAAAAAGGAATAGAGATTAATACAGAAGCATCAACTGTTGTCAAAGAACACCGAATTGCTTTTAGTTTTATAAGAGCAGGAATTCCCATTCCTGTTTATTTTGATGTGAAAAGTGCTTATGCAATAGTCGGTTTTAAACCATTTATTGATAATCAAAAGAAACAATTATTTGATCTTAATACTTGAAATGAAGCAATTAAGAAATATCAAAGACAAAGCGAGTTTGAAGCTTGGTTTGCAAGTATTGATGATAAATATAAACTTAAAGTTGATTCAACTGAGTTTGTACTATTAGATACAGGGATCACTCCTGATTTTATGTATCCGATTGTATCATTTGCATCAGTTATTCCTAACCCAGTTAAAGAGGGGTTAGTGTATGTTAACAAAAACGGATTTTATCGAATCTATGATGCTTTTAGATCAAATCCAATTGAAAGAATGTTACACATTGTTCTTAAAAACAAAGATGGTAGTAGTTTAAAAAGTGAAGAATATAAAGCTTTAGTTTCTGATTTAAATAAAATGATCCAAACTAAAGCTTATATGAACTGACCAAGTAGTATTCCTGCTGCTTATATTAAAGATGATACAAATAATAAAATTACACCAAGTCCATTAAGAATTGTATTTGTTAGTCAAATTACAACATATATTAAAACCTTTAGTTTAATCATTACTTTATTTATTATGATCTTTGCTATTTTTGTAGTAGCAATCATTGTAAGAAGATTTATTGCTCAAAATAAGATCAATATTGGAATTTCACTTGCTAATGGAATAGAGAAGTGAAAACTAATTACAAGTTTTGGTTTAATTGGTTTAATCCCTTCTTTATTAGGTGGAGTTATTGGATTAGTAGGTTCGCACTTTGCTCAACCTTTAGGAATTACTTTAATTAGTAATTATTGATTATTACCAACTGAGTTTGAATCATTTAATTTCTTAAATCTATTCTTAGTAGTAATTCTTCCTTTCTTATTCTTATTTGGATTAATTGCTTTATTGTCTTGATGATCGTTAAAGAAGAATCCAATTGATTTAATGAGGGGAAGTGAAACTCATAAAATTTCTTGAATTGTTAAATATATTAAAAAACCATTTGCATATGGTTCTGCATTTGGTCGATATACAATTACACTTTCGTTTAAATCGTTATCTCAAATCTTTATTTTAGGATCAATGATTGCTTTCTCATTTAGTTTGATTATGTTCTTAAGTGCAACAAAAGACAAAATTGAGAATACAACCCAAAGTACTTTATTATCAAATAAATATAAGTATGCGATCGAACTATCAACCCCAACAATTGAAGGGGGACAATACCATTCTGCAGACATTGAACGATTCGGTTCTACGATTACTGTTAAAAGCAATGATCCTACTCAAAAAACTGATAACATCATTGATCAAAAATATGAAAGTAGTGATTATGATCAATTCATTAAATTAAAAACCAAACTAAATGGTCTTAATTTAATTAAAGATCTAAGTAATCTAAAATTAATTGGAGCAAAAGATGCTGAACGTAAATCTTATGATTTATTATATATAGCTAATGCTTTTCAAGCAAAACAATTCTTAGACTTTAACTTTGGAATTAGTGGAGCAGGTTCAAGCACTAATCCTTGATCAATTACTAAATCATTAATTCCTGAAAACACACTACAAGAAATTGAAAAACACTATAAACTTTGAGGAACTTCACTAGTTAATGATCACTTGATTTTAGATGCTAAAAGTTCTGATAAAGTAGCTAAGATTGCTCATGAAATATTAAACATTAATGATGTTGTTGATGAGTTTGAATTCAATAATGTTAACCAATTTAATACTTTAGTATCAACTCAAACAGCTAAACTTAAAGATGATAGTTTAAAACAAAACAAAACCTATTCTTTTAAAGGAATTATTTTTGATCAAAATATGAACCTTTTTGCTTTTAATGGTTCAATGGTTTATGAAAATAAATTCTGACGACTTGTTATTAATAATAAAGATCAATTAGAGAAATTTATTAATCTAAACAGAATAGCTAATAATAAAATGTTTATTAGTTCATTAAGTTATCAAGTACAAAATAAAGATAATAAACTAGATACTAAATACATCATCAAACATGATGATTTAGTATATGATGAACTATTCTTTTTAACTAATATTAATAATCAACAAAAAACTGAAATTAACAAAATTAGTTTAAGTTCTTATTTTAGATCTAAATTCTTAAAACAAGATCCTAATGGAGAGTTTGAATACATCTACAACTATGATCCAATTTTAATTAAAAAGGAATTGTTTGAAAACATTGATAACAATGTAATTAAAATTGTAATTGATCCAGATGCAGCTAATCCTAAAACTGTCTCATTAAGTTTTAATTCATTTACAGATCTAGAGATCTCAAATGGAGCTCAAGCTTATGAGTTTAAGATCACAAACAAGAACACTAATCAAACAATTACAATCATAAGAAAACCAAAGAAAATCTACTATAGTGTTAACTCACAAGCAGCTACTAACTCATTAGATTCAATTACAGCTACAAAACTAGCTGATGAGTTTATTAACTTAGTATTATTAACCCATCCATCAATTAATGAGAAGTATTATCATACTTGAAGTGGGGTTATGTTTAATAGTATTGGTTTAGATTATAGACGTGAAAACAAACAAAGAAAAGTAATTGAACATGATGAACCATATATCTGAGTTAATTCAACAATTACTAAAATCAATAATTTAGATTATACAAGTATTAAAAATAATAAAATTATGGGTTTAATTGATAATACTAGATTAGTTGATTTATATAGTAATAATCAAAAGATAAATAGTTTATTAACCCAAAGAGATGATGCTTTAATTATTAATCAAAATACAGCTAAAGCTCATAATCTAAAAATTGGTGATCAAATTACTTTTAAAATCCATAATTCAGCTGATCGATACCAATTTAACTTCACTAAGAAATCAGTTACACTAACTGTTGTTGGAATTAATGATACATATCAAGATCAACGGATGTATACAAGTATTGAAACAGCAAGAAAGATCTTAAATCTAAAAGAATCACCATATTCAGAGAAGTTTAATTTCATTGGTTATAAAGGGGCTTTTAATGGGATTTTAACTAATAAACTAGCTCCTGAAATCTTAACAAGAATGGTTCCAATTTACTCACCATCTGGTCTATATCCAACAGATGAAAGATGGAAAAAAGATGCATTTACTCTTAAGTTAATTGAAAATGTACTAAACACTAATAATAAATTTAAAGAAGCTGATTTAAATAATCCTAAATCAGTTTTACACCCAATTTTAGAATCTCAAAAACGCTTAGTGCGTGCACTTGGTTATAGTAGTTTAGAGCAACTCCAAAACGATGCTATTAATGTTTATGATCAAAACAAAAACATTGTCTCTAAACGAACACCAACTCAGCAAGCTGAATGAATCATTGATCAGTTAATCAATAAATTTGGTTATGATACTTATTTATCAATGGTACAAAATGTAGAAGCAGTGGATGTGATGTTTGAAGTATTAAGAACAGCATCAAATACGATTACAAGTGTACAAATTGTTGTAATTAGTATTTTCTTATTAATTATTTTATTATTAGTAATTTTAATGACTGCTAACTCTGTGTTTGATATTGCTAAAGTTGTAGCTTTACTTAAGAATATGGGTTATTCAGATCTTAAGAATGCAGTCTTGTTTGTTACTACATTTATTACTCCATTTACTTTAGGGTTATTATTATCAATTCCTTTAACTACTTTAATTATTGATTTATTTACAAAAGCAATCTTTAGTGCGATTGGAGTATTAATTACAACTGGTTTTGTATGATGACACTTCTTAGTAATTACTTTAGTTGTTTTAGGGGGATTGTTAAGTATTTGGTTGATTGCACTTTATTTACTTAAACGAACAAATGTGGTTAATGCAAGTAAGCGGGCTTAATTATGCGAACAATTATTGGAAATATTTTAAAAGCAAACAAAATCTTTAAATTAATCAATAACAATGACAGAATCTGTGTTGGTGTATCTGGTGGTAAGGATTCAATGTTATTACTATACAGTTTAGGATTAATTAAAAAGATTTATAAAAGAGAATTAAATTGAGATATTGAAGTCGTTGGGATTCATTTAAAAATGAATTTATGTCACATTGACTATGAACCAATTATTAACTTCTGAAAAGAACAAGGAATAGTTTTTCATATCGAAGAAACTGATATGGGTGATATTTTACGTGCTAATATGCGTAAAGGTAAGATCCAATGTTCACTTTGTTCAAAACTTAAAAAAGCTATTTTAATAGGGTGTGCTAAACGTTTTAATTGTAATAAAGTAGCAATGGGACATCATGCTGATGATGCCATTGAAACCTTCTTTATGAATATGATTAATG
>NZ_JFDP01000034.1 GCF_000731915.1 Ureaplasma diversum NCTC 246
ATGTCTTGCATCTTTATATTCTTGTTTATATTTGTGGATTAGTTCATTAGCTTGATCAATATCAATTACATTAAATACAAAAGCTAAGAACTTAGATTTGTTGATTTCAAAAATAGCTGAGCTATTGCTTTTGATTGTTTGATATTTCATTTTGATCTAATTCTTTTTGTTTTAAGTTAACTTTTCGTTGTTCTTCAATTGTTTTTATTAATTGATCATAATCAAGTTTTTTGATTTGCCAATGAAATAGATTAACAATTTTAAGATGGTGTTTGAATTGTTGTAGGTTAATAAATAAAATAACATTAGTTATGTGCCAATGTAATTTAGACATTGCTTTACGCATTAATAAAACAATAACTAAAAAAGTAATTAAACCAAGACCAATTAAAATAGCTGGGATAGCAATACTATAGTTGGGGATCATTTTGTTTTGAGATAAAACACCAAATAAAATAAGAATACAAACTAAAACAAAAAGAGTAAGACTACTAATTTTAATGTACTTATAAACAATCGGCTTTGGGTAAGCTTGAATTTGTTGAACTTGTTGTTGGTATGAATTTGTACGCATGTGGGTTATTGAGATGATGAAGTTGATGCTTTAACTGAGAAGATTAGTGGGTCTTTTGTCGGATCTTTGTTGTCCTTTGTTTCTTTATTTTCAAAGTTAACATCTTTTGTCCCAAATCAAACAATCTTATATTCTTTATGTTCTAATTTATCAAATGTAACATTAATGTGTCTATTAGGAACTTCATCAACCTTTACTTGTTTCTCAATTGCTTTAGCTTCATCTACTTTTCCATTTATAACTGGTGCAATTCTAACCATTACTGTCCCATGGTAATCAACTAAAGCTTCTGGATCTCTAAAAATAAGATTTAGAGTAACACCATTTTCAATACGTTCTATATTAAAACCTTGATTAAAATGATATGTAGGAACTTCTTTCTTAATAAAGAAGCTATATTCAACTTTTGGTTTAAAAATAACATTAGTAGGTTTGTTTTTTAGGTTAAGGTTCTTTACTAGATATTTTCTATTCTTTTGTAGAACTCTATAAAAGTTACCTTCAAACACTAAATCCTTTAAGTTTTCAGCTAATTTAGCATTTAAAATAATTGGTTTTGGTCTTTTAAGAGTAGTATCAATTAATTCTAGTGTGAACTCATTATCTTTTTCTAATTTGTATTTAGTCGTATCTAATTCAACCGTGATTTTGTATTTGTTTTTATCATCACCATTTTCTTCTTTCACAAACTCTAAAACATTATTAGGATCAGTTGCTTTTATAGAATACTGAACATTAGTTATTAATTTGTCAGTTTCTAAAGCTAAAGCTTCAGTTTTTTCATATGTCTTTATGTTTAGTTTCTTAAATTTAGTAGAATTATTTAATGCTACTTCTTTAGATTCTTCGCTATCTTCTTTATCATAAATTTTTAAACCAGTTAATAGATACTCTTGTTTAGGATCAAGATTAGAGAAAATAAATTCTACTTTATTATCAGTAACTTTTGTTTTAGCTGAAACAACATTGATTGAATCATTACTACTTACTAATGATGTTAATGTAGCAACAGCGTATTTATCATTTGCATTTTCAATTTCTAATCCTAATTTAAATTTTGTTTCATCTTCAAAATCTTCACTAATTTGAGCTGCACTATTAAGTGTAGCTACAATTGGAAGTTCTTCTTTTTTGTTTTCAGGTTCTTTAGGTTCAGACTTTGGTTTCTCTTCGTTTTTTTGATTAGGTTGTAGTTCAATGATTTGTGGATTTTCTTTTTTAAGTTCTGTTTTAGAGTTATCTTTTTTTGTTAAATCCATCATCTTATCATTATTATTAAGTTGGGGGTTAACATTTTTTTGTTCTTCTTTAAGAACTGTTATTGGCTGATCTTTTTGGTTTTTAGTTGCTCCTAGTCCTGCTCCTAAACCAACTGCTAAAGTGACTGTAATACCAAGTGCTGCACTTAATGCTATAATAATCTTCTTTTGTTTCATTTTAATCCTTTAAATTCATTTATAACATAGTTCTTAGATATAATAATTTACTATAATATTTAAATTAATGCAATATAATATGATTTAAAAATAATTTATTTATATTTGTATATTATAGATAAATTAGACTTTAAACTATATCAATTAGTATAAAATATTAATATTATTGTTTTTTAGGAGGTCTTATTTTGTTTGATAAAACTCTAAAAACAAACCGAAAGATGATATCTTTACAGATTGCTCTATTGTTCTTTACAATAGTGTGAGCATGCTTTATTGTTATGTACTTTTTAACTGGTAGTATTGTTACATCTGGTAATATCGGGATTCGTGCAATTGCAGTATTACTTGGAACAGATCCAAACCAAGCTGATTTTAAAAAACATCTTCCTGAGTTAGCTCAAATTGGTATTTTCTTAGAAAAAGCAATTTTAAACTCGCTTGCTAATAATGAAAAACAACTAGCATTATTAAATTTAATTGCAGTTGGTGGGATCATAGGAGCTGGTATTTTCTGCTTCTTTATAGGATTTGCTAACTTCGTTAAGGTTTGTGTAATGATTTCGCAAGTCAAAGAATATAATAGATCAGCAAAAATTGCAAGATTAGACAATAAAAGAAATGTAGTAATCTTGATAATGAGCTTTTTATGATTCATTGTTTTAATCAATGTAATCTTAATGCTTGCATTAAGTGTTAGTTGAAAAGTAACTACAAAGAAAATGATTAGTGAACATAATAAAATACAAACTGAACAGTTTAATAACAAAACTAACTATATGTACTAAATCATTTCATAAAATAAAAAATAAATAGGTAATTTAAGATGGTTGATTGTATTTTTTGTAAGGTATGAAATAAAGAAATACCAAGTCAAATCGTAGATGAAAATGAACACGCATTTGCGATTTTAGACATTAATCCAGTTAGTGATGGACACTTATTAATTATCCCTAAGAAACATTATCGAAACTTTGGATTAACAGATCCAGATGTATTAGCTGGTATGATGCGTTTAGCTAAGAACTTAACATTTGTTTTAGAAGAAACATTTGATGATATTTCTGGTTTTAATTACTTAATGAACACAAACCCAAGTGCAGGGCAAGTTGTTTTTCATACTCATTTACATATTATCCCTAAGTATGAAAAAGACCTTGGGTTTGTTTATTCTGCTAAAAAAGAAGAAAATACACTTGAACCAGTTGATAAGGTTTATAAAAAACTAAATACTAAATTACAGAAAATGAAGAAATCACGTTTAAGCAAACACTATATGGTTTAAATATGAATCCAGTTATTGATTTAGAAACACTACTTAAAAAACTAAAACCATTACTTAAAGATTTTTATGATGGTTATATGAAATCATTTATTTTAGCTATTGATGATCCTAAGATCCATGAACAAAACAAAACTAATTTAATTGATAATATTAACCAATTTAAAACAGTTATTAATAGTTTAGATAAAAAACTATTAAGTTTTCAATATCCTTATTTAAACAATGAACTTAAAGCATTATTAAATAATAAGAACATTGATCAACTCTCTTTATATCAACTCTATTATTTAAATAATTTAATCTTTATATTGATTCCTCATATTCTTCATAACTACTATTTAGACCAACAAGCTAATCCATTTAAAAAACTAGCTAAATTATTAGCTGTTAATTGTTTAAAACTATTTAAAGAATGAGATCAAACTGAAAACAAAAGTCTTGAACAACTAAGACTTAAAACAGTTCAACCAAACTCAAACCAAGAATATCATAATCTAATCCCATATCAACAACTTAAAACTACATATGAACAAATGAAACAACTATATAATCATTTCATTTTAGTTACTTGAGAACCAAAACAAGTAAGAGTTGTTTATAATACTTCTTTTTTATATTACTATTCTTGATTAATTGCTTTATTTGCTGTTTTAGTAATTATTGCTTTAGGAATTGGAATTTGAGCAATTACAGCTCAAAGCTAAAAAAGATCTAAAATGCTGTTGTGTAATAAATTAATATCATCAACCACTAAGTGGTTGTTTTTTGTTATACTAACAGCTTTTAATTTATCTTTAAACATTTTATAAGCATTATTAAATTTATCGATATTTAAATCAAGTCCATTCACTAATCTTAAGCCCATCATTAAGATTTGTTGATTGACTTCATAATCAGTTAATTGATTAGTGATTAATTTTGGATCTTGTAATGGTTTATCAAAATAGTATTGAATCTTGTTTTCAAAACCATGAGCACCATATCCAATTCCAATCCAATCATTACTTAATCAATAAGCCATATTGTGTTTACAACAATAGTTAGGATCAATTGTTCAATTAGCTACTTCATATCTTAAATAATTTATTTCACTAAATCGTTTAATGATATATTCCATTTGATCAGCTTCTTGTTCTTCATCTAAAATTAACCCTAATTTTTTCATTAATGATCCAGACTTAATTTCTAAAGCATAAAATGAAACATGGGGAATTTGATATTTTAAAATAAATTTAAAAACATCTTCTACATCATCTAATGTTAAATGATGTAAAGCATAAATAAAATCACACGAAACATTATAAATATCATTCTGATGTAATAAATCAACAGCAATTGCTACATCTTCTATTGTATGGATACGATTGATTTGTTTAAGAATCTGATTATTAGTTGATTGTACTCCTAAACTGATCCGATTAACTTTATATTTCTTAAACAAATCAATTTGGTTTTGATTAATTAAATCTGGATTACACTCAATACTAAATTCACAATCATCATTTGCATAAACAGAGATCAGACTCAACAACTTTTCAAGTTCAGCATCAGTTAAGCAATTAGGTGTTCCCCCGCCTAAGAAAATAGTATCAAACTGTTTAAATTTAAACTTTTTAGTTCACTTTTCTAAATCATTAAAATACCCATCCACTAATGGTTGGGTATGTTCATTTTTAAGAATCCTTTTAAAGTCACAATAAGTACATATGTGATTACAAAAAGGAACATGGACATATAAGTGCTTGGTATTAGTACTAAAAATTAATTGATGATTCATCACACTTATGCATTAACTTCAAGACTATATAAATAAGTAATAACATATACTAATAATACAATTACACAAGCACAACAAAAAGTAAGTAAGACACTAATTACAATTCTTCAAGTTCTTGGTAATTTCTTATGTTTCTTAACTTTATTTCGCTCTTGTTCTTGTTCATCAAAAACAACTGTTTTAGTAACTCTTAGTCTTGGGTTAATGTCTTTTTTAGTCATTATTATTCCTTATTTTAGAATTAATTTAATTTTTGCTTTTTATTTCGGTTTTGAAATAGTTATAATTTATAAATATCACACTAAACCTAAAAAGGATTTAGTTAGTAATAATATTATACATTATATAATATATTGATCGATTTTGAAGGAGCATTTTTAAATGCGAAATATTAGAGCAAACGAAAATAAAACAGTTGTGAAGCTTTTAAATATCAATGATAAAGGGATGAAGATATTAAATATCCTTATAGTAGCCTTTGCTTTTGGTTTATTCGCTTGTGCGATTATTGGTAGTTTTGATGCAAAAGCAACTAAGTATGCAATTGGAATTGGAGTTGGGTTAGTACAATTCATTGTATTAGGTTTATTAATTTATCGAGTTATTGTAGTTCATTACCAAAACAAGTGAAGTAAAAAAGAAATTATTTGACAAGGGATCTTATTTGGTTTATGGTTCTTTGGTTTTATTTGATGAATGTGAGCAACTGCAGCAACTACTCAAGCCTATGAACAAATCGTTCTTTTTTATGATTTAAACAAAGCTAAAAACCCAAATTATTCATTAATTGTAATGACAGGAGTTCCTTTTGAACTCTTCAAATCATTAGTTTTAAGTCTATGATTTATTGTTATTAAAACAGCAATGTTATTATTTGCTTCTACATTCTATAACATGATGTTTAATAGTAAAATGATTGCTGAAAATGCTAAAAAAGCCAACAAAATGGCTGATCCAAACCATAAATAAAACATATGTCCAGACACAAACCTATATCTTTAACCCAAAACATTGATTTTATTTTTGATAATAAAATAGTTGATCATCATTACACAAATTTTGCAACCATAACTAGTTGTAATATCACTAAGCAATATCTACCAGACCATAATGTATTAATGCAATTTAGTAATAATACTAAAAGTAATATTATGGTTTGTGGAACTGCTGAAGTATTAGCTTTATTAGAGTTTTCAATCCACAAAAAACAACTAAAACAGCTCAAGATCAAATATGTTCCTGATGGAACAGTTATTAAAAGTAAAGATGCTTTATTTTCAATTGAAGGATCTTATGAAGACTTTGGTTGGTTAGAAAATTTAATTAGCTCAATCCTAGCTAAAAGAAGTTCAACAGCAACAAATTGTTATAACATCTTATGCGAACTAAACGAAAGCCAAGATCTTATTATTAATGATAGTTGCTCAGTTGATTATAGTTTACAAGCTTATGATGGATATGCAGCTGCGGTTGCTGGTGCTTATTTATTTACTACTAAAGCTCAAGTTCAATTTCTAAAAGATATGGATCATTCTTTTGAATTTGTTGATTATATTCCAAACAATATGATTCAACAATATAATGGTGATCTTAAATTAGTAATTGAAACTTATTTAGCTAACAAGAAAACTAATAACTTAATAGTTAGTTTAAATTACAATAACAATGTAATTAATGATTTAGAAAACATCAGAGAACATCTAACTAATTTATATGCTATTAGTTTAGATTTAAGTGATGATCTAATTGATGAAAGCTTAATTGCTACTTTTGGTAACATTAGAAACTTTGATCTAAATGGTGTTAACCACCATTTAGTCCAACATGTTCGTAAATGATTAGATGAAAATGATGCAGAACACATCAAAATTATTATTCAATCTAATAATATAAGCTTAGAAGATATTAAACGTAATAAACGAAACAATATAGCTGTTGATATTTATGCACTAACATCTAACCTAAATGATGATTGAGTAGAAATAGGCTCTGATTTAGTAGCATTTGATCAAGTTGCTCAAGCACCTGCAGGTAAAAAACTAGCTAAAAACCAGGATGATTTAGTTGCTTATAAGTTCACTAGTTGATGAAGTTTTTAAAGTAGTTTAGTTTAATAATTAATATTGATTTATAGACAAAAATAAGTAGGTTTGTTGCCTACTTATTTTTGTTATATGATTATTGATTAATATGTTTTGTTAGATTGTTATACTAATATTTGTTAATGTTGAAATCTTTTATTTATTTCAAGGTAATGAGTCTCAATCAGTTTTTGGTTTTTTATATCAAGTTTCATAATCAGTTTTTTTAGTTTTCAGTTTGAGTTTGTATTGTTCGATATCGTCTAATTGATCTACTTCAAAAAAGAAAGCTACATAAAATCCTCAAATTGCAGTTGGCTCACTATTTGGTCTTTTAATTATTTCTTTTGTACTAGAAAATTTAGGTAAATAATTATATTCTAGTTCTACATTTATAGTTTTTGTTTTAGGATCAACATCATACTTTTTAGCTATATAAGTGTTATAGTAATCATTGTTATAATAACTATGTTCTTCTTCTAATAATAAAGCTACTAAAGTCTTTTTATTAAAATCAGTTTTAATATTTTTGTCTAATGAATCAAAACCGATTTTTGTAGCTAATTCTTCTTTATTGTTAATAAATATAATTTTGTTAGTAGCATCTTCATGATTATTATCTAAAGCTCTAGCACTAATTATCTTGTGGTGTATATTTTTTTCATTTTCAAAATGACGAGAAAATTGAGCATATATTGGTTTATTATCAGTTGTTAAATAATTAACTCCATCTTTAAAAACTAATCGTTCTTTGTTTTTATCATTTGTGAATGGATTCCAGTTTAAATTAGTTTTATATTTAACTGATAGTATTTTATTAGTAATTGAATCATCTAATGGGATAGATGTGTATTTAGTTCGCTTTCTTTCATCTTCATCTAAATATACACCATCTTCGTATTCTAATTTAACAATTTTATATTGATCATAAACTGAGTAAATACCATCAAAGATGAAGTCTTGTGTTGGGCTTTTGATTTTAGTTTCTAAAGAATAGAACTCTTCATTAGTATTTAAATTTTGAATAACTAATTTTGCTTCTTTATCTTTTCATTTTGATAAGTTATTAAGTCGTAGTTTGAATTCGTTGTAGAAGTATTCAATAATTTTTGCATTGGCTGATAGTTTGATATCAGATAGTTTGCTAAAAACAGATAAGTCTTCTTTTTCATTAGTGATTTGATAATCACTTGATTTTGAATCATTGTTAAGATCATCATAAATAAGTACTTTTTTGATGATATATTCATTATCATCTTCTAAGTTTTCAAAAGCAACTAAAACTGATCCATCATTAGTTATTTTTGTTTTATTTGAAGTAATTAAAACATTTTGATCATCAGCTTTTTGGAGCTGAATTTGAACATATTTATTTTTGTATAATGAATTCAATCCAAAGCTTAATAAGTATTTATTATCCTTTAGTTCTAGATAGTTATTTAAGTTATTTAGTAAAATTGCATTTGGCTGTGACAAGAAAGATGTTGTTATTGGTTGAGCTGGTTTTAGTGCTACAAGTGGTTGAGTTTGTTTAACTACTGTAGGATCAGTTATCTTTATATTTTCTTCAAGTAATGATTTTTTAGGGGTACTTTTTGTAGATGGGTTTTTATTTTCTTGAGTACAAGAAGCCACTAATAAAGGAATAGTTAAAGATGAACCAATTAACCCAATTAAAATAGCTCGTTTAATTATTAATCTTTTGTTCATAAAATTAATTAGATCCGTTTCTATTAGTAGTTAATCTTACAATTAAATACTAAATTAGAGATAATAACAAAAACAATCTAAAAAGTTCTGTTTAGCTAATTATAACACGACTATAAATTAAGGTGGTTTTTGCATATAGTTAGTTCTTTATAGGTTTTATAAATAGTTGAAGACACTAATTTTTTCACAATCACTTTTATATTCAAAAACTAGGCTTATGAAAATAAAAACACAACTATGACTAAACATAATTGTGTTTGGTTTTAGTTATCAATATATGATTAGCTTACTCATTTCAAGGTAATGAGTCCCAATCAGTTTTTGGTTTTTTAGACCAAGTTTCATAATCGGTTTTTTTAGTATCGATTTTTAACTTATATTCTTCAATATTTTCTAATTTATCTATTTCAAAAAAGAATGCTACATAAAAATCTCAAATTGCATCTGGTTCAATATCTGGTCTTTTAATTATTTCTTTTGTAGTAGAAAATCTAGGAATGTAATTATATTCTAGTTCTACGTTTATAGTTTTTGTTTTAGGATCAACATCATACTTTTTAGCTATAAAAGTGTTATAGTAATCGCGCTCATAATAACTATGTTCTTCTTTTAATAATAATGCTACTAAAGTCTTTTTATTAAAATCAGTTTTAATATTTTTCTCTATTGAATCATGTCCTATTTTTGTAGCTAACTCTTCTTTGCTGTTTATAAATATAATTTTGTTAGTAGGATCTTCATAATTATTATCTAAACCTCTAGAACTAATTATCTTACCGAATAGATTTTGTTCATTTTTAAAATGAGTTGGAAAATGAGCATATATTGGTTTGTTATCAGTTGTTAAATAATTAATTCCGTATTTAAAAACTAATCGTTCTTTATCTTTGTCATTTGTGAATGGATTTCAATTTAAATTAGTTTTATATTTAACTGATAAAGTTTGATTAGTAATTGAATCATCTAATGGAATAGATGTGAATTTAGTTAATGTTATTTTTCTCTCATCTAAATATACACCATCTTCGTATTCTAATTTAACAATTTTATATTGATCATAAACTGAGTAAATACCATCAAAGATGAAATCTTGATTTAAGCTTTTGATCTTGGTTCTTAAAGAATAGAACTTTTCATTAGTGTTTAAATTTTGAATAACTGTAGT
>NZ_JFDP01000035.1 GCF_000731915.1 Ureaplasma diversum NCTC 246
ATTTTTGAATTTACTCATATATTAATAAATCCTTTGATAGTTAAAATTATGTTGAAAATTCCTTTTTAAAAGTTTGGTTTGAGAAATATAGAGCAATTCTAAATTCATTTTTTCGTGCTTCAAAAAAAAAAAAAAGGACTTTGTAGGCGGATGTTCCGGTTTCCGCTCTTTTAAGTACCTTTTTTAAATAGGAATAATTTCTTGGTTTTATGAATATATGTAAACTTAACAAATTGTTAAATTTTTAAGAAATTCTTGTTTGATTAATGTTTGAACTTATCGATTTGCAACAGGACTTCTGTTTGCATATACTAGCCTGTTGACAATAAAA
The DNA here is from genome assembly GCF_000731915.1 of Ureaplasma diversum NCTC 246. GTDB lineage: Bacteria > Bacillota_I > Bacilli_A > Mycoplasmatales > Mycoplasmoidaceae > Ureaplasma > Ureaplasma diversum. Next base: position 332 of record NZ_JFDP01000035.1, read on the forward strand.
GCCGATTTTGGTTCGATCTTGTTTATGTCAATTGGTTCTTTCTTTACAACTTGATCAATCCATTCTGGATCTTCATCAAATAATCAAGATTTAGCGTCCTTAAAGTGTTTTCTAAAAGCTTGTTTGTATGAATAGACTTGGTGAGGTGCTCCCCCATTAATTAAGTCATAAGCTGGTAAAATTAGCTGATCATTAATTCTAAATCCTTCAAAAATTAAAGGTTCTGCTAAAGATCCATCAAGTGGTCTAACCATTGCAAAATGAATTCCAATAATCTCTTTATTACCATTTAATACTACAGATCCAGAAGAACCTGATGTTAATGCACTATCTTTAAATGAGTACATAATATTAAAGTATTGATAATCATCTACAAACCCAGTTTGGTTTTTAAAGTTTAAGAAGTTATTTGTAATTGATCCATTAACAATTCCAGGAATAATTTGATTATATTTATTTAAGAAGTAATTACCAAAAGCTTGATTAATTAATAATTTAGCTCCATTATTAAAATCTTTAGTAGTTGTTGGTTTATTAATTGTTGGAATTCCTCCAGCATAACCAAAAATATAAAAATCTGAACGATTAACTAATTGATCGATGCTATTTGTTAATAAGCTATATTTAGCAAATTTATGACGTTTATTTTTGTATTTATAATAAAAGTCTCTTGTAATTATTCTTGCTGCTCTTTCATCATTAAATACAACTTTTAAAACAACAAAGTCTTTGGCATGATCTGGTAAATTAGATGGATTAGTTGGGTTTGTACTAGTATAACGATAATTAGCTAAGAAGTTTTTGTCTAAGAAATTTGTTGCTGTATAAACTATTGCAAATTCTTTAATTTTAGTAGCTATTAAACTTCTGTTTAGATTTTGATCATAAGGTGCATTATTATTTCTTTGACCATTTGCTAAATAAGGATTATAAACTAAATATAAACCTGTTTTAGGATTAGTTCTGTGATTAATATATGAAGAATCTGGAATTTTTGCTCCTTCTAAAACTTCTTTTTCTAAATAATTAAATCGTGCAGCAACGTGCATATTAGTTGCAATAAAGAATGTAGTTGGATAACTATCTTTATCATTTGGTTGAATATAATCTAAAATTCAACCTGTTCCTTGTGCAGCACTAACTTGTCCTTTCTCTCCAACCGCTTGATAATTTAATCCAACAGTCATATCATATGCTTGTTGATAAACTTCATTATTAGGAATAAAGTATTGATAATACTTATTTAATTTATCATTAGTTTTAGGATATACATGATATTTAGGATTATCTACTCTTGTATCATGTTCTACTGCTTTAGTTAAATAAGCTTTGTTGTACTCTACTTTTTGATCATTATCTAAATTTAATGTTTTAAAACTAGTTTGTTTTTCATTTAAATTATTATTTTGATCTTTATTATATAAATTAGTAGATGATTGATTTAGTTTACTAATTAAATCAATTGATTGTAGTTTATAAACACTATTTTTAACTAAATTAGTTAATGTTGTTTTAATGAATGTTTGGTTGTTAATAGTACTTAAATTAATATTATTAAAACTAATAACTTGATTATTTTCATTAACTAATTTAATAGATGCTAAATAAGAATCGATATTTAATAAATTAGAAATATTTAAAGGAACTTTAAAATTAATACTTGTGTTTTGTGGTTCATAAAATTCTAATTGATCTAGACTTAAATTAACGTTTTTAATAAGATCATCTAAACTAAATACCTTATCAGTTAATTTAGAATTAGGATTAGTACTAAAAGCTACTCTTTCATTATTCAAGCCATTAAGCTTTCAAGCTTTTTTAAAAGTAAGTGAACTTGCTTTAGTATTATTTAAACTAAGAGTGAATTTAGCATCAACTAGCTCATCTTTATAAGTTGGTTTAACTACAGTTGGGTTAGTAAATAATCTAGTTTTGTTTTCAGTTTCAAATTCTAAAACAACTAAAGTTTCATCTGAACTATTAACTAGATTTGATAAACTAGTTTTAAACACTAAATCTTTATTAGAATTAATACTTTCTAAATTAAGATCTTTAAGATAACTTGATGGATTAGTTCTACTACCTTTAATTTCAAAATCAGATTTTAAATAATCATAAATAGTATTATCTGAACTATTGTTAATGTTTTGGATTAAATTAGCTGGTTTAGTTTTTAAATTAATCTTTAAGACTTTAAAATTAATTTGATTCTTAAGATCTTTAAGACTAACATTAAAAGCTACTAATCCATTATTATCTACTTTAAGGGTTGATGATAATGTTTGGTTATTATCTAATACTAAAACAACTTCTTGATTGTTTGTAAAACCTAGATCATCACTTTTTAAATTAATAGATAATTGATCATTACTAAAATCATATCTATAATTTTTAACTGATGTAATAGATGGATCTACTTTAACTGAATTAAGTTTATATTGATCAAGATTAATTAATGATCATTTAGATTCATCTTTAAGATCAGATTGATTAGTTAGTGCTAAAGTAGTTAGTTTAAAGTTCCGGTTTGTAATAAATGGTTTAAAACTAATCTTTATTTTGTTGTTTACATTATTTAGATTAACTAGTTGATGATAAGTCTGTTCTAATTGATCATTAGTAGTATATCTAACTACTAAAGTATCATATTTAGTTTTATATGAATCATTAATTAATTCAATAGTAGTATTAATTTGTTTGTTTTCATAATTATGGCTAATACTTTTTAATAAATTTAAATGATTTAATGTTTTAAAACTAAATGAAGTATTAAATACTTGATCATTGATTTTGATTTGATTAATTTGATAAGATGTGTTAGCTTCTAAATTGTTTAAATCTAAACTAAATGATTGATTATTAGTTTGTTTTATATCTATTTGTTTAAATGCATTAGATACTGTATTAGTAACTAATGCTTTAATTACATTATTAGAATTAGATAAATTTAAATCTTTAGCATTAACAATAATGTTTGCTTTATTGTTAGATAATTTATTAATATTAAATTGAAACGAAGCTTGGTTGTTCTGTTTTGGATTTGGATTAAAACAAGATGCTGAAACTAAAGCAACAACACCTAAACTAAGTGTTGTTGGAATTAATAACTTTTTAAACTTATTTCATCATTTTTTCATAATAACCAATTTCTTGTGCTTAACATTAAAAATTAAATAATAATACTTATTATTAATCATCAAATAAGTAGATGGTTAATAATTTAGTGTTTTATTATATAAAAATAAATTAATTTTTAATTGATTAAATGATGGTTTAATACATTAATGATTAAGAGATCGTCAAACACTAATCTTGTTAATACTCATCAACAAATGGCTAATTTTGTTTCTATTATATTTTTAGTTGCTATATTTACTTAATAAGTTATAAACGATTATCTTTTATAAGATGAGCATATTTATTGTCTATTAATTGATCAGAATAGAAAAAATCTATTTTATCTAAAATGGTTGCAAAATCTAAATGTTCTATTGAAGAAAATTCATCAGTTTCTAATCCAGTATTTAAAACATATTTATAATCATTAAAGTCATAGAATTTATTAGTATTATTAGATGTTAGATCATTATGAATTCTAGTTGTTTTCGCTATTAAACAAAGGTATTGGAAGTCTTTATCAATATATTGTGTGTTATTATTTGGATGAGCCATTGAATAATGTTGATTAGGAGTAAGCATAATTAGATTTTCAATGAAATCAGCTATATCAGGATAATTAGATTGCGGAAAAATATGATGGGCTTGGGTTGCTTTGACATGTTCAGTGCTTTGAATTACTTCTGGTTGCCCGTTGTTGAATATATCATTAAATTTACGAACTGCTTTTTTAGCTTTATTGACTGTGTAAGTTCTAAAAGCTCTTTCTTGTAATTTAGATAAGATGATTTCATATTCTGATCTTGGTATAGACTTATCTTTACCACTTAACTCATCTCTTCAATTAGAACGATTGTATTGCAAATCATTTAATGTTATGGCAAACCTTGATATTCTTCCCTTTTCAGTTCCAAATTTCTTTAGTTTAAAAGCTAATGGATTTATTACCTTAGTGAAAATTCTTCCACACTCAGTTTGATTTCTTATTTTTGTATTACTAATTGTAAAATTTATGAATTTGTCTCTTACATTCTTATAAGCTTCATTAGTTTGAATATTAAAAAAATCATTAAAAGATTCAATTAATCCACTATCCGATAAAACTTTAGTAATGTATTCATACAAAAAATTTAGAGCATTCATTGGTCTTAGTGCTATTTTGCTCAAGATTTCTTGGTTATTAATAGAATAAAAATATCTATTTTTATCCTTTCGTACATTAAGTACATGACTATATCCTAAAAGTTTTATAGGTTGACCAAAATATTTATCATATTCATTACTTGCTTTTAATTCAGGATCAGGTTTAGAAAAAATTGAAATAACATTTTCTCTTGCATAATCACTGTGTCAAATATCAGATACAGTAAACTCTTTATTATTAGAATTTTCTACATATTCATTTATACAATCCGCGATTATAGATACAACATCATAAGTACACTTTTGATCAATTCATCGTGCATCTTTAAGCTTTCTAACATCATAATCATATTGACTTAGAAATTCATTATACATACTAATTCTAAATCTCCTTTTTAAGTCCAAACCAGTAGCAACTTGTTTCATCAATGTTTAATGATCGAGTTTGATAATTTCTTGCAATCTTATAAAAATCTCTAAACTCTTGGCTTGAAATATATTCAAGCTGATTCTTAGATATTTTTAAACCACTATCTTTAGGGATTAAGATAGCAACTGATCCATTAACTACATAACCTTTTTGTTTTTTAATAATTCTTGGTTTATAGGTCATGTTTGGAGTTAAATAAACACTATCATTATCAATATATTTACTAACAATTAGTTGTGATAAGGTTTCATTATCTAAATACGCATCATATCCATCAATTTTTAAAATCTCACCATTATCTAAAATATTTCTAGACTTTAGAACCCTAATATTGTATTTATCAGTTTTAATTAGTGATGAATTAGTGTTTGTGATTTGACGATCTCTAAATACATTAAATACATCAAAAACCATCCTTTTAAGGATATTATCAAAAAAATCATTTCGATAAATTATTCAATAAGGTAAAGTATCATCAAAGATGTATTTACTTTTCTGATTAATACTAAGATCTAAACTAGTTGATATTACTTTTGTAGATGATGGTTTTTGACCACAATCAATTATTAAGTTAACTGTTTCAACTAAAACCCCTTTGAATCCAGATTCATTAAAATCAATAATACTATCAACTTTTTTAGTAGCTAATAGTTCTCTAGTTGCTTTAAATTCAGCTGTATTTAGAACTGTTTTAGGCATAATCAAAGAAACATATCTTGCATTAGTTATTGCTTTTTCTAAAAAGAATTCAGCTAGATTAGTTGCTTTTTTGTTGTAATTAGTTTTAAGTAAGTTCGCTCTATAAGAGCCATTGATTTTACTAAAAGGTGGATTACCAATTATTAAATCAACTTTAGTGTGTTTAAAGTTCATATAATCATCACAAACAAAATTGATTTTAAAGTTGTTTGGAATATTGTTATCATCATATAAAATCTTAAGCATTTCTAAAACATCTTGATCAATATCAATAACGGTTAGATTAACTTGTTTTTTGTTTGCATATTTTTTAAAAAGAAATGGTAGAAAATTACCTGAACCAACTGATGGTTCAATAATACTAATTTCTTCTTTATCAATATCTACTAAGTTATTAAAAATAGTTTGGATAATACATTTATCTGTAAAATAAGCTGAGTTCTTTGTTCGTTTTGAATTAGCATATTCAATAATCATTGATAAGGTTGATAAACTATATTGGTTTTTGTTTGCATACAAAAACTGTTTTAGATTATTAGTATTTTCAAGTTTGTGTGACTCAATCAACTCTTTGATTTGTTTATGTGTAAGTTGACTAAAAGATACCACCTTTTTGATTTTTGATGCAATTTGTTTAAAAATAGAGGTTGGTACAGCTTCACCAATACACTGTCTAATATTCATTTCTTCTTTTTTAGAGATCTTGATTTTCTCTTCTTGACTTAATTGATTTAAATAAGCTAAGTCATAATCTAATCATTTAAATGAATTAGGAATAGTCATCATCTGCATTAGTTCTCGAATTGAAAAAACACGATTATCAACTGGATGAATAGTGTTTTGACTTGCCATTTGATCATTTCTTGTATGAACACAAGGTGCTACCTTAGAATATATTTGTCTAGTGTATTTGTCTGCATTTTTAGATTTATTAATAACTAGTTTTCCATCTACAATCTTATGTGGTTTAAGATTATCATCTTTATTATCAAAAGCACTTTCTCCTTGTTTTAAATCTTTAATTCAAGCTAGCATATGCTTTGGATAAGTTCTAAAGCTATGATAGAAATCATTTAGATCATATTGATTTCAATCTAAGCTTTTCATATGCCCAACTACATCATAAAGTGTTTTCTCTTTTGTATAATCAGGCATAAGTTCAAATGGAACAACTTGATTAGAATATGATCGATCAACACCAATCACTAATGTTCTTGTTCTTGATGAGTTTGAACCATAGTTCTTAAAGTTAATAACTTGGTGATGAATTAAATATTGATCCTTTAGTTCATCAGTTATCATTGATCCAATTTCAACTATTTCTTTATTTTTATTAACACAACCTGTTTTTCAAAAAGCTGCAACATTTTCAAAAACAAAAATTCTAGGATTAATTGTTTTAATTAAATCCACACTTTCTTTGATTAAACTATTTCGATCAATATCATTATTGCTCTTTTTATGGTTTGCAACACTCATTCCTTGACAAGGTGGAGTTGCTATTAGCACATCAACTCGATCATTACCTAACTTCTCTCATTTTTTGATCTCGTTATAAATTTGTTCTTTGGTTGCTTGTTCTTTAATATTACCCGCTATATAACCACTATCAAATTTACACTTTTGATTGATCTTTTGAATATTAAGTCTTCGTGAAATTATTTCATTTGTAGCTATACATTCAAAACCTTCTATTTTAAAGCCATAGCATCCAACTCCAGCTGATGAAAACAATGAAATATAAGTTGGTTTGTTGTTAATCATTTTTTAATACTCACTTTCAATGTTCTTATTTTTAATATGTTAGATAGAGCTAAAAAACTAATATTTATTAAGTTAGTTTAAGTATAAACACTTAAATTACATGTTAGAAAAGAATTATTCAAATTCTCTGTTATTTATAGAATTACCTACTTTTTCATTGAAATTCTTAACATCTTTTTTGAACTGGATTTTCATATTTATGGTCTGAATGCATAATTGAATTTTGAGAGCATTTCAGCTTTGAAATAAGTTCAATAACTAGTTTTATATCGTTAACTTCTGATACGTTTTAAGGCGTCATTCCCTTTTATATTTGATCAGACTTGGATATATGCTACATCTGTTGCTACAATATTATTTCTTTCTGTGTTGTAGTCTATTTAATTTTACATTATTAAGTATATGAGAAACAGAATAATGATCAAACTTTCTATCTCTTTTTTGAACACAAATATTATAAAGTTAAATTTGTCTTCAAGGGTTTTGATTTGTTCATATTTTATAAAAACTTGTGGTGAATGTTCTCTATAAATAGCTACTGATATAAAAGACACAACTATGATGTCTCATAATTGTGTCTATGTTTAGTTTATATTGTTGTGTGTTATAGAATAATTTAAATTTAGTTTCATGATGGTTGATCACCAAATTCAATAAACTTTTTACCCTTACCTTTATCAGATGGTTTCCCAACAACTTTATGTAAAGTGTGATCTTTATAGTCATAAAAATGAAATTCAAATGGCGATCTAGTTAAATCATTATCCCCACGTCCAGTAAGAATACTTTTAACTTTTGGTTTTGATTCATCAGCATTTCTATGGTCATTAACTAGACGACTATTAAACATCCGTCAATGACTTTCATTAGTTGCATAAGCATATAAATTAGCATTGTGAATTGCTTCTTCTGATAAATTGTATCTATTTAGTGTTTCAAAATCTGTTTTATTAATATCTTTAATATAGCTTTCAAATACACCCGCAACCTTTTGATAAGGTCCTTCTTGAGAATTTTTATCTGAATAATCAGGTTGGATTCCTAACATAATCATATGATCTCACAAGTTATAGTACATCACTGCTAATTTTTTATCAGGTTGATTAGGAGCTCGAAGATATTCTTGAGTTTGTGGGATTTTTGGTTTTTTGTCTTTAATTGAATCTAAATCTTCTTGTGTTACACCTAAATGTTTTGCAAAAGATTCAACAAAATGTAATGTCCCCACTGGACCTCAAATACTTGCATAATCGAATTGGAAATCAATCGGGATAACTTTTTCGTTTTTAATTGTTTCTTTGAAGAATTTTTCAAAATTTTCTTTGTTAGTATTTTTTGCTAAATTATTTGAGTTGTAATTATAGAAAACATAATGAGCTGTGTTTTTATAACCTTCATATAAAGATGTTCTTCAACTGTTTCCTGCTTGTGGATCATTATTTTCAGCAGCACCAATTCCAAATCAATTATCAAATCACTTATCAGCATTGTGAGAATTTGGTTTAGGAAAGAATAGACCAAAACCTGGTGTTTCTGAGTCTGGTTTTGCATACAAAATCGGGAAAAGAGTTGGTTGTTGGAAGTAATATAAAGTTAATGTTCCATGATCTGATATGTCCAGTTTTTCAGCTGTTTCAGCAAATAAGACATTTGTATAACCTTCACGTAAACTTTTAATTCTTGGTAAGTTAGCAACAGCTTTCACATATTCTTTTATTTTATTATTAATATGTTTTGCATATTCTTCAAATGAATTAAATCTTTCATCTTTTAAAGGTTTATGATTCTGAATTTTATAACCTGCTTTATCTAAATTTTTAGCAAGCATTTCAAACGCTTTATACGGATCAACCATTAAATTTATAAAATGAGAATTTCTATTATTTAATTCTAAAGTATAATCAGGTCCGATCTTTGCTTGTTCATTTTTTCTAGGTTCAGGATTTATAATTAATGAAGATATTGATTCTAGTGGAACAATTTGTTTTGTTTCTACAGGTATAGAATTAGTTGGTTTTTGTTCTTTTTCATTATAATCATTTATATTTGGGATAGAAATCCCATTATCTTGATAGAAAAGACTTATTGCATTATATCCATATTCATTAATTGACTTATCATTAAGTCTACCAGCTGGTTCGATTGCCATCTTAATTAGTTTAACTCGGTCTTCAGGTTTAGCTGCATCTCATGCTTCTTTGAACTTAGCTGAAGATGTAGCAGTTT
>NZ_JFDP01000036.1 GCF_000731915.1 Ureaplasma diversum NCTC 246
GTTTTTAAACTCACAAACATCCCCTAATCTCTTCCACTCTACCTTCTCATTCTTAATCAACTCAAGTATATTCTCCATCAGCTATCCCTACTTCTTATGCTTTAAAACCTAACACTTATAAACCAATCCTATTTATTAAGATAATATATTAAATCCTTAAATAGTTAGTTCTGTACATAACTAACACATAAACATTAAATAACCTTAGTAATAAATACTTCCTTTATTACTATATACGATTATTAATTAGTGATTTTGAAGTTGTTTAGTAATTTGATTAATTGCAACTCTTAAATCATCAATCTTCTTAATGATTTCATCAATTTGTTGATTTAATACTTCAATATCAATCTTTTCATTTGTATCTTCTTTTTCAACATAAGTTGATACAGAGAGATTATATCCATTTTCAACAATTTCATTTTCAGATACATTTCTACTAAAATGAGCAATATCTTCACGCTTGTTGTATGCATCAACAATTTTTAAAATATTTTCTTCAGATAAGATGTTGTTATTAGTTTCTTTTACAAATTCATTTGATGCATCAATGAATAGTACATTATTATCTTTTTTGTTTTTAGCAAGTACAAGTACACAAGTAGCAATTGATGTACCAAAGAATAGGTTTGGTGGAAGTTGGATCACACAGTCAATTGCATTTACTTTAATTAAGTATTGACGGATCTTAAGTTCAGCATTTAAACGATAAAAGATTCCAGGGAAACATACAATTGCTGCAGTTCCTCTAGATGATAAGTAGTAATATGAATGTAAAATAAAAGCATAATCTGCATAAGATTTAGGAGCTAATACACCAGGGGGTGCAAATCTTAGGTCATTAGTTAAGGCTGGATTATTATCACCAATTCATTTAATTGAATAAGGTGGGTTTGAAACAATAACATCAAATGGTTTGTCATTGTTATGTAATGGATCTAATAAAGTATCACCACACTTAATTGAAAAATGGTCATAGTTAACATTATGTAAGAACATATTCATTCTTGCTAAGTTATATGTTGTTTGGTTAATTTCCTGACCAAAGAACCCTTGTTCAATTTGTTTGTTAAATTGTTTACTAACTTGTAAAAGTAATGATCCACTTCCACAAGTTGGGTCATAAACTTTATTAATTGTTTCTTTGTTTTGAACAGCTAATTTAGCTAATAATTTAGAAACACTTTGTGGGGTGAAAAACTCTCCTCCAGATTTTCCAGCATTTGATGCATAGTTTGAAATTAAAAACTCATATGCATCACCAAGTGTATCAATTTCATTGTCTTCTAAATTTTCGTATTTAATATTAGCTATTCCTTTTAAGATCTTAGCTAATCTATCATTCTTTTGACTAACAGTATGACCAAGACGGTTTGATGTTGTATCAATATCATCAAACAATCCTTTTATATTACTTTCAGAAGGGTGACCAATTGCACTTTTTTCAACGTTTTTAAAGATTGTGTCTAAATCAACATTTAAATTTTGATTTTTTTCTGCTTCTTTAGCAACATTACAAAACAATTCACTTGGTTTAATAAAGAATCCTTTTTCATCAACTGTTCCTGGTTCAAATAATTCTTTAGCTTGTTCATCTGATATGTTTGCATAATTAAAATCTAAATTACCTGCAGCATGTTCAGCTTTATTAAAATATGTGGTAATGTTTTCTGAAATAAATCGATAGAATAAGATCCCTAATACATATTGTTTAAAGTCTCACCCATCAACAGCTCCTCTTACTTCATCTGCAATTGCTCAGATGTTTTTATGTAGTTCATCACGTTGTGCTGATCCAATACTATTAGTTGAACTATTAGTGTTTGAATTAGTAGTATTGTTATTACTATTATTATTCATTCTTAACCTTCTTAATAAAAGATAATGTAATACTTAATTATATAATAAAAGCAATTTGATATGGTTTTATAGTTGCTTTTAGCTTAGCTTATAAAGCTAAATTAAATCATTTCTTAATTAATCAATTGATTTAATTATTAAAGGGTTAAAGAGGTTGAAAAAAAGATATAGAGTTTTTTTATTATTAATCACTTTATGTAGTGTTTCAAAAGCTTTTTGATCTTTTAGTGATTTTCTGTATTCTTATTTATAACTTGCTTATATTTTAAGAATTAATAAATCTAGGTTTAACCTTCATCTAACCTTGTATTTTTCTAATAGCATAATATAAATAAAGTTGTTATTATGTTATAATTTAACATATGTAAAATACGCATATTAAAAGTTAGGACTATTAAAAATGAAATTTAATTATAATGGATTGTGGAAGTTGCTCATAGATAAAAATATGATTAAGAAGGATTTAATGGAAAAAACAGGGATTTCTCCATCAACAGTTGCAAAAATGTCAAAAGGTGAACCAGTTAATATGGAAATCTTATGAAAAATTTGTAATGAATTAAAATCAGATATTGGTGATCTAGTTGGGATTGATAGAAGCGTTAAGGAAGATAGATAAATGGCGTTTACAATTGATGTAGATGAAGAAAAATGAAGTAAAAAAATCTTAGAAACTCTTCTTATTGATAGAACTACTAATAGCAATATCATATAGGGAACAAATGATTATGAATATATAGGAAAAGAGTATGGATCACATTTTCCTATTCTTTTTGATCTAATTACTGGAGAAAATCGCAATCTTATTCAACCAAGAATATTAAAAACTAAGCAAAATCAAAACAAGCGAACTGAACAAAAAGCAGAGGTCTTTACCCCTAGTTGAGTATGTAATATCCAAAATAATTTAGTAGATAAAGCGTGATTTGATAGAGAAAAAGTTTTCAATATTCAAAAAGAAAAAACTTGAGAAACTATCACTGAAAGAATACAGTTTCCAAAAGGAAAAACATGAAAACAGTATGTTAATGAAAACATACTTGAAATAACATGTGGAGAAGCTCCATATTTAGCAAGTCGTTATGATGCTGTTAGCGGTGTACCTATTGAATTAGATAACAGAATTGGTATACTTGATCGAAAAATAAGAATTGTTAATGAAAATGCAAAAACTGATCAAGAATGGCTTGAATGAACTGAAAATGCTTTTAAAAGTACTTACGGTTTTGAATTTCAAGGAGATAGTTTACTTATAGCAAGAGCAAATCTTTTAGCATCTTATTGTGACTATTATGAAGCAAGATTTAAAAGAGAGCCAAATGAAAACGAGTTATTAAATATCGCAATTATAATTTCATGAAATTTATGACAAATGGATGGTTTAACTTTTGCAATTCCCTATCAAAAAGTTGCTGAATCAAACTTACAACTTATCCTTTTGAAATTAAAAGAAAATAAAAATCAAGATGGTTTCTGCGTTATAAAAGACTGAAAAGAAGGGAAAAATGTTTTCTTCAAAGATATACTAGCTAAAAGAAGTGAGGCAAATGAAGAAAAATAAGATCGTAGATTTAGATACACTAGATAACATTATTGTTGGTCGCATACAACCACACATCTACCCTTTTAGTACAAATACAGTCCCAATTATTTAAAGGTTGGTGATACATTTAGATCTGTAACAAAAAGATTAAATGAATGAAGAGAGTATTTTCCTGAACTTAAGAAACAATACGAAAACAAAGCCATCATAAATGAAGAAACATATTTTAGAGATTATGCTATTAACCAATTTCTGAAAATGATTTAAATAAGAAAAGATTAAAGCAAAGCTATTTAGAAAATGGCATCTACTACAGTAAAGAGTTTTTAAAGAAACAGAAATAGAAGACATTAATAGTCCAATTGAAGATATAAAAAAGTAGATTATGCAAGGATTAATGACTTAATTAAACAAGATAAATTATTTAGTAAGATTAGTCTTGATGATAAAGTGAATGTAGGTGAGACTAAAGTGAATTTTACAGCTATAGTTGGCAATCCACCATATCAAAAAAATAACTCTTTAAGAAACAGAGATGATTCAATATACAATTTGTTTATGGAATTAGGTTTTTTTACTTCTAATATATGTATTTTTATTACCCCAGCAAGATTTTTAAATAATGTAGGTTCAACACCTAGTAATTGGAATAATAAAATATTGAATGATCAACATTTCAGGGTTGAAAAATATGCTGTTAAATCTACAGATGTTTTTGAAAATGTAGATATAAAAGGAGGGGTTGCTATAACCACTCGAAATAAAAACCTTATTTATAAGCCAATAGAAATGTTTATTTCAAGTAATATACTAAGAAAAATATACAAGAAAGTTAAACTGAAAAGTAATAATTTTAAATATAACATTAGTTCTCTTATGTATGTTCAAAATAAATTTAATCTTAAAAATGTTTTTGAAGATTTTCCTGAACTAGAGAGTGTTATAAAAAAAGAAAAAAGAATTACATCATCAGCATTTAAAGAATATATACAATTATTTAAAAAACATAAATTCACTAATGCAGTTCAAATATATGGAAGAATTTCAAACGAAAGATCATATATGTACATAGATAAAAAGTATCTTGAACCGCATGATAATTTTGAATTTTATAAGGTTTTTGTTCCTGCAGCAAATGGAAGTGGTGCATTTGGAGAAGTCTTATCTACACCTGTAATTGGACATCCTGTAGTTGGGTACACCCAAACATTTATTTCGCTTGGTAGATTTGAAAATGAAAATGAATCAAATGCATTATTGAAATATATAAAAACAAAATTTGCAAGATTGATGTTAGGCTTAAAGAAGGTTACTCAAAACAATAAAACAAAAGAAACCTGATCTAAGATTCCTATGCAAGATTTTACAGATAATTCAGATATAGACTGATCAAAATCAATAAATGAAATTGATCAACAACTATTTGATAAGTACGGTTTATCAGAAGAAGAAAGAGAATATATAAAATCTTCAATTAAGGATATGTAATAAGATATAATCATTGACTTAGTCATTGAATTTATTACTTATCTTACTTAAGCTGTATTTCATTATAGATCTAGATTAAAAAATGAATTCTATCTCTTATCAGATTATATAAAACATAAGCATAAGCTACTTAAACATAGATGCAATTATAAGATGTTATAGTTGTGTCTATGTTTTTTATCTTTATCTAATTTTTCTTAAAATCTAATCTATTAAGCTTTTTAATAATTTATCAACTTAATCTACTTTATGCTTATTTAGCTTATCTTTTATGACTAAACCAATTCTTGTTGATATGCTTTTAATTACTGGTATACAAACAGTATTACCAAGCAGATCCATTCCTTTTTATATTTAAGAAAATCTATATTATATGTTTCTGGAAAACCAAATAATCTTAAATCCTCTCTTAATGTTAATCTTCTTATTCCATTATGATCAATAACTCCTAATTTTTCAACATCTGTTGCAACAAGGGTTGGGGTATAACTTCTAGGGTCTAATATTTTAGAAAACTCAAAAGATAGTTTACCAGTTATGATGTTATATCCTTTTGGTTTAGTAATATCATATACTCTTTTATTATTAACTAATTGTTTAGGATGTTCTAATACTAAATACTTTTCAGTGACTAGATCATCTAACATCTCATTTAGATGTTGATGATTATAAAAGGTTTTAATTTGACAAAGGGTTAATGGCATTCCATCCATTCATTTAATACCAATTTGATCAGCTCATATCTTTTTTCTTCCTTCTTTAAGAAGTAAGTTTAACAAATGTTTTTGTTCAGCTGATACTATTCCTTTTATTTCAATATCTCAAGAATGGATGTTATCATCCCCACCTCTTTTATCTTTAATTGATTTTCCATATAATTGATCTACTGGATAATGTGAAAGTAATTTTTGAACAAAATCACTTTTAACACTATCTTTATTATGTTCTTGGATTTCAATGAAATTAGTGCGTTTAACTTCAAAGTTATCTAGATTAATTTCAGTATCTTTAGTACCAACTATATATACTCTTTTTCTACTTTGAGCTAATCCAAAATCTAAAGCATCAATTAATTTATAACTAACTTTATATCCTAGCTCTTTTAATGTAAGTAAGATCGTATTTAAGGTTGATCCATTATCATGATTGATTAATCCTTCAACATTTTCTAATAAAAAGCCGTATGGTTTTTTATTTTCTAATATTCTTTGAATTTCAAAAAACAATGTTCCTGTAGTGTCTTTAAAACCTAATCTATTACCAGCTGATGAAAATGGTTGGCACGGAAATCCAGCTAATAAGAAATCAAAGCTAGCTATATCATCAACATTAATTTTAGTGATGTCCCCATAAACGTAATCATTATTAAAATTGTTTTTATATGCTTCTGTTGCATGTTTCTTTATTTCTGAGCTAAAAACACATTCTGTTTTTATTCCTATTTGATTTAAACCATTTTCAAAACCGATTCGAATCCCACCCATTCCAGCAAACAAATCAATAAATTTAATACTATTAGTTGAATATATTGTTTCTTGTTTAGAAGCAGATGAAGTTCTTCTTTTCACACCAATCATTTAATATCACCTTTTTGAAATATAACATATAAATTTAAAGATGGATTTGTTTTATAAAAAATAAGCCCAAGTGTAATTTACACTTGAACTTACTTTAATGATTCTATTATTTCTTCTTATTTTTTAACTAAAACAATAATTAAGAAGATTGGAGCAATAATTAATGGAGTCATAATTGGAGCATGGAATAGATATGGTGTTAATGTTCCTATTATATTATTTAAAATAAAGTGACTAAATAAAAGAAATAGTGAAGTAATTAAACCACTAAAGAAAGCACCATTTCTTAGCTTATTACCAAAGATTAAATAAGCAATGTTACCAGATGCAATTGCTAAGAATAAGATATTACCAGCTAAGATGTAAGCAATAGCAGTTAATATACTTGCAATTGCAATTAATTCAAAATTTATTAATTTAACCTTTAACCCTAATTGTTTAGCAACATTAATTTCATTTAACACAATTTGGTAATGAAATGATCGAATCAATCATCACACAAGACAAATACTAAATAAGCTTCCAGCTAAGATTCATTCGAGATCTGATCTTTTTCCAAAACTTGCAATTAACCGATCATCTAAGAAGTTAACTGCTGTTAATGATAATCTAGCTCTTAAACTAATAGCTATTGTAATACTAATAAAGTTTAAAAAGATCCCACAAACTATTAATTTATTACTACTAAAGTTATTTCTTGTTTTAGCAAAGTAATATAAACAAAGTCCAGCTACTAAACTACAAAAAACAAAAATAAATGGTAAAGTATCTAAAAATCTAATAGTTGATCCTTTAGCATCAAAATTAAAGGTTAAACCTAATCCTAATAAACCAATTAAACAAACATTACCAATTCCAAGTGATGATGTATCAATTAATCGGTTTCTTGTGATTCTTTGGATTAAATACCCACTAATCCCTAAACAAAAACCAGTTACTATAATTTGTACTACTGTTATTGAATAAACTCTAAAAACAGTTTTAGTGTCTGCACTTACAACTCCTTTTGCTGTTGTAAACATAATTAAGAATGAAAATAAGATTACTAAAACAATAGTTACTATTCAATAAACTAGTTTATTTTGTTTATAAAAACTAACAAAGCGTTGTTTTAAATAACCATTATTAATGATTTCTTTAGTTTTATTATTTGATCAATTTAGTTTCATATCCTAAGTTCGCTTTCGCATCATAAATAATAAAACTACAAAAGCAATAATAGCTATTAATAAGTTAGTACTAAAGTTATGATTAATTGAAATAAATAATGATGTTTGATTCAAAGCTAAAGAGAAGATAATACAAACACAAAAAACAAATAATGGATCATGTCGATCAAAGAAGACTTTAACAATGTTAGGAATAATTAATCCTAACAAGAAAACAGGACTTGAGATTGTAATTGTACTAATACATAAAATTGCTGTAGTAACTGCTACTGTTCAATAAACAGCTTTAGTGTTAATTCCCAAGGTTTTAGCTAAAATAAAGTCCTTTTGCATAATTTTAAGCTTAGGGCTTAAAATAAAGAAAACTAATGTACAAGCTAAAATTAATGGGGCTGATACATATAATTTCTCTCATTCAAAAGCATTAGCTAACTCTCCTGTTCAAATCACAGAAGCATTAACTAAGTTTGGTTTAAGAATAGAGATTAGTACACCAATTGTAGAAATTAATGCAGAAATTGCAAACCCAATTAATACTGGTTTAAATTTATTATTTGTTGAATCTGTATGTTGTAATACTAATTTAATAAGGATTACAAAACTAGAGAAAATAAATCCAAAAACATAGGTTAAATAGAAATTAGTTGGATTAATTGCAAGTGTACAAATATAAGCTAGAATTGATGCAGGTACATATCCAAGAGTAGATGGAGAAGATAGTTTATTCTGGGTTGTAATCTGAATTGCATACCCAGCAATTGGAATTGAAATTGATACTAAGATCTTAGCAATTGGTGAGAATAAATAGATTCTTAAACTTTCACTAGTTTTAGTAATATCAGATCAAGCTCGAAAATACTTAGTAACTAGAATTGGATTATCTGCTTCATCAAATACGATTTCATTTTTATCATCTAAAAGAAAACTAGTTTCTTTTTTATAGAAGATATTAAAAGCAAACATAATAGCAGCTAAAGCTAATAGTAAAAAACAAATGATCGAAATCGATCACTTTGTTCTTAATACAATTCTAAAGCGATTTTTAAACTCACAAAAACGATTATAAAAACTAGGTTTGGTTTTTGTAATTAATTCGTTATAGACCATTGTTTAATAGTATGTTATTTAGTTAGATTTCTTTAGGTGTTTAGGTTCTAAATGTTGTGGCTTAGGTGTTCCTAAAGTTGGTAAACCAAGATCAACATCACCTCTACCATTACCTTTTTCATTTACTCAGTTATCTAAGTAATCAACAACTACTTTTTGACCTAAGAATCCATAGCTTCCATCATATCAGTCGTCTTTACGAACAATAAAGAAGTTCTTACCAACTTTGGTTTTTCTTTAAGAATCTTAGTTGGGTTGAATTGTTTTCATTCAGTATCAGATAAACCATCTATATATTTAGTTAACGCTTCTTCAAACGCTTTTACTTTGTCTTCAGTAGCATCTGTTCCATCAAACCCTTCGATCATATATTGATTATATGTATAAATTACTTTATCAGTTGTGTTTTCAAAAGCATTAGCTAAGTTTGGAGCAACTTGTTTACTTGATGTATCTTTAGTTGATGGTTCAACAAGAGTTTTTCCACCAATTCAACCATAGTCATCAACATATTTAGACATAGTGTCAAGATCTTTTTTAGGTGTTGGGAACTTAGCACCTAATCCTGGTACAAATTCGTGATCAATTGATCCATATACTCATGGGTGATATACTGGTTGAACATAGAATACATTACCAAGATTGTATTTATTAGTTTCATTCTTTATATCATTTGTAAAAATAATTCCTGATCCAGCTTGTGGGTTTGGCATCATCACAACAACAGATTTATCTTTTCATTGTTGGTTATTTCTTGTTCATTCTCTTGTTTTAGCAATTGCGGTTTCTGCAGCTTTTTTAGCATATGCTTCAAAAGAAGTAAATCCAGTTTGTCCAGCAATTGTTGCTTTATTAACTGGATCAAATTTAGAAGCATCATAAACTTTATCTAACATTTGACCAGTGTAAATTAAACCATAGTTAGGTGAAACTAAATAGTTTGGGTTACCAGCGTGTGAATCATCTGTTTCATGTAAATATTTGTTTGCTTTATCATCAAACATAAATGCTGGTTTATGAGCTCATGGATATTTAGATGGCAAACCAGATGAACGAGATTGAGCAACAACAGCTCCAATAGTTTTATCTTCTGCTAATTTCTTATATCTAGCTTCTACATTAGATTCTGTAGTGAATAAAACGCCGATTTTTTCTTCAACAATTTGCTGAATTCCTTTTTCATTAATACGACCAACTCATCCTTTAGTCATATTTGAATCATAATAACTTCTTAAATAGTGAGGAACGACTACATTTGTTCCCTTACTTGAATCTGCACTTCCTGATCCTTGTCATTTAAAGTGAGATAAATGCGGTGCAATCCCAAATGAGTAAGCAGCGTCTGATTGTTCTAAACTTCCTGAAGTTCGATCAAGAGCTACATTTGGTTTTTGAGTAATAATATTTACATAATCAGGGTTAACTGATTGTTGAGTTGCAGCATAACTTAATGCTTTATCTTTTCATTCAGCTTGTTTTTGTTCTGTTGTTAAATTACTCTTTTTAACTTTTTTAGTTCCAGATTGAGTTCCAGTTCCAGGTTGAGTGCTTCCGCCACCTTTTGATTCATTATTACAGCTTGCAGCAATTGCACTTACTACAGCTGCACTTATTAATAAACTACTACCTAAAAGTAATAATTTATGAACTTTTTTAAACTTTGACATACTATATTTCCTATCCTATATATTGATTTAAGAAATCATTTTTATTATAAATCATATTTATATGCTAGTTAAATATTACATCATTAAATCAACTAAAGAAATTAATGTTTACCTATAGGTAAACTAGGTTCATTTTTAAAGAATTCTTTAGTTTGTTCTATACAATTTTTAATATGTTCGATTAAACTTTCTTGACAACTAAAGCGTTGATTAACAGCTAAAAATTGATGGAAATTAATTTGAATGGGTTGGTAGTAAATATCTTGATTAAAATCTAAGATATGAACTTCAATCATACTATATACTCTTGATTTAATTGTTTTAGGAATACCTATATAACTTACTCCTAAATAAGTTTTTTGATCAACAACTACACTACTTACATAAGAACCACTATTTAAATTAATTAAATTAGGTTCTAATTCAATATTAGCTGTAGGAAATCCAATTAATCGTCCAACTTGTGAAGTTAATACTACTTGATTAGTTCGATAGTAAGCAAATCCTAATAATTCATTAGCTGTTTTAAAATCATTTTCTAAAATTGCTGCTTTAATTTTAGAACTAGCATATTTTTGATCGATTTGTACTATTTCGACATTAGCTTTAGCTTGTTGTTTAAGAGAAGTTGCACTTAGTTGATCTTTTCCAAAACTAAAGTTTTCACCCACTATAATTGATTCTATATTTAGTTCATTTAAATATTGATTAATAAAATCAAATCCATTCATATTATTAGCTTCTAGATCAAACACTAAGATGTTTTTGATTCCAATCTTTTCTAATTGTTTGATCCGTTCATTAAAACTAAACAAGTAGTTTGTTTTACGTGGAATAGAATAAAAAGTAAGAACACTATAATCGTTTGTAGTTTCACTATGGTTATTTAAATTAAAAAGTTTTAAATGACCTAAGTGTAAACCATCAAAAAAACCAATTACTAACTTTTTTAAATTAAGTTGTTTAATTGATTTTAGATTGGTTTTGTTGAGTTCAAAAATCGTAGACATGTTCAATTTTAATACTATCCTTTATATCAAAGTTACCACTTCTTGTTCTAGTTAGTTTAGCTAAGTGTGCACAACTGTTTAATTTAGATGCTAAATCAACAGCTAATGAACGCACATAAAACCCTTTTGATACATCAATTAATATAACTAATTGTTGATTAATTTGATCATAGCTAACTATTTCATAATCTAATAATTTAACTAATCTTGACTCTAGTTTAACATCAATCTTTTTACGAGCTAAATCATAAGCTTTAAGTCCATTGATTTTAATAGCACTATAAGCTGGTGGGGTTTGGTAGTATTGGTTTGTTTTAAATTCTTCTAATGCTTTTTTAATATCTTCTAATTTGATTATTGTATTATCAGTTTGAATGATTGTACCAGTTACATCATATGTATCTGTAGCTGTATTAAATTGGATCGTAGCTAAGTATTGTTTATTATCTAAAAGTAATTGGTTTAATTGTTTAGTAGCTTCATTAATACCTAAAACTAAAACACCATCTGCATTTGGATCTAGTGTTCCTGCATGACCAACCTTGTTGGCTTTAATTAGTTTTTTAACTTTTTGAACAACATCATTTGATGTTCAATCAACTGGTTTGTAAATATTTAAAATGTTTTTCATAGCTTATTAATATCTTTATATATTACAAAAAATAAGTCATTTTGTTGCATTTAGTCAAAGATATAGCTAAATCTTGTAAAATAATAGCTAAAGGATGAGTATAAATGAAAACTATTTTAATTATCAATAAATCGTATGATCAGATGCGAAAATTTGACACTAAGATCTTACATGATAGTGGACCTTTATTTAGTAATGAAAGGTATTTATCAATTGTAAGACAAAGTTTTGATGCTCATATTAGATATAAATCAAGACCATTGTTTTTGTTTATGAACTGATGGTTTCAAACAACTAACTATAAATTAAATCCAGATATATCAAAAGCAAAACGATCTTGAAAAGAATGATTAGTAGAAATCTTTTTTTGATTATGTATTGTAGGATTGTTTGCTTGTATTTTTGCAGGAGTAGCTAAACCAATTATTGAAGCTACTATTCTAACAGTTAAACAAATTAGGGGAACTTTTAGTGATCCATTTTCATCTAAAACTCCTGATGCTGATACTTTAGATAAAATAGCAAGTATTTGGCAAAAACAATTTAGTGATTCAAGTGTTATTGCACCCCTTTGTATAACCATGTTTTTTATGTTCTTTAGTTTCTTATATATCTATATGGTTAAAAAGATTAGACCAAGAACTAATAAAATGAGTGTTGAAGAATACTTAGTAGCAAGAATGAATAAAATCAACTCTTTTAAATTTATTCTTAAAAGAGAAGTGAAATTAATACCTGGAGTAAAAGAATTTAATCATCGATTTATATTTAATATGAATGTTGATTATGGTTTATTAAGATTAATGAATTATATTTACTCAGGTCTTAAAGAAATGAATGTTATTATGGTAATTGATATTGATGATACTAAATTAGCTGAATTACAAAAAGTAATGAAACAAGATTTTGATAATTTAAGTATGATCATCTTAGATCAAGAAGTAGCTACTAATTTAAAATCAATTCATCATAATGGAATACTTAATGAAACAGTTGAAATCAATGTTGATAATAAACATTTAGATAAAACACTTGATGTAGATCAAATCACTATTGTATAAATTTAACTATATTAAAAAAAAGAACCTATGTTTTTAGATTAACTAGAGATATAGGTTTTTTGTTTGTTTACAAAGAAAAATTATTAAGTGAATCGGTTAAGGTAGTTGGTTTAGTATTGTTAATGGTTGATTAGTTTATGATGGGGTTGTTAACTAAAAAGGGGTTAAAATGTCTAATTTAATTTATTTTTAGTTCCTAGAAGATAAAATTTAAAAATTAAATTATTTTTTTAAAAAACAAGTTATTTTGTTAAAAATGTACCTTATTTTAATTTTTATTAACTATTTTAATAAGAAAAATAGTATATTAATAAGAGTATTTAAAATGGTTATAGATGTGTATATCTACACAACTAATATAATCAATCTAAATACTTATATTGACAATAAATAGGAGTTTATATGAACACAGTAGTTGTTACACCAAATAATGAAGTAGTTTCTAATAAATCTAACCTTGTAGCATTGTTACTAGTTTTCTTTGTTGGTGGATTAGGAATTCGCCGATTCTATGTAGGTAAAATTGGAACTGGTATTTTATGATTACTTACAGGTGGTTTATTAGGAATCGGAGCTTTAGTTGATTTCATTAAAATCATACTAGGGCGTTTCCGTGATAAAAACGGTGCACGTTTAAAATGAAATGCGTAAGCACTAATTAATTTTACAAACAAACTTCATCTCATTAAATGGGGTGGAGTTTTTTGTTTTATTAGTATGTTAGCAAGTGATTTTAATAAGGGATTGGTTTGATTAATATCATCATTTATCTAATAAATCTAAAAGCTTTTTATTCTACTTAAGCGGAACAATTAATTGATAAATGGTCTTTTTTTTTTTTTGCAAAACAAAAGTGAATTTTTATAATTTACCTATTTTTTGAAGCTTTAATCAGAGAGTTATTTGAGCTACTAACTCTTAGTTTAAAGGAATAAATAAGAGGTAATTTAGATGAGTAAACTAAATAGCAAAAGCAAAAAAAAAGGAATACTAATCGGAGTAGGTGGATTTATAGCTGCTTCAACTATTACAGGAGTAGTAGCAGGGGTTGCTGTTAATAAACAAGCAAATGATAGAAGAGTAGAATCTGAACTTTTAGCTAAGAAAACTGAAACAGTTAATAAGATTAATGGTTTAAGTAGTTTAAAACCTGAAGAAGTAAATAAATTTAACAAAGAAGTGAATGAAGCAAGATCAGTTCAAGAAGTTGATGAGATTTTAACTAAAGCGGCTCAAACTAGTTCTACTAATAAAGCAAACCAACAAGCTCAATTAATAAAATCTAAGAATGATGCTAAAAATCAAGTTAGTGGATTGGTTAGTTTAAATAACCAACAAAAAGAGTTACTTTTAAAAGAAATAGATGAAGCTGATTCTGAACAAAAAGTTCAAACGGCTTTAGTTAAAGCTAATCAAGCTCAATTAGCATCTAAGAAGACTGAAGTTAAGAATCAAATTAATGATTTAGCTGACTTAACACCAGAACAAAAAACAGCTCTTTTAAAAGAAGTTGAAGCTGCTGATTCAACACAAAAGGCTGAAGCTGTTTTAGAAAAAGCTAAAACTCTTGTTCAAACTAATAAGACGAGTAAGAGATTACTTTTACAACAACAAGCAAACAGCAAGAAAATTGAAGCTAATAACCAAGTTGATCAACTAGCAGATTTATCAGACAATGATAAGAATAAGTTTAAAGAACAAATTGCTAATTCATCTAGTCAAGAAGATATTAATAAAGTTCTAGAACAAGCAAATCAACTAAACAACCAAAATAAAGCAAAAAAAGAGAAGGAATTAGTTGAAAAGAAAAATACTTCTAGTTCTGAAATTGATGCATTAACTAGTTTGACTGAACAACAAAAAACAGAATTTAAGAACAAAATTAATTCTGCTACATCAAAAGAAGATGTTGATACTATCTCAGAACAAGCTAACCAAGCAAATCAAAAAGCTAAAGATGATGCTATGAAAGCATTCAATAATCAAAGAACATTGACAACAACTTATCTAACCGATTCACTAAATGATCAAAAATATATAGATGGTAAAACTCAACTACAAAAAGATATTAAATCTATTGATGAATTAGTTAAAGAAAGTTCAAGTCAAAACTCATTCAAATATAACGAAGCTAAAGAAAAACTAGAAAATGCATTAACAAATGCTAAGAAACATATTGAAAAAGTTAATAAGGCTAATGAAACTGAAAATAAACTAGAAGTTACAAAATTACAATACCAAGCTAGTTTAGTTCATAATATTAAAAATTTACTTTTATTAATAACTGGAAAAAATATAAACACAAGATTCACAACTAATCCAACAGCTAAGTTAATTATCAAAAATTCTAAAAACGATATAGTTTATTTTGATCCAATTATTGTAAACCATATTGAAAATGATGTTTTTAGAAACACTGAAACTAAAATTGATTTTGAAGCTTCGATAAAGGGAAGAAAGAATATGGAACAAGATGTTGAAATAGATAAAATCATCTTAGAAATAGACCAAGAATATCACATTGTAGACTTAAAAGGTAAAACACTTAAATTCAACGGAACAAAAACAGATGGAACTGTTGACTACAAATAAGATTATATATTCGAATTATTAATCAATAAAGTGGATTTAATGCGTCTTGTAAAAATACACAAACTCTCTCTAAAATAATATTATTTTAGTACCCCCTTATTTTTACACCAAAAAAATAAATGGATTCTACTTGATTTAGGAACAACCAAAATCAAAAAATCCATTTTTTACTCATTAAAAAGTGAAATATCTTATAAATTAACAATATTTAAAACCCTATCAAATACTAATCTAATACTCAATAGTCTTAAATATAGAGGTATTTTATATGAGTAAACTAAAAAGTAAAAAACCAATAATTATAGGAGTTAGTGGATTTATTTTAGCTTCTGCAATAATTGGTGCAACTGTTGGTGTAACAGTTAATAAACAAAATAGCATTACATATCAAGAAGTTAAACTTCGAACTAAGAAAAGTGAATTAAATACAAAGATTAATGAATTAATGTATTTAAGTTCTGATGAAGTTACTAAATTTACTACAGATATTAGTAACGCTCAATCTTTAGAAGAAGCTGATGAACTTTTTAATAAAGCAAATCAACAAATAATTCAAATAAAGTTGCTAAAGAAGCAAAAGAAGCTGCATTAGCAACTAAGAAACAAAGTGCAGTTTAACATATTAATACACTAGCTGATTTGACAGAAGAAGAAAAATCACGTTTTTTAGTTGATATTAATAAATCAGAATCTGAAGAAGTAGTTGATTCAATTCTTCAAAAAGCAAATGATCGGAATCAAATAAATAAAGAAAATAAGCTAGAGCTGTTAAAACAACTAAAACAAGAGATAGTTGACGCTAAAAGTGAAATTAATAATTTAGGTCATTTAAATGAAGATCAAAAAAACTAACTATTCTAACCAACTTGATAAGGCGAATTCAAGTGATGAAGTGGCTACAATTTTAGCTAATGCTAATGAGCAAAATAAAGCAAATTTATTAATTCAAAACAAAGCTAATGCAAAACTCAAATTGATGGTTTGAGTGAATTAACTAATGAACAAAAAGTTGAATTTAAAAACCAAGTTGAAAAAGCTAAATCTAATGAAGAAGTTGAATCGATTTTAGCGAATGCTACTAAACAAAATGATGAACTCAAAAATAAAAAATCATCTGCTAGTGAACGAGTTGATTATTTAAAAGGTTTACCTGATGAAGATAAAGAAAAAATCAAAAAGCAAATTGAAGTAGGTACTTCAGTTCAAGAAGTAGAAATGCAACTTGAAAAAGCTAAAAAATTAAATAATGGCATTTTACTTGCTGAATCATTTTTAAATATCCCTGAAAATCAAAAATCACAACTTAAGGAAGAAGTTAAAAAATCAACATCAGAAGAAGATTTAAATCAAAAATTACTAAAAGCTAGCAAAGACAATGCTAAAGCAATAATTGCAGAGTTAAAGAAAGTTGAAAAGGATGTTAATTTAACTCCTCTTAAAAATCCTGATGAAGTTATAACTAAAATAGATCAAGCAACAACTGTTCAAGAAGTTGAAGATATTTTAGTTAATGCAATTGGTCAAGTTACAGGAACAATTGTAAAAGATTTAAAAATAGAAAAAGTTCCATATGTTAATTCAAAAGGTGATAAATTTAATTTAGTATCATTAGTTATAACTTTAAAAATTACTTCAGAAGATATATTCGATTATAAAGCAACAAGAACTTGATTAATGAATTTCAAGTATCCAGACGGAACAACAAAAGAAGTATCAACATTAGGTATATATAGAAAAGAAACTATTGATAAGACAACCCTACAGTTGAAAATTGATAGTTATGAACCTTTCGATAAAAAGGGAGTTTATGAAATAAGTAAATTGTGATTAAATGGAGATTTTAAGGGCATCAATTTACTAACCAGAAAACATTTCCCTGAAAATATATAGTCCCCTTTCAAAAAACTAACCACTCAAATCTTAAGTTTATCAATTACTTAAATTAACACTAAAAAATACCCTCTAATCAAAGGGGGTATTTTTGATTATACAGATCATTAAAATAGTAAATATTAATTAATAAGTATTAACTACTTAACTTTTTGTTTGCTTTTCATCATAGCTTGATAATTTTCAAGAAAAACCTTGTGTATTAATCCATCATTTAATTCTAATGAATCTTCATCTAAACCAATCATATTAGGACTTAGTTCTAGAATTTTTCTTTTATGTGAATTTCAAATTGAATCGTACATACCATTATTAAGTGGTGTCTCTTCAAGAATCACTTCTAGTTGTACTTCAGCTTGTTTATTCAATAATTTTTTATCAATTGTTTTCTTACTTCTTATAACATCAGAACCATATTTTTGATAATAATCAGCTACAGATTTAATAAATATAGAACCGTTTTTAAGAATTATTTTTTCATTAAATAACTTCTCACTTAATCAACGGTGTTGATTATTAAATAATAAATAATTACCATATGAATAAAACATTAATGTTTGAAGTTTTTTAAGAGTCATTGGTTGTTTATTTAAAAACCATTTAGCAATTGTTAATGGTTCTGATACGATAGCCATAGTTAAGTCCTTTGTAATTAGAAATTATCTTTAAATTGATTAATATTATAAATTAGCAAATATTATTAAAAAATTACTTTTAATTATTTTTATTTTTAGGATTAAGTAATTTTTTAAGAATGTGTTTGTAATCTCTGTTTAATTGTCATTCATCTGTAATTACTTTTGGTAGTATTACATCATCCTGTTCTGTGTGCTTAAGGTTTTCTCAGATAAAGTTCATAATCTTCTTTTCTTTATCATTAGATTCAAAAGTATCTTCGAACTTTTGGTTTGTTTTCCAAATTGGTGTTTCTAGTTTATATAACAATGGTTGAATGAATTTATTATATAAATTAGCAGTTCACATATAAAATGCTCTTAAGTTTGTTGGTGTTGTTAAATGTGTATTACCTGCAAATAATTGAAGATTAGGATTAGTATGTGTTGCCGCACTAAAACCTAGAATATGGTTTGCTTGTAAAGTTTTAAGAGCAAGTTCTTCTAACTTTTCTAATTTACCAATTGTAGTACCTAGCTTCTTTAGATATTGTTCTTCTTTAGACACTGTTTTATTGTTTTCAGTTTTTTCTTGGATTTGATGTAAGTTTAAATTAGCTAGTTGAACTAGATATTCTAAATATGCTTTATATAAATCATATTGTTCGCCCGTACTCATTAAAAGAGACGATTGATTCATAAAGTTA